>JBQTHU010000166.1:0-6302 GCA_052389535.1 Betaproteobacteria bacterium | reverse complement strand
TACATCGCCTTCGGTTTCGTGGAATCGCCGCCCGGACACGGGAGCGAATCGGCCTCGGCGCAACACGAAATGTTTCTGTACGTCATCAACGGCGCGCTGGAGGCGACTGTCGGAAAAGAGAAGCGCCGCGCGAAAGCCGGAGACGTGATCCAGATTCCAAAGAACGAGCGCTACGCGTTGAAGGTTGCGGGCACCGAGCCCGTGCGTTACGCGGCGGTGCGCTCCACGCCGCGTCTTGAAAGCGCCATCGCCGAAAAAGGCGCGGCGGACAACTGGCGCGGCTGATAGGAGGCGAGAACTCCCCTGTCGCGCCAGACTTTTTTGAGGTCTCAATTTGCGACCTCAAAGCAAGTTACCTAGGGTGACACAGGTAGACGAAGAAGGGATGGCGCTAGTTCAATGGTTATGACCCGCATTATTCGGCCCGCCAGCGCGCCTCCGATAAGAAATGCGACACGCATTGGTCTCCTCCAGGCCGGTGGTCGATGGGCATCATACACGCACGTGTGTCTCGCTATGCCGGGACGGCGGTTTGACATGCGCGACGTCGCACTTGTATAGTCACCGCGCCCTTGGGGCGTCCGCTGTATTTCCACACTCTCACCAAACGGAGTTTGCATGGTTGAACTCACCCTGCAGCAGGCCAATGCCATCATCGAGAAAACAATCGCCAAAGCGCGCGAAATGAAGATAGACGCTCTCGGTGTCGTGGTGCTCGACTCGTCCGGCAACATCGTGTCCGCGCAGCGCGAGGACGGTGCGAGCATGTTCCGGCTCGACATCGCACGCGGGAAGGCGTGGGCGTCGGTTGCGATGGGCGCCTCGAGCCGCGCGCTCGCGAGACGGGCGAAGAACAATCCGAATTTTTTCACGACGCTCGCCGCGACGGCGCAAGGGAAGTTCCTGCCGCAGACGGGTGCGGTGCTGATCAGGAACGCCGCCGGAGAGATTATCGGCGCAGCCGGAGCGAGCGGCGGCAGCGGGGAGGAGGACGAAGCCTGTTGCGCCTACGGCATCGAGCAGGCGGGATTCAAGGCCGATGCTTCTGAATAGCGCTGCGCGATTCTGGTTTCCGGCTTTCGCCGGCACGACGAACAGGGTAGCGCCGCGCGGGGCTACTTTGTCAGCACGCCGAGATCGACGAGCATCTTGCTGATGAGCTGATGCTCGCTGTCGAGGTGCTTGCGCGTCTCCGCATGCCCCATGAAATCCTCGGCCCACGCGTTCGTCTCGAGATCCTTCTTCCATTCCTCGCCCTGCACCGCCTTCGCGAACGCCTGGTCCCAGAATGCGATTTGCGCCGGCGTGAGGTCCTTGGCGCCGATGAAGCCGCGCCAGCTGAAGAATACCGCATCGATCCCTTGCTCCCTGAAGGTCGGCACGTTGGCGAGCCGGTTGGTCTGGCGCTTCGGCGCGCCGACACCGATCGCCCGCGCCTTGCCGGCTTCGATGTGGGGCAGCACGTTCGCCGGCGCGCCGACCAGCACGTCGATGTGTCCCCCGAGCATCGCGGTGGCGCCTGCGCCGCCGGATTTCTGGATCACCACCTTCGCTTTTTTCGGATCGGCGCCGGCGGCTTTCATGATCATGCCGATCAGCACATGATTGTGATTACCGGGCGCGGCGGAAAAGGCAAAGCTGAGCGATGTGGGATCCTTGCGCAGCCGGTCCACCAGTACCTTGGCATTGGTGATGGGCGACTCGGCGTTCACCGTCACGATCACGTACTCGCGCAGCAGGATGCTGAGCGGCGTGAAATCCTGATAGCTCAGCTTGCCGATCCCGAGGATCTGGTTTGTGAGCATGGTGGGCGAGAACGTGGCGATGAAATGCGGATCTCCCGGCTGCTGGGCGAGATACGTCCACGCCACCGTGCCGCCGCCGCCGGGACGATTGGTGACGCTGATGCTGGGGAACGCGGGATTGGCCTGCAAGAGGCGCTGAACGACGCGCGCGGTGCGGTCCGAAGAGCCGCCGGCGCCTGACGCGACCACGATATCGACGTTCTTCGCGGGCTTCCATTCCTGCGCGACGGCGGGGGACGCGGTAGTGATGGCGCACGAAACGACGATTGTGCCGAGCAGACGGCGTGCGTTTGATGTACGCATGATTTTCCTCCTCGGGATTTTGGGCAAAGCGCGCCACATCCTATACTCCGACGGTGAGGCTGTCATCATCTACACGCGCATCGGGATTGGCATTCGGTAAACTGATCGAACCAGATCAAGGACTACACATGACGCTCTATCTTCCGCAGGTCGGCTTGCCGCTGGAGGAACTGGATACGCCATCGCTGATCCTCGACCTCGACGCTTTCGAAAGCAATCTGCAGCGGCTCAAGGAATCGCTCGCAGGCCGCAAGGTGGCGGTGCGCCCGCACGCCAAGAGCCACAAGTGTCCGCAGATCGCACTCAGGCAGATGGCGCTCGGCGCGGTCGGCGTCTGCTGCCAGAAAGTGAGCGAAGCGGAAGCCATGGTGCAGGGCGGGGTCGGCGATGTCCTGATCGCGAACGAAGTGGTCGGCCCCGCGAAGCTGAGGCGCGCCGCTGCGCTGGCGAAGCAGGCGCGCATCGCGGTGTGCGCGGATGACGCGGGCAATGTTGCCGCCCTGGATGCCGCCGCGCGCGAATTCGACGTAAGGCTGGATGTGCTGGTGGAAGTCAACGTCGGCGCCAACCGCTGCGGTGTCGAAGCGGGTGAGCCGGCTTTTGCCCTGGCCCGGAAGATCGCGGACTGCGCCAACCTGCGTTTTGCCGGGCTGCAGGCGTATCAGGGCGCGGCGCAGCATCTGCGCAAGGTGGAGGAGCGGCGCGCCGCGATCGATGCGGCAGTAGCGAAGATCAGAGCCACGACCGAATTGCTCTCGCAGGCGGGCATGCCCTGCGAGAAAGTCACCGGCGCCGGCACCGGCACGTACCTGTTCGAGGCGGCCAGCGGCATCTATCAGGAGATCCAGCCCGGCTCGTACATCTTCATGGACGTGGACTATGCAAAGAACGAATGGACCGAGAGCGGCACCCCGCGCTTCGAGCACAGCCTCTTCGTCTGGAGCACCGTGATGAGCCGGTCGTCGGCGGCGCGCGCGATCGTGGATGCCGGCCTGAAAGCCTCGAGCGTGGATTCCGGCATGCCCCGCGTGGCGACGAATGACGGCGTCGAGTACATCAAAGCGTCCGACGAACACGGCGTCCTGCAGTTGAACGGCGCGCGCGGCTATGCGGTGGGCGACAAGCTGAAGCTCATTCCCGGCCACTGCGATCCCACGGTGAACCTGTACGACAACTATGTCTGCGTGCGCAACGGCCGGGTGGAGGCGGTGTGGCCGATCACTGCGCGCGGGGCGGTGTGGTGACCGCTTCGTCGCTCCGCGGTCTTGCGTCCGGATTCTCGATCATCCTGCGCACGAACCGGATATGCTCGCGCAGCGTGTAGTACTGTCCGGAGTAAGAAACCGGCACCTTTAACCTGCTGACGCGCGCTTCGATTTCGTCGAGCCGGCGCAAGTACCCGGCAGTCTGTGCCGGATCCTTGTGCTGTTCGAGGTCGTGCTCGAGGAACTTCAGTTCGCCGTACCAGCGGTTGATCGGGCGCATCACCCGCCAGTTGTAGACCGAAGGCAGTATCCGCATCAGCGGGATCAGCACGGCGATGAGCGGGACGATCAGCACGATCATGCGCTGCACGAAGACGGCGACCCAGAACGGCAGGTAGCGCTGCAGGAACGATGGCCCCGACTGATAATAGCGCCTTGCCTCGTCGCTCAGCGGAAAGTCCGCCGCCTTGGGTGCCGGAAATTCGCCTGCGCGCTGGAACAGTCCCGCATGGCCGTGAACTTCGGTCGCGGCCTGCGCGAGGAGGATAACAAGCGCCGGATGCAGGTCTTCGCGTGCGACCAGCGTCGCCATGGGCGCGAGGAGCGTCGTGTCGCGCTCGGGTATGTTGCGCGCGAGATCGATGGCGCCTTGCGGCAGCACCACGCTCGCCAGGAAAGGAAAGAGGCGCGTGTAGGCGGTCGCCTGGCTGAAGCTCATGAGCCGCACGCCTTCGGCCCGCAGCAGTTTCTGAACGACCGGGGAATCCGGACCGGCGATCACGAAAACGCCTTCGATTTCCCCGCGTACGAGGGCCTCGGCCGCGTCGGATATCGGCAGGTCGCGCAGGACCGTCGGCTGCTCGGTCGCAGCGTTCGCCGCGAGCAGTTGCAGGGCGAGCTTGCGCACGCCGCTGCCTTCCGGGCCGATGGAGATGCGCTTGCCCTGGAGCTGGCTCAGCCGGTCGAGCGTCGCCTTGTCGCGGTAGAACACCCACAGCGGCTCGTAATAGAGGCTGCCCAGCGATACGAGTCCTCCCGGATCCATGTCGCCCAGCACGCCGCTCTGCACGAATCCGACATCCACGTTCGAGCCGGGATCCTTGAGACGCTGCAGGTTCTCGATCGATCCGGATGACGTTTGCAGTCGCAGCTCGATGTCGTTGCGCGCGAGGATCTGCCGGTAGCGCCCGGCGTACGCGCGGTATGCGCCGCCCTCGGCACCGGTCGTCATCGTGAGACTTTTCGGCGGCGCCGGCTGAACGAACTGGTAGGCGATCCAGAACGCTGCGACCGCGATCAGCGCGAGCGGAACGATCACGATGATCAGTTCGCGCAGCGAAACGTGCTCGATCGTTCTGCCGCGTATCCGTAATCGCATAGATGGGCTGCGCGCCGCCGTGGCGGGGCGATGAACTCCAACCTGCCTCATCGCAGTGGTGTTGTATTATAGCCGCCGGTTTTTCCCGCCTTCACCCCGAGCATCCTCATCCCTGGAGCAATACACGTGAGCATCCGAAAAGTGGCATTCGTCGGCGTCGGCAACATGGGCAACCCCATGGCCGGTCATCTCGTGAAGGCCGCATTCGACGTGACCGTGTTCGACGTTCGATCCGAAGTCGCGCACGCTTTCGTCACGCAGCACGGCGGGCGGGCCGCGCGATCGCTTGCGGAAGCGGCTGACGGCGCGCAGGCCGTGATCACGATGCTGCCCAACGACAAGGTCGTGCGACAGGCGGTCCTCGGCGAAGGCTCGGAGAATTGCGTTGCGGCGGGACTTGCAGCCGGCGCCATCGTGATCGACATGAGCACCTCCGATCCGACGGGCACGCGCAGACTTGCCGAAGCGCTCGAACCGCGTGACATCGCGGTCATCGACGCCCCGGTGATGGGCGGCGTCGTGTTCGCGAACGACGGTACGCTCGACATCATGGTCGGCGGCGAGAAAGCATTCGTCGAGCGGTGCCGGCCGCTGTTCGAAGCGATGGGCCGCTCGGTGATTCATTGCGGCGAGGTCGGCACCGCGCACGCACTCAAGGCGCTCGCGAATTACGTCAATGCCTGTGCGCTGATCAATGCGGTGGAAGCGATGACCATCGGCCGGCGCTTCGGCCTCGAACCGAAACTCATGGCCGATGCACTGATAGCCATGTGTTCGGGGCGCAACCACCCCATCGAGAAGAAAATCGTGCCGCACATCCTGACGCGCAAGTTCGCGACCGGCATGGCGATGGGCTTCATCGGCAAGGATCTGCGGATCGCCGTGGATACCGCGAAATCGACCGGCGGCTTTGCGCCGCTTGCCGAGCGCGTCTCGGAACTATGGTCTGACGCGGTGGAGAAGCTTGGCTACCACCTCGACCAGACCGAGGTGGCGCGCTACTGGGAAGAAGCCAACGGCGTCACGCTGAAAATCGAATGAGCATTGCTAAACCGTTTTTTGGGGGGCTGAGGCAGTTCCAGAAGTCGGAGAACCTCGAAGACACGGGGCGTCTCAATGACCGCACGCTCGCGGCGCTCGGCATCGAGGCGGAATCCGAGCCGCAGGGAGCGGCGCGTGCGGCAAATGCCGCGCCGCAGGTGCGTGAGGCGCAGTACCGCCTGAACCAGCTCGGCTACAACGCCGGTCCCGAGGACGGGATTATGGGCCCCGCTACGCGCGCGGCGCTCATGGAGTTCCAGCGTACCGAACGCCTTCCCGCAACCGGGCGGCTCGACCGTTCGACCGTCGCCGCGCTGCGACTCGATAGCGACTTGGCGGCCCGGTAGCTACGTCGCCTCGGTTTCGTAGCGGCGCAGCGCGTCGAGCCCTTTGTCGCGCTGCCACCGGTGCCGGCGGATCTTCCCGCCGAGGGCTTTTGGAGCGGTGAGCGATTTTCTGGTGAAGAATGGGGCGGTATGGGGCTCGTGACATGCGTGCCGCAGAGGGAGCCGCGCTCGGACGATCCTCGCGGCTCGCCATCATCGGCGAAGTGGCTCAAATGCTACCTTC
>JBQTHU010000165.1:0-1515 GCA_052389535.1 Betaproteobacteria bacterium | reverse complement strand
CAAGCTGAGAGGGCTCGCGGTGACGAGCAGCACGCGGCTCACCGTATTGCCGCAACTGCCCACCGTCGCGGAATCCGGGCTCAAGGGCTACGAGTCGAGCCAGTGGTACGGAATGCTGGCGCCCGCGGGCACGCCGGCGGACATCCTCAACGTGCTCAATTCCCACGTCGTCAAGATCATGCAGGCGGCGGACATGAAGCAGCGCATGACGGACAGCGGCAACGTTGCGGTGGGCAGCACGCGCGCGGCGTTCGCGACGCATCTCAAGACCGAGTTCGACAAGTGGGCGAAAGTGATCAGACAGTCCGGCGCCCGCGTAGATTGAAGCCACGCTCGTCATTCCGATGAAGATCGGAATCCAGAAAAGGTCTGGATCCCGGCCCCCGGCTTAATACATGCCGGGGCAGGCTTCGCCGGGAAGACGACAGGGTAGTGGAAAATCAAAGGAGCAGCGATGAAGGCGAAGGAAAACATAACGGGCGCGATCGTGCACGACACGCCGGTGCGCTCGCGCGAGAGTGAGGAATTCTGGGGCAGCGATGCCGTGGCCGCCGTGCTGCGCGCGCTCGACATTCCGTACATCGCGCTCAATCCCGGCGCGAGCTACCGCGGTTTCCACGACAGTCTGGTGAACTACCTCGGCAACCGCACTCCGCAGATGGTGCTGTCGCTGCACGATGAGAACGCGGTCAGCATCGCGCAGGGCTACTGGAAGGTCTCGAACCGCATGATGGCCGCGGCGCTGCACTCCAACGTCG
This sequence comes from Betaproteobacteria bacterium, assembly GCA_052389535.1. Classification (GTDB taxonomy): domain Bacteria; phylum Pseudomonadota; class Gammaproteobacteria; order Burkholderiales; family SG8-41; genus DSOT01. Next base: position 757 of record JBQTHU010000165.1, on the reverse strand, counting down.
GCTTGATGCACGCCGCGATGCCGATCTTCAACGCCTGGTGCGACCGCGTGCCGGTGCTGATCATGGGCGCGACCGGGCCATGGGATGCGGCAAAACGCCGGCCGTGGATCGACTGGATCCATACCTGTTCCGATCAAGGCGCGCTCATTCGCAACTACACCAAATGGGACAACCAGCCCGGATCGGTGGCTGCGGCGATGGAAGCGGTGCTGCGCGCGGCGCAGATCGCCCAGACCGCACCGTACGGTCCCGTGTACGTCAATCTCGATTCCGCCTTGCAGGAATCGAAAATCGGCGCGATGCCGGACATTCCCGATGTGATGCGCTACGCCGCCCCGGCCCCGGTGCAACCCGCGCCGGAAACAGTGCTGGCCGCAGCCATACTGCTCTCCGACGCGAAGAGTCCCGTGATGCTCGCCGGCCGCTGCACGCGCAGCACGGAGGCATGGCAGGCGCGTGTTGCGCTCGCCGAAAAGCTCAACATGCGCGTGCTGACCAACATCAAGCTCGCGGCGTCTTTCCCCACCGATCACCGTCTGCATCCGGTGCCGCCGTCGAACCGGCTCACCGCCGAGGGCCAGAAGATTCTGGCTGAGGCGGACGTGATCCTGTCGCTCGATTGTCTCGATCTCGCCGGCACGCTCAAGCAGGCGTACGGAGACCAGACGATCGACGCGAAAGTGATCCAGGTCTCGTGCGACGCGCACAGCCACCGCGGGTGGAGCATGGACTACTACGGCCTGCCGCCGATGGACGT
>JBQTHU010000164.1:0-11175 GCA_052389535.1 Betaproteobacteria bacterium | reverse complement strand
ACAGCGAGGAGCAGGTGAGCAAGCTCAAGAGCGCGGGCGCGTTTTCGGCGCCGCCGAAGAAAGCCGCGTAAAGTTACGCGACCCCACCCCCATCCCGGCCTTCCCCCTGAAGGGGAAGGAGAGTTCCGGCGGGAAGGGTTCCTTTGCCTTCAAGGCAGGGGTTCCGTCGACACAGATTCTCCCTTCAAGGGAGGCGGCAAGAAAAGATTCCCTCCCCTTCAAGGGGAGGGCCAGGGTGGGGATGGGTTTGTTGAGAGAGAACACAAAAGATTCCCGCCCCTTCAAGGGAGAAAAGATTCCCTCCCCTTCAAGGGGAGGGCCAGGGTGGGGATGGGTTTGTTGAGAGAGCACACAAAAGATTCCCTCCCCTTCAAGGGAGAAAAGATTCCCGCCCCTTCAAGGGAGAAAAGATTCCCTCCCCTTCAAGGGAGAAAAGATTCCCTCCCCTTCAAGGGGAGGGTAGGGTAGGGTGGGGATGGGTTTGTTGAGAGAGAACGGATATGAAAATTGCGATCATCGGACAGCAGGACTACGGCAAAGCGGTGCTGGAGGCGTTCCTCGCGCGCGGCGATGAAGTCGCCGGCGTTTTCTGCGCGCCCGAGAAGGCCGGCGCGAAGATCGACCCGCTGAAAGCCGCGGCGCAGGAGAAAGGCCTCAAGGTCTTCCAGTTCCAGTCGCTGCGCGCAGCCGAAGCGCACGAGGCGCTGCGCGGACTCAACGTCGATCTCGGCATCATGGCGTACGTGCTGCAGTTCGCGCCGCAGGATTTCGTCAACATCCCGAAGCACGGCACGATCCAGTATCACCCTTCGCTGCTGCCGAAGCATCGCGGGCCGTCGTCGATCAACTGGCCGATCATCCAGGGATCGACCCGCACCGGGCTCACGATCTTCCGGCCCACCGACGGGTTGGATGAGGGGCCGATCATCCTGCAGAAGGAATGCGAGATCGGTCCGGACGACACCATCGGCTCGGTGTACTTCGACAAACTGTTCCCGATGGGCATCAAGGTGATGCTCGAGGCGGCGGACCTCGTGCTCGCCGGTAAGCATCGCGAAATCACGCAGGACGAATCCCGGGCGACCTACGAGGGCTGGTGCCGCTCCGCAGAAGCGCGCATCGATTGGGCGAAGCCTGTCGCGCAGGTGTACGACCTCATTCGCGGCTGCAACCCTGCACCAGGCGCGTGGACCACGCTCGCGGGCAGGAAAGTGCAGATCTTCGACGCCCGCAAGCATGTTTTCAGGCGCTTCGCCGACGTCGTGGGCAAGATGGGGGAAGTGTCCGACGTGACGGATGCAAGCTTCAAGGTCACCGCCCAGGGCGGCACCATCGAGGTGCTGCGCGCGCGCGGCGAGGACGGAAAGAAACTGTCCGGGGGCGAGTTCGCGCGTGCTAACGGCGTTGCGAATGGCGCCATCCTCGGCGGTTAGCGTAGTAAGTTTTCTCGATACCCCATCCCCACCCTGACCCTCCCCTTGAAGGGGAGGGAAACTTTCTTGGCGTCAACTCGCCCTTTGAAGGGGAGGGAAACTTTTGCTTGGCGTCAGCTCGCCCTTGAAGGGGAGGGAAACTTTCTTGGCGTCAGCTCGCCCTTTGAAGGGGAGGGAAACTTTCTTGGCGTCAGCTCGCCCTTGAAGGGGAGGGAAACTTTTGCTTGGCGTCAGCTCGCCCTTTGAAGGGGAGCGAATCTTGTTCGCTGTAAGTCCTCGAAGGGGAAATTTTCCTTGCGCCTGCCGTGCATGGCAGGGCCGATGACGCGCCGGCATGCAGGGTGCATGGTAAAACCATGTACTTTTTCGGCGCGTATCGTAGAATGAGCGCATGAGCGGCGGTAAGTCCCTGCAAACAGACAACAAAGCCCGAAACCTCAGCTCCGTACTTGAGATCGCCACCGCCACCCACCCCGGCATGGTGCGCTCGCATAACGAGGACAGCATCACCGCCGACAGCGAAATGGGCCTCGCGGTGCTCGCTGACGGGATGGGCGGCTACAACGCCGGCGAAGTGGCGAGCGGCATCGCGGTCGCGATGATACCCGCCGAGATGAGGAAGGCGCTCGCCGCCTGTCCCCCCGGCGACCTCGACGGCAAGCGCATGGAGCGGCTCATCAGCGAGCAGGCCGGGCGCGCCAACTCGACCATCTACGAGGCGGCGCAGAAGGAACCCCAGTACCGCGGCATGGGCACGACGCTGGTGGTCGCACTGTGGCACGACAACCAGGTCACGGTCGGGCACATCGGGGACTCACGCCTCTATCGGCTGCGCGACGACAAGCTGCAGCAGATCACGCGCGATCACTCGCTGTTGCAGGAGCAGATCGACAGCGGCATGATCAGCAAGGAGGACGCGCGGCACGCACCGAACAAGAACCTGGTCACGCGCGCGGTGGGCATCGATCCGGACGTCGAGGCCGAGGTGCATACCTACCCGGTGCGGCAGGGAGACATCTATCTGCTATGCTCCGACGGGCTTCCGGACATGGTGCCGGACGAGGACATCGAGAATACGCTCGCGTCCCTGAAGGCGAATCTCCACCTCGCGGCGGAACAACTGGTGCAGCAGGCGAACGACAATGGCGGCCGGGACAACGTGTCGGTCATACTGGTGCGCGTGCTGAAGGAATTTCCGGTGCGCGGCGGGTGGTTTGGGAAATTGAAGTCGATGTTTTGAGCGCACCGCTTGCCCTGAGCGGAGCAAAGCGTAGTCGAAGGGCGTTCGTGCTTCGACAGGCTCGGCACGAATGGTTTGAGGGGGCAGCAGTAAAGGCCGTTCGCCCTGAGCATGCCGAAGGGAGAACGGGAAACGGGAGGGTGATGATGGCGAAACTGATAATGAGTCTGGACGGCACGGTGATCCGGGAAGTCCCGCTCGACAAGGAGCGCGTGACCATCGGCCGCAAGCCGCAGAACGACGTCCAGATCGAGAACCTCGCGGTGAGCGGCGAGCACGCGCGGGTCGTGACCATCCTCAAGGACTCGTTCCTCGAAGACCTGGGCAGCACCAACGGCACGCTGGTGAACGGTAGCCCGGTCAAGAAGCACATCCTCCAGGACAACGACGTCATCGAGATCGGCAAGTACAAGCTCAAGTTCGTGGTCGAAGCGCCCGCCGCGCAGCCTGCAGGCGAGGCCTCGATGGAGGATTTCGAGAAGACCATGATCCTGCGCGCCCCGGCGGCGGCACAGGCGGCGGCGAAAGCCTTCGGCGAGAGCGCAACCTCGCAGCCGCAGCCGGCGAGCGCGCCGGCGCCTGCAGCAGTCGCGACCGCGCCCGTGGCCGAGCGCGCGACCATGGCGGCGATCCAGATCCTGAACGGCCCCAGCGCCGGCCGCGAGATGGTGTTCACGAAGAATCTCACCACGCTCGGCAAGTCAGGCGTGCAGGTGGCGGTCATCGCGCGCCGCCCGCAAGGCTATTTCATCACCCACGTCGAGGGGGCGCGCTACCCGGTGGTGAACGGCAGGACGCTGGATGCGCAGGCGCACCCGCTCAACGATCACGACGTCATCGAGCTTGCCGGCGTCAAGATGGAATTTTTTCTGAAGAGCGCGTAGCCGGCGCCTCGAGCCGTTCACCAGGGAGGGGATTTGCGCAAGCACTTCGTGCGGATCGGGATGGGGCTGGTGATCGTGGCCTTTTTTCTGGGCCATACCCTTGATCACTACAAAGTCCCGATCCTGGAGCGCTTCGAAGCGATCATCTACGACGCGCGGCTGCGGCTCACCATGCCGCGCACGGTGGACGACCGCATCGTCATCCTCGACATCGACGAAAAAAGCCTGCAGGAGCGCGAGCAGGGCGGTGAAGGCCACTGGCCGTGGCCGCGGCACCGCATCGCTTTGCTGCTCGACAAGCTCTTCGACAAGTACGGCATCGCGGTGGTGGGATTCGACGTGGTGTTCGCGGAGCGCGACGAGTCTTCCGGCATCCGCGTGCTGGAGCAGCTTGCCGACGGCGAGCTGAAGGGCGTGGCGGGCTTCCACCCGGTGCTGGAGAGAATCAAGCCGCAGCTCAATTACGACGAGATCTTCGCGAGCCGCATGAAGGGGCGCAACGTCGTGCTCGGCTATACCTTTTCGAGCGACGCCGCGGAGCGCGCGCCGAAGAAAGGTGCGCTGCCGCAGCCGGTGCTCGCGCCCGAAACCTTCAAGGGACGCAACATCGGCATCACCTCGTGGAACGGCTACACCGCGAACCTGGAGAACCTGCAGCAGGCCGCCGCGACCGCCGGCCACTTCAATCCCTGGCTCGACGACGACGGCGTGACGCGGCGAGTGCCGATGCTCGCCGAGTACAACGGGTCCTATTACGAGCCGCTGTCGCTCGCCATGGTCCGCGCGATCATGGGTTTCCCGCCGATCGTGCCGGACTTCCTGCAGCAGGGCGTATCACAGGACTATGCCGGTCTCGAAGAGCTGAAGATCGGACGGCTCAGGATTCCGGTGGACGAACGCGTGAGCACGCTGGTGCCGTACCGCGGCGAACGCGGGAGCTTCAGATACATCCCGATCGTCGATATCCTGAACGACCGCGTGCCGGTGAGCGACCTCAAGGGCAAGATCGCGATCGTGGGTACTTCGGCGCCGGGTCTGCTCGATCTGCGCGCCACGCCGGTGGGATCGGCGTATCCCGGCGTGGAGGTGCACGCCAACCTGATCGCCGGCATACTCGACCAGAACATCAAGCACAAGCCGCCGTATGCGGCCGGCGCCGAATTCGTGCTGCTGCTGGTGGCGGGCCTGGTGATGACGCTGCTCCTGCCGTTCGTGAGCCCCGCCAAAGGCACCGTCACGGCGATGCTGGTGCTGCTGATCGTGATCGCCATCAACCTCGTGCTCTACGACACCGGGCACCTGGTGCTGCCGCTCGCCGCCGGGCTCGCCATGATCCTGCTGCTGTTCACCTTCAACATGGCCTACGGCTACTTCGTCGAGGCGCGCGGCAAGCGGCAGATCACCGGGCTGTTCGGCCAGTACGTGCCGCCGGAACTGGTGGACGAGATGGCGAAGGACCCCGAGGCGTTCTCGATGGAGGGCGAATCGCGCGAGATGACGGTGCTCTTCACCGACGTGCGCGGCTTCACCACCATCTCCGAGGGCCTCGACCCGAAGGCGCTGTCGCTGCTGATGAACGAATTCCTGACGCCGCTGACGGAAGTGATCTACCGCCAGCGCGGCACCATCGACAAGTACATCGGCGACTGCATCATGGCGTTCTGGGGTGCGCCGCTGCCCGATCCGATGCACGCGCGCAACGCCATCGTGGCGGCGCTCGAAATGCAGCGCACGCTGAGAGGCCTGCAGCCGCACTTCAAGTCGCGCAACTGGCCGGAGATCCACATCGGTGTCGGACTCAACACCGGGCGCATGAGCGTCGGCAACATGGGCTCGCGCATCCGGCTCGCCTATACCGTGATGGGCGACGCGGTGAACCTCGCCTCGCGGCTCGAAGGCATCACAAAGGAATATGGGGCTGATATCATTGTTGGCGAAGACACGAAGGCGGCGGTGTCGGGCATCGTGTTCCGCGAGATCGACCGCGTCCGCGTCAAGGGCAAGGACGTGGCGGTCACGATATACGAACCGCTCGGCCTGGAAGGCGAAGTTCCGCAGGAGAAGCGGGAAATACTGGACCGGTTTCACGGCGCGCTTGCGCTCTATCGCGGCCAGGAGTGGGAGCGGGCCGGGCAGGCGTTCATGGATCTCCGGGCGGTCGAATCGGAGCGCCGTTATTGCCAGCTCTTCGTGGAGCGTATTGCGATACTGCGGGCGAATCCGCCGGGTACCGGCTGGGATGGCGCGTTCACCTTCGAAACCAAGTAACGAATGAGACTCAAAATACTGGGATGCAGCGGCGGAATCGGAGCAGAGCTGCGCACCACCTCGATGCTCATCGATCGCGATGTTCTGATCGACGCCGGGACGGGCGTGGGCGACCTGCCGATCGGCGAACTGGCCCTGATCGACCACGTGTTCGTGACCCACTCGCACATGGATCACGTCACCTCGATTCCGCTGCTGGTCGATACCGTGGGCTGGATGCGCGACAAGCCGATCACGGTGCACGCCCTCGCCGCGACCATCGACATACTGAAAACGCACCTGTTCAACTGGAAGCTGTGGCCGGACTTCGCGCAGATTCCGAACGCGGACAAGCCGATGTTGCGCTACGAGCCGGTCGAGCTGGGGAAAACCGTGGTGCTGAACGCTCGCAGCATTACGCCGCTGCCGGCGAACCACGTGGTGCCGGCGGTGGGCTACCGCATCGATTCAGGGCGGGCTAGCCTGGTCTTTACCGGAGACACCACCACCAACGACGCGCTGTGGCGCGAGGTGAATGCCATCGACAACCTGCGGTATCTCATCATCGAAACCGCTTTTTGCAACCGGGAGAAGGAGTTGGCAGTGGCCTCCAAGCACCTGTGCCCGAGCCTGCTCGCGGCGGAACTCGCCAAGCTCAAGGTGCCGGCGGAGATCCATATCACGCACTTGAAGCCCGGCGAGGGCGAGCTGACCATGCGGGAAGTGCAGGATGCTGCGGCGCAATGGAGTCCCCGGATGCTGCAGGGCAACCACGTTTTCGAGTTTTAGGGAGGTGACACCCCATCCCCCTCCCAGCCTCCCCCTTGAAGGGGGAGGAGCTTGGATTGGGTTTCCCTTGAAGGGGAGGAGCTTGGATTGGGTTTCCCTTGAAGGGGAGAGGAGCATCGATTGGGTCAACTTGAAGGTGCGTAGCGGCGATAGGGTGCTTCAAGAGGGGACGGGTGTGCTGATCGGGTTACCGGACGCGGATATTGGTCTGAGCCGGAGGGAAAATAGACATTTCCCGCACTTCAAGGGAGTGAAGAAAAAGACATTCCCTCCCCTTCAAGGGGAGGGCCAGGGTGGGGATGGGGTTCAGGAATGGAAGGGTTTATAGTGGCGGTTACGCAGAGGGAAGCGAGGGAGCGATGAGCAGCGTACTCCAGACGAAACCGATGGCGCAGGACAACCTGGCGGAAAAGCTCAATTTCCAGCAGAAGCTGCAGGCCGTCACCAACAAGATCCACGCCACCAAGTACATAGACGAGATCATCCTCGAGCTGTCGCAGGACTGGTGCAACCTGTTCAACGCCGACCGGCTCACCATCTACCAGGTCAACGAGGACAAAAGCTCGATCATCTCCAAGGTCAAGACCGGCCTCAACTCGTTCAAGGACATCAAGCTCCCCATCAGCGAGCAGTCCATCGCCGGGTTCGTCGCGGTCAACAAGCGCGTCATCAACATCCGCGACGTCTATGACGAGGCGGAACTCAAGTCCTACAGCCCGCAGTTGAACTTCCTGAAGGCGGTGGACGCGAAGACCGGCTACCGCACCAAGCAGATGCTGGTCGCGCCGATCGTGGACGCCAAGGCCAAAGACCTGATTGGCGTCGTCCAGATCATCAATTCGAAGAGCGGCCAGCCTTTCCCGCCGATCATGGAAGAGGGCGTGGTGCAGCTCTGCGAGACGCTCGCGATCGCGTTCCGCCAGCGCCAGGGCCCGATGGCGGTGCGCACCAAGTACGACGCGCTCGTCACCAACGCGGTGATCTCGGCCGAAGAGCTGGAACTCGCGCAGCGCTCGGCCCGCCGCAAGAACCTCGACATCGAGACCGTCCTCATCGACGAATTCCAGGTGAAGACGCCCGCCCTGGGCGACGCGCTCGCCACCTATTTCGGCGTGCCGTACGAGTCTGCCAAAGCCGAGCGCATCCGCTCGCCCGACTTGTTGCGCAACATGAGCCGGGAGTTCTGCGAATCGAACATGTGGATTCCGCTCGAGGACAGCAAGGACGGGATCGTCGTGATGGCGCTCGACCCGGAGCGCACGCGTGCCTCGCGCATCGTCAACAACGTCTATCCCAAGAGCAAGATCGTCTACAAGGTCACGACGGTGCGCGAGTTCAACTCGACGCTCGACCAGTTCTTCGGCGGCGCCGGCATGCTCGACGACACCGGCGACATCGGCGACCTCCTTGGAAACCTGGACGAAGAGGCGGATTTCGAGGCGGGCGGCGACGATATCTCTTCTCAGGCCAACGACAACGAGCTGGTGAAGCTGGTCAACAAGGTGATCATCGACGCCTACCAGCAGGGCGCGTCCGACATCCACGTCGAGCCCTATCCCGGAAAAGGCAAGACCGAAATCCGCTTCCGCAAGGACGGGGCGCTGACGCCCTACATCCAGGTTCCGCCGAGCTATCGCAGTGCGATCGCGGCGCGGCTCAAGATCATGTGCGACCTCGACATCTCCGAGCGCCGCAAGCCGCAGGACGGCAAGATCAAGTTCAAGAAATTCGGTCCGCTCGACATCGAATTGCGGGTTGCGACCATTCCCTCGCAGGGCGGCGTGGAAGACATCGTGATGCGGATCCTCGCCGCCGGCGAGCCCATTCCCCTCGACAAGCTGGGCCTGTCACCCAACAACCTCAAGAACTGCAAAGAGGCGATCGAGAAGCCCTACGGTCTCATTTTCGTGTGCGGCCCGACCGGTTCCGGCAAGACCACGACGCTGCACTCGATCCTCGGCTACCTCAACAAGCCCGACACCAAGATCTGGACTGCCGAGGACCCGGTCGAGATCACGCAGAAGGGCCTGCGCCAGGTGCAGATGAATCCCAAGGCGGGGTTGACCTTCGCCGTGGCCATGCGCGCCTTCCTCCGTGCCGACCCGGACATCATCATGGTCGGCGAGATGCGGGACAAGGAGACGGTCTCGATCGGCATCGAAGCCTCGCTCACCGGCCACCTGGTGTTCGCAACGCTGCACACCAACAGCGCGCCCGAGTCCATCGTGCGGCTGCTCGACATGGGGATGGACCCGTTCAACTTCGCCGATGCGCTGCTCGCGATCCTCGCCCAGCGTCTTGCGCGGCGCCTCTGCACCAAGTGCAAGGAAGCCCACGTCGCGACGGATGACGAAATTATCCATCTGCTGAACGAGTACGCGCTCGAACTCAGGAACACCTCCACCTGGAAGGCCGATCCCGATGGCGAGCAGAAGAAGCTGCTCGAGGAATGGAAAAAAACCTTCAGCAACGACAAAGGCGAGATCACCCTCTATTCCGCGAAAGGGTGCGACACCTGCAGCAGTACCGGCTACAAGGGCCGGGTCGGCCTCCACGAGCTGCTGGTCGGCACCGACGAGATCAAGAAGCTGGTGCAGGAGCACGCGCGCGTGGCCGAGATCCTCGCAGTCGCGCTGGAGAACGGCATGCGCACGCTGAAGCAGGACGGCATCGAGAAAGTGCTGCAGGGCATTACCGACATCCACGAGGTGCGCGCGGTCTGCATCAAGTAGCCGGGTCCGCGAGGGAGGAAGCCATGAACGACATGCAGCGGCTTTCGGACGCCGAACTTTTCCACCGGTTCGAGCAGCTCAACCAGATCGGCATCGCGCTCTCCAAGGAGCGCGACCTCAACCGCCTTCTCGAGTCGATCCTCACCGCCGCCCAGAACATCACCAACGCCGACGGCGGCACGGTCTACCGCAAGACCGAGGAAGAGACGCTGCGCTTCGAAATCATGCGCAATGACACGCTGGGCATCGCCATGGGCGGCACCAGCGGCGTCGAAATCCCGTTCTTTCCGATCAAGCTCTACGACGAGAAGGGCAAGCCCAATCACTCGATGATCGCCGCCTACGCGGTGCACCACGACCAGTCGATCAACATCGCGGACGCCTACACCGAAGAGGGCTTCGACTTTACCGGAACCAAGAACTTCGACAAGAAGACCGGCTACCGCTCCAAGTCGTTCCTCACCATCCCGATGAAGAACCACGAGGGCGAGATCATCGGCGTGCTGCAGCTCCTGAACGCGAAGGACCGGGTGACGGGCGAAGTCGTGCGCTTCTCGGACATCGACCAGCGCATCGCCGAGTCGCTCGCCTCGCAGGCGGCGATCGCGCTCACCAACCGGCTGCTGATCAACCACCTGGAGATCCTGTTCGAGTCGTTGATCAGCCTCATCAACGCCGCGATCGACGACAAATCGCCCTACACCGGCGGCCATTGCGAGCGCGTGCCCATGCTCACCATGATGCTGGCGGAGGCGGCGGACCGTTACGAGCATGGCCCGTTGAAGGGCTTCACTATGACGGAGCGCGACCGCTACGAGCTGAAAATCGCGGGCCTGCTGCACGACTGCGGCAAGGTGACGACGCCGGTGCACGTGGTGGACAAGGCCACCAAGCTCGAGACCATCTGCGACCGTATCCACCTGGTCGACACGCGGTTCGAGGTGGTGAAGCGCGACGTGGAAATCGGATTACTGCGGTTTGGATTACGCGGTGATGACCTCAAGCGCGAGCTCGAAACGCGGATTCGCGAGATCGAGTCGGATCGTGATTTTCTCCGCCATACCAACGTCGGCGGTGAAGCGATGCGCGACGAAGACATCGAGCGCGTGAAGGCGATCGCCAAGAAATATCGCTGGTACAATCCGAAGGGCGAGGAAGTGGATTTCCTCGACGCCGAGGAGATCGAGAACCTGACGATCCGCGCCGGCACGCTCACCGCGGCCGAGCGCAAGATCATCAACCACCACATCGAGGTCACGATCCAGATGCTGGAGGCGCTGCCGTGGCCGAAGCATCTCAAGAACGTGCCGGAGTACGCCGGCGGCCACCACGAGCGCATGGACGGCAAAGGCTACCCGCGGGGGCTCATGCGGGAACAGATGTCGATCCAGGCGCGCTGCATGGGGATCGCGGACATCTTCGAGGCGCTGACCGCCAAGGATCGCCCCTACAAGAAGAGCAAGACCCTTACCGAGTCGCTCACCATCCTCGGCAGGTTCAAGCTGAACGGGCACATCGATCCGGATCTCTTCGACGTCTTCATGTGGGAGAAGGTCTACGAGAAGTACGCGAAGCAGTTCCTCGACCCGGAGCAGATGGACCAAGTGGACGTGTCCAAAATCCCCGGCTACGTCCCACCCCCGACCGCCTAGCGACAATTCCTCCCCCTTCAAGGGGGAGGCTAGGAGGGGGATGGGGTCTCACATTCCCTCCCCTTTCAAGGGGAGGGCCAGGGTGGGGATGGGTCTATTCCCTCCCCTTTCAAGGGGAGGGCCAGGGAGGGGATGGGGTTCTCTGAATGTCTCCACCGAACGACAAATCGCGTCACATGGTGACCAAATACGTCACGC
>JBQTHU010000163.1:0-9372 GCA_052389535.1 Betaproteobacteria bacterium | reverse complement strand
CCGGTCGAAACGGAGACCGGCCCGATTTTCGAGAACGTGCAGAACGGCGGAAAAGTGGATCTCTTCGCCTTTCCCTCGCCGCTGTGGCATGAGAAGGACGGCGGGCGCTATATCGGGACCGGGTGCTGTGTGGTCACGCGCGACTACGACAGCGACTGGGTGAACGTCGGCACCTATCGCGTCATGCTGCACGATCGCAACCACGTGGGTCTCGACATGGTGCCCGGCAAGCACGGCGCGATCCAGTACGACAAGTACCTGAAGGCCGGGAAACCGTTTCCGGTCGCGATCGTGCTTGGATGCGATCCGCTCGGCTATCTCATCTCGGGGATCGAGGTGCCGTTCGGGATGTGCGAATACAATTACATGGGCGCCATTCTCGGCGGGCCGGTATCGGTCGTGAAAGGGCACGAGACCGGGCTCGTGTTTCCGAGCGCATCCGAGATCGTGCTCGAAGGCTGGGCGCATGCCGGAGAGATGCGCACCGAAGGTCCGTTCGGCGAGTTTCACGGCTACTATCCCGGCAAGGCGCACGCCGCGCCGGTGGTGACGGTGGAGCGGGTGTACTACCGCAACGATCCGATACTGCTCGGCAGCCCGCCTGCGAAACCGCCCAACGACTATTCGTATTCGAAGGCGGTGATGCGCTCAGCGTTGCTGTTCGATGCGCTCGCCGCGGCGGGCGTTCCGGATGTCACGGCGGTGTGGGCGCACGAGATCGGCGGCGCGCGCATGTTCAACGTTGCGGCGATCCGCCAGCGCTACGCCGGGCACGCGAAGCAGGCGGGGCACATCCTGAATCAATGCGGCGTGGGCGCTTACATGTCGCGCTATTCCGTCGTCGTCGACGACGACATCGATCCATCCGACCTGCACGAAGTGATGTGGGCGGTGGCGACGCGCACCGACCCGGAAGTCGATATCGACATCATCCGGCGCGGCATGGGCTCCAAGAACGATCCGATGTACGTGGCCTATCGCTATGGCGCGCCGTACAGCTCGAAGGCGGTGATCGACGCCTGTCGGCCGTACGACCACCTCGACGAATTCCCCGAAGTGGCCGAGGCGAGCCGGGCGCTGTGCGATAAAGTGCGCGCGAAGTGGAAAGACATTCTATAAAGATACGAGGAGGAAGCATGCGGACTCTGATCGGTATCGTTTTGTCGTTATGGCTCGGCGCGGCGGCGCCGGCGCAGGATTACCCGGCGCGCCCGATCCGCGTGCTGGTCCCGTTCGCGCCGGGCGGCGTGGTGGACACGTCCACGCGCATTCTCACCAACAAGCTCACCGAGCGCCTGGGTTGGCAGTTCGTCGTGGACAATCGCCCCGGCGGCAACGGTTTCATCGCGGTGCAGCTCGCCGCGAAGGGAGCGCCCGACGGCTACACGCTGCTTTCCGCGCACACCGGAGAATTTGCCGTCAATCCCGCGATCTTCAAGAACGTGCCCTACGATCTCGACCGCGATTTCACGCCGATCACCATGCTGAGCGATGCGCCGATGGCGGTGGTCGTCGGTGCCCGGTCGCCCATCGGCAGCCTGAAGGATCTCGTGGCGATGGCGAAGGCGAAGCCCGGGCAGGTGACGTACGGCTCGCCCGGCACGGGATCCATCAACCAGCTCGCGACCGAGTGGCTCGCGTCCGCGGCAGGCGTTAAGCTGCTGCATGTGCCGTATAAAGGCGGGGCGCCCGCCGTCTCCGCCACCGCCGCCGGGGAGGTGATGATGACCGTCGCCGGCATTCCCGGCGTGCTGCCGCACCTGCAGGCCGGGCGCGTCAAGGTGATCGGCATCACGACCGCCAAGCGCTCGGCACACGCGAACTATCCCACCCCGCAGGAGGGCGGGATAGCGGGCGTCGATGCCTCGATCTGGGTCGGTCTGTTCGCGCCCAAGGGCACGCCGAAAGCGATCGTCAACCGGATCTACAAGGAAACGGTCGAGGCGCTCAGGCAGCCGGACGTCAAGGAGCGCTACGGCAGCGTCGGCGCGGCCGAAACCATAGGCATGCCGCCGCCCGAGTTTCATGCGCGCGTGAAGCGCGACGCCGAGCGCTACAAAAAGGTGGTCGAAACGGTAGGCATCAAGACCGAATAAGCCGGAAAACCGGGGACAGACCACGTTTTTTTTGCCGGATAAATGAAGGACACACCGTGTTTTCGCCGAACCGCAAAGCCATGATGGGAGCGCGGAAAAACGTGGTCTGTCCCCGGTTTCGGTTTCGCTGATGGAAGATTCCGCTTTTTCCGAAGCATTCCTGGGCTTCATCCACACCGCGATTCCGTCGGTTTCCGCGGCGGAGGTGCTGATCCTGGTGCAGCGGCATCCCGAGCGCTGGTGGACGCCCGCGGAACTGCGCACCGAGCTGCCGCCCGATGTGAACATCAACGAAAGCGGCATCGCGGCATGCCTCGACGCGCTGCGGCCCCATGGCCTGATCGAGTTCGACGCCGAGAAGCGCGCGCGCTACCACCCGGCCTCGGAAGCCCTCGCCGCCCACGTCGGCACGCTCGCGCAGGCGTACAACGAGCGGCCGGTGACGCTGATACGCATGGTTTACGCATTAAGGGATCCGAAAATCCAGTCGTTTGCAGACGCTTTCAAGCTGCGGAAGAGCTGACCATGGCAACGTTCAACCTGATTCTCTATCTATTGGCGGTGCTGACCTGCCTCGCCTGCACGGTGATGCTGGCGCGCGGTTACATGCGCACCCGCGAGCGGCTGCTCCTCTGGAGCACGCTGTGCTTCGTGGGGCTGTCGATCAGCAACATCCTGCTGTTCTTCGACCTGATCGTTTTTGTCGCTGTGCCGGAAGTCGATCTGCGCCCATGGCGTCTCGCCTCGTCGCTGGGGGGGCTTGCGTTTCTTCTCCACGGGTTCATCTGGGAAGCGGAGGACAACTAAATGATCGAATTTCTTTCGGGCGCAGCCACGCTCGCCCACATCATCGCCGCACTGTTCTTCCTGCGCTTCTGGCGCAGGACCCGCGATCGCCTCTTTCTCGCTTTCGCGCTCGCGTTCGTGCTGTTCGCGCTGAATCAGGGGCTGGCACACATCCTGTCGGTGTATCACGAGCCGACGAGCTTCATCTATGCGCTGCGCGTGCTCGGCTTCGTTCTGATCCTGTTCGCGATCGTGGACAAGAATCTTTTCGCCGCGCGATCGAGGAAGCAGCCGGCGGAGACCAATCGCCCGGTCTAGCGCGACTGATCAGGCCGTTCCGAGCTGGGAGGAAGAATTTCCGTTGCTGCCGCGTCCTGCCCGGATCGCGGCCTGCAGCCTGTCCGGGTCAACCGGCTTCACGAAGTAATGGTCGAAGCCGGCCTTGCGCGCGCTCTCCCGGTCGTGCTGCTGGCCGTAGCCGGTGAGCGCGATCAGCACGACGTCCGCGCCGTCCGCACGCCTGCGGAGTTCGCGCGCGAGTTGATAGCCGTCGATGACGGGCAGGCCGATGTCCAGTATGACGGCCTGCGGGGCGAACTCCGCGCACGCGGCGATTACCTTCACCGACTCCGTGACTGCCCGCGCGTCGTGCCCCGAGAGCTGCAGCAATAGCGCCATGCTTTGCGCGGCGTCCGCGTTGTCGTCCACCACCAGGATCCGGCGCGCCGCGGTTGAAACGCTGACCGCAGCGCCCGGGGCGACGTCGGAGCGCGCCACGGAGCTGATGCACGGCAGCGACACGGTGAACGCCGCGCCCTTGCCCGCCCCTTCGCTGTGAGCCTCGATGGCGCCCTGGTGCAGCTCGACGAGCTGTCTAGCGAGCGCGAGCCCGATGCCCATCCCGCCCTCGCTGCGGTCGATCGAGCGCTGACCCTGCACGAACAGCTCGAACACGCGCGGCAGGAGCTGCGGCTCGATGCCCACGCCGGTGTCGCGCACCGCGATTACCGCCTGCCCGCGTCCGGCCGTGGCTTCGACCTCGATATGACCGCCCTGCGGCGTGTACTTGGACGCGTTGTTGGCGAGATTGGTCACGACCTGACCGAGCCGCACGAGGTCTCCCGATATCCATACCGGCGCGGACGGCAGCTTCACGTTCAGCGTCTGGCGGCGCGTTTCGATGAGGGATCGCACCGGCTCTAGGCCGTGGGCGATGACTTTCTCCAGCTCGAGGTGCTCCTTCCTGAGCATGATGCGTCCGCGGCTCAGGCGCGCCATGTCGAGGAGATCGTCCACCAGCCGCACGAGATGCCCGACCTGGCGCTCGATCATGTCGGTCGCCACCCCGATTTTCGGGTCGGGCGCGGCGAGCCGCCGGATCACGTCCACCGCGGTGCGGATCGGCGCCAGCGGGTTGCGCAGCTCGTGGGACAGCATCGCGATGAACTCGTCCTTGAGCTGGTTCGCTTGCTCCGCCGCCCGGCGGGCGTTTTCCGCGCGCTCGAGCGCCATGCGCTCTTCCGCCATGACCCGCGCCTGCTGCTGGAGCTTGTACAGCTCCACGAACACCCGCACTTTGCTGCGCAGGATGTCCGGCTGGATGGGCGAAAGAATGTAATCGACCGCGCCGAGCTGATAGCCCTTGGCGGTCTGCATCTCGTCGGCGTAGGCGGTGATGAAGATGATCGGCGTATGGGCCGATCTTTTGTATTTGCGGACGTACTCGGCGGTCTCCAGCCCGTCGATGTCGGGCATGTTGACGTCGAGGAGAATCACCGCGAAATCCCGCTTCAGCACTTCCGCCAGCGCATCCGAGCCGGAGCGCACCATGACCAGATTTTCGCCCAGCCCGGAGAGGATCGTCTCGAAGACCAGCAGCTTCTCGGGCAGGTCGTCCACGATCAGGATGTTTGCCTTGTCGGCGGGCTGCACGGGCGAAAAGTCATTCATCGCAGCTCCTCATTGCGGTAACGGCCTGATGCGTTCTTACGAACCTAGCGGTGCAGCCAGCCGCGCAGTACCGAGAGCAGGTGCACGCGGTCCACGGGCTTCGACAGGTAATCCCACGCGCCGGCCTGTATGCACTTCGCGCGGTCGCCCTTCATCGCCTTCGCGGTGACGGCAATGATGGGAAGGTTGCGGCCGGCCTCGAGCTTGCGCATCTCCTGTATGGTAGCGATGCCGTCCAGCTCCGGCATCATGATGTCCATCAGGACCACGTCGACGTCGGGAGTGTTCCTGACGATCTCGAGGGCGTCGCGCCCGTTGTTGGCCGAAACGATGGTCATGCCCTGGCCGTCCAGCACCGTGGCGAGCGCGAAGATGTTGCGCATGTCGTCATCGACGATCAGCGCTTTCCTTCCCTCCAGGATGCGGTTGGAGCCGTGCAGCTCTTCCAGCGCCTGGCGTTCCTCCGGCGACATGGAGAGCGCATTGCGGTGCAGGAAGAAATAGATGTGATCCAGCAGCCGCTCGCTCGAGCGCGCTTCGCGCAGCGCGAAGATGTCGTCCCGGCGTTTCCAGTGCCCGGCGGACGGCGTGTCCTGCGTGGTGTAGAGCACGACCGGCAGCCGCTGCGACACGGCGCGGCTCTCCAGCGTTTCGGCAACGCTATCGGGCCGCAGCTCGGACCCGTTGGGCTGGATCACGAGGCAGTCCACGGTTTCGGATCCGAGGATACGGCAGATCTGGTCTACGTCCCCGGCGAGGGTGACGTCCACATCCGCAGCGCAGAGGCGCGCCACCACGGCATCGCGCTGCGCGCCCGGCTCCATCAGGAGCGCCACGTGCCGCTGCTGCCGCGCGATGAAGCTGCGCAGGCCCGCGATCGCCTGGTCGACGGATTCCCGCGAAGTCAGCGGCTTGCCGATGAAGCCGATCGCGCCCGAGTCGAGCGCCCGGCCGCGCGCCTCGTCGGTCGATACGACGCAGACCGGGATGTGCCGCGTGGAAAGATCCGCCTTGAGGCGGTCCAGCACGCGCCAGCCCTGCATGTCGGGCAGGAAGATGTCGAGGCTGATCACCGCGGGCGTGTACTCGCGCACCATGGCGAGCGCGGCCGCGCCGCTGGAGGCCACGATGCCCCTGAACCCCTGCTTGCGCGCCGCATCGAGCAGCACCTTCGCGAAGCCGAGGTCGTTCTCCACGATGAGCACGACATCGTCGTCCGGCTTGATGTACTCGCGATCGTCATCCGCCTCGTTGGGGAACGGCATCGCGGTCTCGACTTCCGTGGAGACGGCGTCCACCGCGTCGTGCGCCGGCTCAACCGGCAGTCCCCCGCGCGAGGTGGCGATGCGCTGGCGCGGCCGCGGCGCGGCATAGGTCTGCGGCAGGTAGAGCGTGAAGGTGCTGCCCGAGCCCGGTGCGCTGATCAGGCGGATCTCGCCGCCGAGCAGCCGTGACAGCTCGCGGCTGATCGCGAGCCCGAGCCCGGTGCCGCCGTATTTGCGGGAGGTCGAGCCGTCGGCCTGCTGGAACGCCTCGAAGATGATGTGCTGCTTGTCGGGCGAGATGCCGATGCCGGTGTCGGTCACGCTGTAAGCGACGACGTGATCCGCCTGGTTGAGCTGCTCGCAGTCCGCAGACCATCCCGAGATGACCGGCGCGACGGAGAGCGACACCGTCCCGGTGTGCGTGAACTTGAACGCATTGGAGAGCAGGTTCTTGATGATCTGCTGCAGGCGCTTCACGTCGGTGTGCACGTTTTTCGGCAGCGCCGGATGCAGGGTGATCTCGAAGTTCACGGCTTTCGACTCGGCGATGGGGCCGAAACTGCGTTCGACGTAGCGCCCGAGATCGGAGAGCCGCACTTCGCTCACGTCCACCGCCACCGTGCCCGACTCGATCTTGGAGAGATCGAGGATGTCCGAGATCAGCGCCAGCAGGTCGTTGCCCGAGGCGTGGATGGTCTTTGCGAACTCGACCTGCTTCGGCGTCAGGTTCTGGTCGGTGTTGCGGGAGAGCTCGTCGGACAGAATGAGCAGGTTGTTGAGCGGCGTCCGCAGCTCGTGCGACATGTTGGCGAGGAACTCCGACTTGTACTTGGACGTGAGCGCGAGCTGCGAGGCCTTCTCTTCCAGCGCCTGGCGGGCCTGCTCCACTTCCTGGTTCTTGCGCTCCACCTCCTGGTTCTGGTGCGCGAGGAGCCGCGCTTTTTCCTGCAGCTCCTGGTTGGTCTGCTGCAGCTCTTCGGCGAGCGACTGCGACTGGCTCAGCAGGTTCTCGGTCCGGGTGTTCGCCTCGATGGTGTTGATCACGATGCCGATACTCTCGGTCAGCTGGTCGAGGAACGCCTGGTGCGCGGGATTGAAGCGGTCGAGCGAGGCCAGTTCGATCACCCCGCGCACCTTCTCCTCGAACACGACCGGCAGCACCAGCACGTCGAGCGCCGCCGCTTCGGCGAGCCCGCTGGCGATGCGGAAGTTGGGCGAGGGTACGCTGGTGAGCAGGATCTTGCGCTTTTCGATCGCGCACTGCCCGACCAGCCCTTCGCCGAGGTCGATCGACTTGCCGTGCGCCATCTGTCCGCCCGAGGCGTAGCTTGCGACGAGCTTGAGCAGGGGTGTGTCGGCTTCGTTCTCGCCGCTGAGCACGTAGAACTCGGCTTGATGTGCCCCGACCACCGGCGCCAGTTCGGACAGGATCATCTGGCCGACCTGCATCAGGTCGCGCTGGCCCTGCAGCATCCGGCTGAACTTGGCGAGGTTGGTCTTGAGCCAGTCCTGCTCGGTGTTCTTCTGCGTGGTGTCGCGCAGGTTGCGGATCATCTCGTTGATGGTGTCTTTGAGCGCCGCCACTTCGCCCTGCGTATCGACCGCGATCGAACGCGTCAAGTCGCCCTGCGTCACGGCGGTCGCCACCTCGGCGATCGCGCGCACCTGCGTGGTGAGGTTCGCCGCCAGCTCGTTCACGTTTTCGGTGAGGCCTTTCCAGGTTCCGGACGCGCCCGGCACCTTGGCCTGACCGCCGAGCTTCCCTTCGACCCCCACCTCGCGCGCCACCGTCGTCACCTGGTCGGAGAAGGTCGCCAGCGTGTCGGTCATGGCGTTGATGGTTTCCGCCAGCGCCGCGATCTCGCCCTTGGCCTCCACGGTCAGTTTCTGCTTCAAATCGCCGTCCGCCACCGCGGTCACCACCTTGGCGATGCCGCGCACTTGTGAGGTGAGGTTGCCGGCCATGAAGTTCACGTTGTCGGTCAGGTCCTTCCACGTGCCGGACACGCCGCGCACTTCGGCCTGGCCGCCGAGTTTGCCTTCGGTGCCGACCTCGCGCGCCACCCGCGTCACCTCCGCGGCAAAGGAGGAGAGCTGGTCCACCATGGTGTTGATGGTGTTCTTCAGTTCGAGGATCTCGCCCTTCACGTCCACCGTGATCTTCTTCGAAAGGTCCCCCGCCGCCACCGCCTTCGTCACGTCGGCGATGTTGCGCACCTGGGAGGTGAGGTTGCCGGCCATCGAGTTCACCGAGTCGGTCAAGTCCTTCCACGTGCCCGCGACACCCTGCACGTCGGCCTGGCCGCCGAGTTTGCCTTCGGTGCCCACCTCGCGCGCCACCCGCGTCACCTCGGAGGCGAACGAACGCAGTTGATCCACCATGGTGTTGATGGTGTTCTTGAGCTGAAGGATTTCGCCCTTCACGTCCACCGTGATCTTCTTCGAGAGGTCGCCGGCAGCAACAGAAGTGGTCACCTCGGCGATGTTGCGCACCTGGGAGGTGAGGTTGCCCGCCATGAAGTTGACCGACTCGGTCAGGTCCTTCCACGTGCCGGCCACACCCTGCACGTCGGCCTGGCCGCCGAGTTTGCCTTCGGTGCCCACCTCGCGCGCCACCCGCGTCACCTCGGAGGCGAAGGACCGCAGCGTGTCCACCATGGTGTTGATGGTGTTTTTGAGTTCGAGAATCTCGCCTTTGACGTTCACCGTGATCTTCTTCGAAAGGTCGCCCGCCGCCACCGCAGTCGTCACGTCGGCGATGTTGCGCACCTGCGAGGTCAGGTTGCCGGCCATCGAGTTCACGGAATCGGTCAGGTCCTTCCACGTGCCGGCGACACCGCGCACTTCAGCCTGGCCGCCGAGTTTGCCTTCGGTGCCCACCTCGCGCGCCACCCGCGTCACCTCCGAAGCAAATGACCGCAGCTGATCCACCATGGTGTTCACGGTGTTCTTCAGTTCCAGAATCTCGCCTTTCACGTCCACCGTGATCTTCTTCGAGAGGTCGCCGGCAGCAACAGAAGTGGTCACCTCGGCGATGTTGCGCACCTGGGAGGTCAGGTTGCCGGCCATGAAGTTCACCGACTCGGTCAGGTCCTTCCACGTGCCGGACACGCCGCGCACTTCGGCCTGGCCGCCGAGTTTGCCTTCGGTGCCCACCTCGCGCGCCACCCGCGTCACCTCGGAGGCGAAGGACCGCAGCGTGTCCACCATGGTGTTGATGGTTTTTTTGAGTTCGAGAATCTCGCATTTGACGTTCACCGTGATCTTCTTCGAAA
>JBQTHU010000162.1:0-2822 GCA_052389535.1 Betaproteobacteria bacterium | reverse complement strand
TTTATATCTCCGCGCCTATGCCGGGATGACGAGGTTTGTATCTTCGCGCCTGCGCTGGGATGACGAGGTTTATATCTTCGCGCCTACTGGGATGACGAGGTTTATATCTCCGCGCCTATGCTGGGATGACGAGGTTTATATCTCCGCGCCTATGCCGGGATGACGAGGTTTGTATCTCCGCGCCTGCGCTGGGATGACGAGGTTTTTATCTCCGCGCCTGCGCTGGGATGACGAGGTTTATTCTCCGAGCTACGCCGGGAAAACGCTAACTCGTCATTCCGGTGAAAACCGGAATCCAGAAAAACAGGCAGCCAAGTGCGTGCATAGCGTTATTCGATGCGGATGTGGGCTTCTGCGACCACCTTCTTCCACCTGGCGATCTCGCTCTTCAGCATCGTCGCGAACGCCTCCGGCGTGGTGCCTGCCGGCTCGACGCCGACGCCGGCAAAACGCTGCGCCAGCGCCGGAGACTTGAGCGCGCGATTGATCGCCGCGTTGGTCTTCGCAACGATGGCGCGCGGCGTACCCGCGGGGAAAAGCATGCCGTACCACACGTCGAAAACGTAACCGGGCACGGCGCTTTCCGCGACCGTCGGCACCTCGGGCGCGGCCGCCGAGCGCTTCGCCCCGCTCACCGCCAGCGCGCGCATGCGGCCCGACTTCATGTGCGGCACGACCGACGAGATGCCGATCAACTGCATCTGGATTTCGCCCGAGAGCATGGCGGTGAGCGCGGGCCCGGTCCCTTTGTAAGGCACGTGCACGATATCGATGCCGGTCATGGTGCGCAGCAGTTCAGTGCCGAGATGCGACGAGCCGCCCGCGCCGCCCGAGCCGTAACGCAGTTGGCCGGGTTTCGCTTTGGCGAGCGCGATCAGCTCCTTCATCGAATTGACGCCGAGCGCGGGCACCACGACGTAGACGAACGGCTGGGTCGCCACCAGCGAGATCGGCGCGAAGTCCTGCACCGGATCGAACGGCAGCTTCGCGTAGAGCGCCGGCGCATACGAGACGCCGAGGCTGCACAGCACCATGGTGTAGCCGTCGGGCGTTGCCTTCGCGGCGAGGTTGGCGCCGATGGTGCCGCCTCCGCCGCCGCGGTTGTCCACCACCACGGTCTGACCCCACGCATGCCCGAGTTCCTGCGCCACCAGCCGGCCGATGATGTCCGTGCCGCCGCCAGGCGCAAACGGCACGATCATGCGTATCGGTTTGGTGGGATAGTCGGTCGCCGGCGGCTTCTGCGCCGCCGCGGGCACGCCGGCCAGCATGAGCGCTGCCGCAAGTATCGCCGTTCCGCCGAGTCGCCGCACGTAATCTCCTCTCGTCCTTGTCGTTATCAACGCCGATTTTAGCGGCGCGCAAGTAAAAACGCCCCGGGAACGAATCCCCGGGGCGTCGGTAGTGCAGGCAGGCCGCTTAGCGGCTCGAATTCCTAACGCTGCGGAATGATCCGACAGTCGAGCCGGTAAGAACGACGTTGCCTAAATAGACTCGCACGGGATCACCTCCTTTCAAAGTTGCCAGCCTGCAGTGTATCAGTTCGTGGGCGATACGTTAAGTTTACTCGCATGTCATGTCACGCGATCTCTCTAGAGCCGGCATTCCGATGTGAATGCCCGCACGTCGGCGACGCGCTCGAGCGACATCAGTCCCTCATAGAGCCGCTGTCCGGACGAACGCCCGATCACGGGCTCCACCAGCATGTGAAATTTGCGCTCGAGATCGCGCGAATCGTGGGGATTGCCCGGTTCGCCGCGCATGACCTCGCAGCGTCCGTTCAGTACCGTACCGTCCGTGAGGTGGATCGCAAGCTCTGCAACCTGCTCGCGCGGGTAACGCGCCTCCATTTCCGGATCCTCGACGACGTAGACGCGCTGTGCAAGCGACTGAATGACCGGATTCGCCACGGCGGCTTCTTCGAAGCAATCGAGCCCGCAGCGGCCGTGGCAGATGATGGAAGCGAGCGCGAACGGAATCGAAAAGCGCGTGTTGAACACGTTCTTCACGGTCCTGACATCGAGCATTGCGCCAAGCCGAAACGTTTTCACCCCGATGCGCGCCACCGCAGCGGGGTCGAGGCGCCCGTCGGGCAGCCGCACGAGCACATCGATCAGGGCGTCCATCGCCGCGTGGGAATAGCGGCCGGTCGGATAGAGCTTGATGTAACCGTCGGTCAGCAGCCAGCGGTTGCCCAGTCCGTCCACCATCTTGAGCGGGTCGAATGCATCGCCCAGCACGGCAGCGTACACGGTGTTGAGCGCATCCGGCGCCGCTGCGAATCCCGCATCGGCCAGACGCACCGCCATCTGCCCCATGTAACCGCTGTAGCCCGCGCCCCAATTGCGGATGGTTCCGCCGTGCAGCATGGCGTGGCGATTGTTGGCCATCGGAATCGAGGCGGCGAGATTGATGAGCGCCGGCATGCGCTGCGCATCGAAACCGGTGAGCCGCGCCGCGGCGATCGCCGCGCCGATGGTGCCGAACGTCCCGTGCGGGTGAATGATCTGCTTCATGCGCGATGCGCCGCTCACGCGTCCGCACGCTTCGTAACCGACGGCGACGGCGGCGAGCAAATCCGCGCCGCTCGCCGCGCGATCCTCGGCGCCGGCGATCGCAGCCGGGATCACCTGTATCCCCGGGTGGCCGTGCATGTAGAGATTGCCCTCGTCGAAATCCTGCCACACGCCGGCCGTTCCATTGAGCAGTGCGGCATCGAGGCTGTTGGCGCGTTTTCCGCCGCCGATCACGGCGCAGGGGCCCGCCGCGACACGCGGCAGATGGTCGCGACACAGCGCCTTCAGTTCCGCGACCTGCATGCC
>JBQTHU010000161.1:0-7178 GCA_052389535.1 Betaproteobacteria bacterium | reverse complement strand
GCGGTCGGACACCGCGATATAGTGCACGGCCGGATGCTGGCTCGCGAGCCGCGCGCGCAGCGTGCCGATGCGTCCCGACCCGACGATGCCGAGCCCCAGTGCTTTACGTTCGATGATGCGCCTCCTCCCTTACCCTTTTCGGCTGCGTCGCAGTCGCCGCGAGATCCACTGCGCGCGCTCTGAGCGTCGCGTCCGAGCGCATCACCGCCTTCGCGACCTTGTGCGTGGGCGTGTGCGGCAGATCGTCCACCACGGCGACGTAACGCGGCACTTTCATCGCGGCGAGCCGCTCGCGGCACCATTGTGCGATGTCTTCCGCGCTGACGGCATGCCCGGTCCTGGGCACGACGGCGACGAGAATCTCGTCCTCGCCGAGTTCCGATGGCACTGCGATCGCCGCGGCTTCGTGCACCGCGGGGTGCGCGCCGATCACGCGATCCAGCTCGGCGCCGGCGATGTTCTCGCCACGGCGGCGGATGATGTCCTTCTTGCGCGAGACGAAATAGAAATAGCCGTCCGCGTCGCGCTTCACCAGGTCGCCGGTCAGAAACCAGCCGTCGCGGAACGCCGCGCGCGTCTGTTCCGGGTCGCGGAAATAGCCCTGCATGAGGATCGGCGTCTTCACGATGAGCTCGCCGACTTCGCCCGCAGCCACATCCCGGCCGGATTCGTCGACGACGCGGCACTCGGCCCACGGGCGCGCGGAATCGGGATGCCGCCCCACCGGGCCCATGCTGCCCGGCTTCTGCGGGCCTTCGAACGGATTGCAGGTCACGCCGGGGATTTCCGTCATGCCATAGCCGCCGATGAGGTGCGGAATACCGAACTCCTTGCGGAAAGTTTCGGCAACACCTTCGCGCACGCCGTAGGCCTTGCGGATGCGATGGTCCGGCCGGAACTCGCTGCGCGGCCGGTTCTTGAGTATCGTCCCGATCGCTTCGATGATGTTGACCTCGGTCGCGCCGCTTTCCTTCGCGGTCTGCCAGAACGTAGACGCGGAAAAGCGCGGCACGATCACCATGCTGGCGCCCGCCGCGAGCGTGCCGGCGACCGAATAGAACAGCGCGTTGATGTGAAACAGCGGCAGCACGATCATCAGCCGGTCGTCGTTCTGCAGCCAGACGCGCTGGACGAACGCCTCCCCGCCCGTGACGAAGCTGCGCTGGCTGTGCATCGCGCCTTTCGGAAAGCCGGTCGTGCCCGAGGTATAGACGATGAGGCACGTCTCGTCCGCGCTTATGTCACGGGGGAGCACGGCCTCGGGTGCCTGCCGCATCAGATCGTGAAGCAACGGCACGTTGTCGCGCGTGCCGTCCAGCAGCATGAACCAGGGAGAAGTCTGCAGTCCCTCGCACGCCTCACGCGCCGTGTCCAGCGTTGTCCCGCTCGCCGCTACGGCGCTCACTTCGGCGTGGTGCAGCACGTAGCGCGCCTCCTGCACACCGAACTCGGGATTCACCGGTACCATGATGGCGCCAATCCGGGCCAGCGCGAACAGCAGGATGACGTGCCCGTCGCTGTTCGCTCCCATCACACCGACGCGATCGGCGCTCCGGATGCCCCGGGCGCGCAGCGCGCGGGCGGCCTGACCCGCCGCCGCATCGAACGCGGCCCAGGTCCACGTTTTCGTTTCGAACAGCATGAAAGCGCGCAGCGGATCGTGCTGCGCACGGCTTGCGAACGCGCCGTGCAGCGTGTAATCGTGCGCAGGATAGAGCTTGAGTATTTCGAGCGGGGTCTTCATGGCCCAGGTGCGAAGCGTATCATGTTTCATCGCGTGATCTGAACGTGACCAGGGAGCAGCGTGCAAGCCGACGAGTCAATAATCCGCGAACGTCTGAGCGACTTCGTCGCCCGTGCGTCGGGCTGCAGGTCGGCGCAAGTTGTGCGCTTGGAGCGCATGAGCGGCGGCGCGGTGCAGGAAAACTGGGCGCTCGACGTGGAGCTGGAAAGCGCAATCCACCATTGGGTGCTGCGCAGCGATGCGCCCGCCGCCGTGCGCGAAAGCCTGACCCGCGCGCAGGAATTCGCCGTGTTGCAGGCGATGCAGGTAGCGCGCGTGCTTGCGCCCCGGCCGCTCTACTTCTGTGATGACGTAGCCATCACCGGCCGGCGCTTCTTCGTCATGGAGCGGCTTCCCGGCGTCGCGGCCGGTCACCGCGTCACGCGCAACCACACCCTCGTTCCCGACCCGGCCCGCCTCGCACGCGAACTGGCCGAGAACCTGGCGCGGCTGCATGGCATCCGGCCGCCGCAGCCCGCTCTCGCTTTTCTCGCTACCACGCGTGCGCAGGACAACATCGCGCACTATCGCCGCTATCTCGACGGCCACCCCGAGGCGCATCCGGTGCTGGAGTGGGGACTGCGCTGGTGCGAGATTCATGCGCCAGCTACGGAAGAGACGACTTTCATCCACCGCGATTACCGGACCGGAAACTACCTGGTGCATGAAGGCAAACTCTCCGGCGTGCTGGACTGGGAATTTGCGGCTTTTGGCAATCCGCTGGAGGATGTCGGCTGGCTGTGCTCGCGATGCTGGCGTTTCGCCCGTTCCGATCGCGTGGTGGGCGGCATCGCACCCCTGGAGGATTTCCTGCCGGAGTACGAGCGCCATTCCGGCCGGCGGGTGACGGCGGACGATCTGCGCTACTGGCAGGTGATGGCGCACGTGCGCTGGGCGGTGATCGCGCTGCAGCAGGCGCAGCGTCACCTGTTGGGAATCGAGCCGTCGCTGGAACTTGCGCTGACCGGTCATATACTGAGCGACCTCGAACTCGAAATACTGAACCTCACGACTGGTGGATGAATGCACAGAAGCAATTCGTCATTCCGACGTCCGGAGCCCGCCCCGGAAGGAGTTCATCCGGGGCCGGAATCCAGGAAAGCACTTCGAATGGATGCCGGTTTTCACCGGCGTGACGGTCAGGGTAAATCTTGAAGAACCGTCCCTACGCCCCCGATCTGCTGGCGATTGCGCGCGAGGCATTCAACACGGAAATATTGCCCGCCGTTCCCGATGACAAGCGCTATACGGCGCTGATGATCGCGAACGCCCTCGCGATCGCGCGGCGCGAAATGGAAGCGGGCGAGGAATCGGCACAGTCGGAACTGGCGCGCTTGCGCAGCCTCTTCGGCGAGTCGGCGCGCGAAGTGCACGGGCTCGAGCTGCATTTCGCCCTCGCCGACTGCAATCGCCGTCTCGCCGGCGACATCCGGGCCGGCCGCTACGATGATGAACGGGCTGCGCTGCTGGCTCACCTGCGCAGGACCGTCGAGGAAAAGCTCGCCATTTCGAATCCGAAAGCATTGGCCGGAAAATGAGCACGGCCGTTTCCTACGAAGCGCTCACGCCAGCCAGTTTTCTCCTGCGGTCGGGGCGGGTCTACGCCGATCGCATCGCCGTGATCGACGGCGAGCGACGGTTCACCTACGCGGAATTCCTCGATCGCTGCCTGCGCCTGAGCGGCGCACTGCACCGGATGGGCGTGCCGGAAGGCGGACGTGTCGCGGTACTGGCGCCCAATACGCACATCCTGCTCGAGTCGCACTACGGCGTGCCGTTCGCCGGCGCCGTGCTCGTGGCGCTGAACGTGCGCCTGACTGCAAGCGATCTCGCCTTCATCGTCCGCCACAGTGGCGCGAGAGTGCTCGTCTACGATCACGATCATGAGGCCGTCGCAAGATCGATCGCAACCGAGATCGGCGACGACCTGCGCCTCGTGCGCGCGGGACGCGCGGACGATCAGTACGAGCATCTGCTCGCGAGCGCAGATCCCTACCATCACGCGGTGGAGGACGAGCGCGGCATGATCTCCATCAATTACACGAGCGGTACCACCGGCAGGCCGAAGGGCGTCATGTATCACCATCGCGGCGCGTATTTGCAGGCGCTCGCGATGGCGTTCGAGATGCGGCTCGATTGCGACAGCGCCTACCTGTGGACTTTGCCGATGTTTCACTGCAACGGCTGGTGCTTCACGTGGGCGGTCACCGCGGCAGGCGCGACGCATCTGTGCCTGCGGCGGGTGGAGGCGGAACCGATCTGGCGTCATCTGCGCGATTCGCAGGTTACGCATTTCTGCGCTGCCCCGACTGTCCTCGTCATGCTCGCCTGGCACACGGGCGCAGCGCCGCTCGAGCGCAGGGTGCGCGTCGCAACGGGCGGCGCGCCGCCGACGCCGGCGATCCTGGGAAGGCTCGCGCAGCTCGGGATGGACGTGACCCACCTCTACGGCCTTACCGAAACCTTCGGCCCGGCGGTCGTGTGCGCCTGGCGCGGCGAGTGGCGAACGCTGCCGATCGCGGAGCAGGCACGCATCAAGGCGCGACAGGGCGTGGGCAACGCGATCTCGCAGCAGGTGCGCATCGTGGATGCACATGGCGAGGACGTGCCCGCCGATGGCGCGGCATTGGGGGAGATTGCGATCCGCGGCAACAACGTGATGCTGGGCTACTATCACGACGAAATCGCGACGCGCAAGGCGATACCCGACGGCTGGTTCCGCACCGGCGATCTCGGCGTCATGCACGCCGATGGCTATATCGAGATCAAGGATCGCGCCAAGGACATCATCATCTCGGGCGGCGAGAACATCGCGTCGATCGAGGTCGAGCGTGCGCTGTGCAGCCATCCCGCGGTGATGGAGGCGGCGGTGGTCGCCGGCCCGGACCCCAAGTGGGGAGAAGTTCCCGTGGCATTCGTCGCCCTGAAGAAGGGCGCAGGGGCCGCCGAATCGGAGCTGATCGCGCATGCGCGCGAGCATCTTGCGCATTTCAAGACGCCAAAGCGGATCGTATTCGGGGAGCTGCCGAAGAACGCCACCGGCAAAATACAGAAATTCGTGCTGCGCGAGCGCGCGCGCGAGATGCTCGACAATAACTCATGACTTCATTCGTCATTCCGGACAATGATCCGGAATCCAGGCCTCTCTGGATCCCAGCCCCCGGCCCGATGCAAGCCGGGGCAAGCTTCGCGGGGAAGACGGCTTTTATCCGGAGCCATCATGGACTTTCACCTTCCTGACGAGGTCGAGGGTTACCGGAAGCGGTACAAGGCGTTCGTCGACGATCACCTGATCCCGCTCGAGCGCGATCCGGCTTCGTACGACGAGCACGAGAACATCCGCCTCGATCTGCTGGAAACGCTGCGCGGGAAGGCAAGGGCCGCGGGTCTATGGGCGCCGCAGATGCCGAAGGCGCGCGGCGGATTGGGTTTCAACATTGTGGCGATGGCCGCCTGCTACGAGGAGATGAATCACTCGATCTTCGGGCCGGTCACGTTCAACTGCGCCGCTCCCGACGACGGCAACATGATCGTGCTGAACAAGGTCGGCACCGAACAGCAGAAGGCGCGCTGGCTGCAGCCCATCATCGACGGCAAGGTCCGCTCTTCCATCGTGATGACGGAGCCCGCTCCCGGCGCGGGCTCGGATCCTTCGATGATGCGCACCACCGCCACGAAGAAAGGCGACCGGTGGGTGATCCACGGTCGCAAGTGGTTCATCACCGGCGCCGCTGTCGCGCAGCACTTCATTCTCATTGCAAAAACCTCCGACGATCCACGCAAGGGGCTGACCGCTTTCCTCTACGACCGTGATCAGCCGGGCTGGCGCATCGTGCGCCGCATCCCGATCATGGGGCCGGAAGAACACGGGGGGCATTGCGAACTGGAGTTCGACGGGCTCGAAATTCCGGACGAGAACCGCCTCATGAACGTGGGAGACGGGCTCAAGGTCACGCAGATCCGCCTCGGCACCGCGCGGCTCACGCACTGCATGCGCTGGCTGGGGCTCGCGCGGCGCTCGATGGCCATCGCCGCCGAATACGTCGCAGCCCGCGAATATCAGGGCAGAAAACTCGCCGAGCGCGAAAGCGTGCAGGGGCTGCTGGGCGAGGTCGCGATGCAGATCGAGATCGGGCGCCTCCTCGTCATGCGCGCGGCAGCAAGGCTCGACGGCGGTGACTTCGCGCGCAAGGAAATCTCGATGGCGAAGGTCGCAGTGGCCGACGTGCTGCACAAGTCGGTGGACACCGCGATCCAGTTGAACGGCGCGCGCGGCTATTCGAAGGACACCGTGCTCGAATGGATCTACCGCTACGCGCGGCAGGCGCGGCTCGTGGACGGCGCCTCCGAAGTGCACCGCATGGTGCTCGCGCGCTTCTACATAGACGAGCGCGGCGGCTTCTGGTCCTGGGATTGAGACTTACCCCATCCCCCTCCCAACCTCCCCCTTGAAGGGGGAGGAGGAGACGGCAAGCTCCTGCAGTTGCCCTCCCTTGAAGGGGGAGGCGGCGGCGAGATCCTGCAGTTGCCCTCCCTTGAAGGGGGAGGAGACGGCGAGCTCCTGCAGTTGCCATCCCCTTCAAGGGGGAGGCGGCGGCGAGCTCCTGCAGTTGCCCTCCCCTTCAAGGGGCGGGTCAGGGTGGGGATGGGTGTTTCAGAAGAGCTAAACGGCGAGGAGGTCCATGAACTCGTTGACGGGCGTCGCCTCGAGCCGCTGCTGATCGAGGCACACCGCCATGATCCGGTCGCGCTGTTTCGGCGCAAAGACACGCGCGACGTTCTTCTCGAACTTCTCCATCACCGCCGGAATGCCCTCCTTGCGCCGCTTGCGATGTCCGAGCGGATATTCGACCACGGACAGCGGCGCTTTCGTGCCGTCATTGAAATAGACCTGGATCGAGTTGGCGTTGGAGCGCTTCGCGGGGTCGTGATAGTCCTTCTCGAACTGCGCCGACTCGGCGAGCTTCATCTTCTCACGCAGCCTGTCGATGCGCGGGTCGGCGGCGACGTGGTCCTCGTAATGCTCGGCGGTCATCGTGCCGTAGATCATGCCGATCGCCATCATGTACTGCATGCAGTGGTCGCGGTCGGCCGGGTTGTAGAGCGGCCCGCTCTTGTCGAGGATGGTCATCGCGGAGTTGTGGCACTTCACGTCGATACGCTTGATGTCGTCGAGACGATCTTTTACGACCGGGTGCAGCTTGATCGCCGCCTCGACGCCGCTCTGCCCGTGGAACGCCGTGGGATACGGAATCTTGAACAGCGTGTTCTCCATCACGTAGCTGCCGAACGGGCGCTGGAAGGTGAACGGCTTGCCCTTGAACAGCACGTCGTAAAAGCCCCAGCGCTTCGCGCTCAACGCGGCCGGATAGCCCATCTCCCCTTTCACCGCCAT
>JBQTHU010000160.1:0-28229 GCA_052389535.1 Betaproteobacteria bacterium | reverse complement strand
ACCGAATCAGTACATGAACTGGGAAACGGTCAACCCGCTGTGGTGGGTGCCGCGGGGTTACGCGGCGGTGCGGGTGGACACGCGCGGCTCGGGAAAGTCGCCCGGGCAGACCGATCCGTTCTCTCTGCAGGAAGCGCTCGATTTCCACGACGCGATCGAGTGGTCGGCGCGGCAGGGCTGGTGCAACGGGCGGGTGGGCACCATCGGCATCTCGTACTTCGCGATGACGCAATGGCTGGTGGCGAATCTGAGGCCACCGTCGCTCAAGGCCATGGTGCCCTGGGAAGGCGCCGCGGACATGTACCGGGACTTCGCCTACCACGGCGGCATCTTCTGCTTCGGTTTTGTCTCGAACTGGTACAACAATCACATGGCCCATCACCTGCTCGGGCGCCGCGAACAGGCGAGCCCTGACGCCTTCTCCAAGGCCTGGCTCTGGGATTACATGCGCAACAGCCTGGATACGGATGCATATCACGGTCGCCAGGCGCGCTGGGAGGAGATCGACGTGCCTTTTTACAGCGCCGGAAACTGGAGCGGCATGGGGCTACACCTGCGCGGCAACACCGAAGGCTTCGTGCGGGCGAAATCCAGGCACAAGAAACTGCGCATCCATGCCGGGACGCACTACCATCCGTTCTACGCGGAGGAAGCGCGACACGACCAGTTGCGATTCCTCGATCACTGGTTGAAAGGCAACGATACGGGCTTGATGGACGAGCCGCCCGTCAAGCTTCTGATCCGCACCGGCGGCGGCAAGGGCTACGCGTGGCGGAGCGAAAACGAATGGCCGCTCAAACGCACGCGCTGGACCAGGTATTATCTTACGCCGACGGCGTCCGCCGACACAAAAGCGGTCGAAGGGGCGCTGACGACGACGGCACCGCGAACCCGGAAAGCCCTCGCTTATTCCGCGAGCGGCATGACAAAGGCGGGCGTCGCGTCGGCATCGTGGACATCCACGGCGCTCGCCGGCAGTCTTCCCCGCCTCGGCATATCGTTTGAGACGCCGCCTCTTGCGGCGGGCATGGAAGTCACGGGGCCGGTCAACCTCGTGCTGTGGGTCGCCAGCGCAGCCGAAGACATGGATGTGTTCGCGACGCTGCGCAACATCGATCGGGACGGCAACGACGTGTGGGAAATCGGGCAGCAGCAACAGCCGGTTCCCGTCGCCAAGGGCTGGCTGCGCGCGTCACACCGCAAACTCGAGCCGGACCTCTCGCTTCCCTACCGGCCGTATCACACGCACGATGAGCGGCTATGGCTCAAGCCGGGTGAAGCGGTCCAGCTGCAAGTGGAAATCTGGCCCACCTGCATGGTGTTTCGAAAAGGACATCGAATCCGGCTCGACATCCAGCCGCGCGATGGCGTAGGCAGCGCACCGTATACGCATTACAGCGCTGACTACAATACCGGGCAGAATACGATCCATACCGGCGGCAGCACGGCGTCATATCTGCTGCTGCCCGTCATACCGAGCAACGAGCATCCCATCTACATGACAAGGCAAGGAGGATACGCATGACGTTTCACCGTATGGTTATGGCCACTCTCCTGGCGGCTGCTCTCGCTCCGGCGGTGGATGCGCTGGCGCAGGCCAAGGGCAAACCCGGAGATGACTACCCCAATCGGCCCGTGCGCATGGTCGTGCCTTTCGCGCCGGGCGGCGCATCCGACACGGTTGGTCGCATCATCCAGCCCGCGATGGCGGATCTCTTCAACCAGCAGGTCGTGGTGGACAACCGCGGCGGCGCAGCCGGCAATATCGGCGTGGAGTTGGCGGTCAAGGCAAGCCCCGATGGCTATAACTTCCTCCTGGGCAACATTGGGACCATGGCGATCAATCCCAACTACTACACCAGGTTCCCCTACCGGCCGCTGAAAGACCTCATCCCGGTGACGCAGATCGTGGATGTGCCCGGATCCGCGGTCGTGCATCCTTCCATCCCGGCAAAAAGCGTGAAAGACCTGATCGCCCACATGAAGGCGAATCCGGGCAAGCTTAACTACGGCGCGCCGGCGCCGAGCAGCGCCAATACTCTGGAGACGATTCAATTTCTGCGGGCGACCGGCACGGACGCCGTGCAGGTGAACTACAAAGGCGGCGCCGGGCCGGCCATGATCGGGCTGCTCGCCAACGAGGTTCAGATCATGTTCGTGACATTCTCCTCCGCGGTCAATTTCGCCAAGCAGGGCCGCGTCCGCATGCTGGGCGTGATCTCCCCTCAGCGCAATCCTGCTTATCCCGAGATACCCACCATGCGCGAACAGGGCCTCGACATGGTTGTCGGCTCCTGGCAGGGCTTGTTCCTCCCCAAGGGCACGCCCCAGCCGGTCGTCAACAAGATGTTCAAGGTCGGCACCGAAATGATGAAGGACGAACGCGTGGTGAAGCGGCTCGGGGACGCCGGCATCACCATCGTCACCAGCAAGTCGCCCGCTGACTTCGTGGCTTTCCTCAAGAGCGAAACGGAGCGCTTCGGAAAGGTGATCCGCGACGCGAAAATACCCACGGAGTGAGATGGCCTTTTTGGGCGCCCCATGCTAAATTGCGCGGGTCGATCATCTCGGCTCCATTTGCATCCCGCGTCACCATTGAACGTACCGCATTCCGCGCCGTGACAAGGCGCGGAGCCCGCGACGTAAGACTTGCTAGAGCACACATCTACCGGAGGGAATCATGGCAAACGTAGGCATGGTCGGTCTTGACTGGCAGGAGCGCGTCAATTGGGACCGCCTGCGCAAGTACCGGCTGGAGCGCGCGCGTGCGCGCATGAAAGCGCACGGACTGGGCGCGGTGTTGTGCATGTACGACGAGAACGTCCGCTACATCACCAGCACCCTGACACCCGGCTGGAACCGCCTCAAGCCGGGGCTGCGCTACGCGCTGCTCTGCGGCGATGATCCGCCGGTGCTGTTCGAGCAGGGCGACATCGGGATGCACATCGCCAAGCATTCGCCGTGGATTCCCAAGGAGAACATCCGGTATTCGTACGCGTGGATCAAGGGCGCCGCGGGCCCGGCCTCGCTGCAGCAGGTGACGAAGTTCACCAACGCCATCAAGAAGGAGATGAAGAAGAGCGGCGTGGACGGCCAGAAGCTCGGCGTGGACTTCATCGACATCAACATGATCGAGATCTTCAAGGATGCGAAGATCGATTGGGCCGACGGCATGACGCCGATGATGGAGGCGCGCGCGGTCAAGAACCAGGACGAGCAGGAGTGCTTCCGCATGGTGGGGGCGATCGGCGATGCCGCGCACTGGGAGTTCATGAAGTTCCTGAAGCCCGGACTCACGGAAAATCAGCTGACCGCGCACATCATGGAGTTCCTCTACAACATCCCCGGCATGGAGGACGTGGAGGACGTCATCGTGTCTTCGGGGCTCAACACCTGGCCCAACTGGCGCAATTTCTCGGACCGCATCATCAAGCCGGGCGACATCGTGTTCATGGATCTCGCTGCGCTCACCTGGAACGGCTACAAGTCGTGCTACTACCGCACCTACATCGTGGGCAAGGAGCCGACGCAGGAGCAGAAGGACTACTACGCCACCGCGCTCAAGTGGCTCTATGACTCGATCAAGGCGGTGAAGGTCGGCGTCACCACGCGTGACATCGCGCTGAAGTGGCCCTCCGCCAAGGAGACGTGGGGCTACGAGGAAGAGGATCAGGCCGCGGCGAACCTGTGGGGGCATGGGCTGGGCCTCGCCCAGTACGACCCCCCTGTCATCTCGCGCATCTGGTCGCTCGACCATCCGGTTGAAATCCAGGAAGGCATGACGTTCGCGCTGGAGACCCAGCACGGGAAAGCTCACCACTGGGGCGTGCGGATTGAAGAGATGCTGATCGTGCACAAGGACAGCATCGAGATCGTCTCCAACTTTCCGGTCGAGCAGATCACCGTCGTCGATCCGATGCCGGGCTACTCGACCTACGGCAAGCTCGAAGGACGTTGACCCGCTGATGGCGCCTCTCGTCGTTCCCCTCACCGCGCCAGAGGCTGCCGACGCAGGCCGTTTCGGTCCCAAGGCCGCCAACCTGGCGGCCCTGGGCCATGCGGGACTTCCCATACCCGGCGGGTTCTGTATCGACGCGGCCGGCTACCGCACCCAGCTCCTGGCATCGGGGCTCGAAGTTTCGGCGCGCGGCGTTTTCGCCAGCGCAGAGGGGGCGCGGGCGCGGCGCTGCGCACTCGACATGAAACTCGGGTTTATGGAAAGGCCCGTCGTGCCGGAGGTGCTGGAGCCTGTTCTCGGAGCCTATCGCGCGCTCACCGCGCAATGCGATGGCCCGGTCGTAGTCCGCTCCTCCGCCCTGGTCGAGGATCGTTGCGGTTCCAGTTTTGCCGGACAGTTTGAAAGCTATCTGGGCCTCGAAACCGAGGCCGACTATCTCATCGCTGTGCGCGCATGCTGGACTGCGCTCTGGTCCACGCGGGCATTGCGCTACATGGCCACGCACGATATCGATCCCGCCGATACGGCTATGGCGGTGCTGGTACAGCCGCTCGTTGCCGCGCGTGCGGCAGGCGGCGGCTTGAGCCGAACTGCCGACGGCAACATGCTGATCAATGCCACGCCAGGGCTGGGATCGGCCATCGCGCAGGGCGA
Organism: Betaproteobacteria bacterium; assembly: GCA_052389535.1. Lineage (GTDB taxonomy): Bacteria > Pseudomonadota > Gammaproteobacteria > Burkholderiales > SG8-41 > DSOT01. The sequence goes on along the minus strand of JBQTHU010000160.1, from coordinate 23,617 downwards.
AGTGACGCCGGACCGCTACGTGGTCTCGCGCGATGGGGTCGTGCAGGAAGCAGTCGCGGGCCCGGGCTATCACGCGGTGAGCTGCGCCCATCAACGGGCTGCTCTGGCGCGTCCGAAGCGCTCCGCGCCACGACGTTGCCTGAATGACGCTCAGGTCGCGGAACTCGGGCAGCTGCTGCTCCGCGCCGAGACGCTCATGCAACGGCCGGTGGAGATCGAATGGGCGCTCGATGAGAACGGCATCAAGCTTCTGCAGGCGAGACCGCTGCACCTCAGTGATGAAGAGCAGAGCGAAGTGGATGAGGACTGGGCGCGCCAGCCGAGACTGCGCGGCCAGCCTGCGGGCGCCGGATGGGCCGCGGGTCCGGCGTGCGTGGTGAACTGCGAGTGCGAGCTCTCGCGCGTGGCTCCCGGCGCAGTGCTCGTCACGAAGATGGCCGGCCCGGCGCTGAGCCAGGTCCTGCCCGGCGTCGCAGGCGTGGTGGCCGAACTGGGCGGCAGCACCTCGCATCTTGCTTCGCTCGCCCGCGAGCGCGGCATTCCCATGGTGCTCGGCGTAACGGATGCCACGTCGTCAATTCCTGACGGTTCGCTGGTAGCGGTGGACGGCGTGTCCGGGATTGTGCGGTGGCGTCCGGAAACGGTGCCCGCGATCAACATGGGACGGTGGTGACGTGACGCAGCGCATCCGCGGCATCAGCGACGAGGAAGCGACCGGCATCGCGAAAGATCTCTTCGAGACTTCGAATCAGCTCCTCGGCCGCACCGCGAATCTGCAGCGCATCCTCGCCCACAGCCCCTACCTTGCGCGCTGGTTTCTTCCGCTTGTCGCAGCGGTTCGTCAGCCCAAGGCCGGCGCGGTGTCCGAGGTGAGGTTGCGCAATCTCGCGATACTCAAGACCTCGACGCTGAACGGCTGCCGATACTGAACCGAACACAACCGGGTGCTTGGTCAAGCACTGGGGCTGACGGACCGGGAGCTCGACGCGCTGCAGGGCGATTACCGCGCAAGCAGCCTGTTCAGCGATCGGGAGAAAGCGGCGCTCGCCTGGTCGGAAGCGATGACGCTGAATACCGCGAAACGTGACGATGCCGTGTGGGCGGACCTGCGCGGCCATTTCAGCGATGGCGAGATCGTGGAAGTTTCGCTCGCCTGCGCCATGTTCAACATGATCAATCGCCTCAACGACTCTTTTCGCACCGAGCTGGAACCGGAAGAGCACAACCGGCGCCAGCACGGCGCAGTGGGCGTGACGGCAAAGGCGCTCGAAGATTACGCCTGCCGCATCTGCGCGGGAGGGAAGGCGTGAGCCGCCCGCGGATTTTCGTCACGCAGCCCGTTGCCCGGAGCGCGCTGGAGCGTCTGCGCAAGGCGGCCGACGTCGATCTCAATCCCGACGCGGTCCACATCGCCACCAAGGACGAACTGCTGGATGCGGTTCGCAGTCACGATATCCTCTTTTGTTTGCTGCACGATCGCGTGGACCGCGAGGTCATTGCGGCGAATCCCGCGCTCAAGGCGATCGCGACGATGAAGATCACGCCTTCCGACATCGATGTCGACGAGGCGACGCGCCGACGCATTCCGGTCACGGTGATTCCGCCCATCGTGACCGAAGCGACGGCCGATCTCCACCTGGCGCTGATGCTCGCGGTAACGCGCCGGATCGTGGAGGGCGACCAGCTCGTGCGCAGGGGCATTTTTCCCGGCGCACAATCCTCACACCTCGAAGGCGTCATGCTCGGCGGCAAGATACTCGGATTGATCGGAGGCGGCGGGCGCATCGCGAACGCCGTCGCCCGGCGCGCGCGCGGCTTCGGCATGAAGTTGATCTACGCCACCCCGCGCCGCAAGCCGGAGGCCGAGCAGGAACTGGCCATGCGACACGTTTCGCTCGACGAGCTGCTGGCGCAGGCGGATATCGTGTCGGTACACACGCCGCTCACGCCGGAGACCAGGCACCAGCTCGGCGAGCGCGAAATCGCGCTGATGAAGCCCACGGCTTACCTCATCAATACCTCCCGCGGGCCGATCATCGATGAATCCGCCCTCGCCCGGGCGCTTGCGGAACGGCGCATTGCGGGCGCGGGACTCGATGTCTTCGAGCACGAGCCGCAGGTCGATCCCCGGCTCGTCACGCTGCCGAACGTCGTGCTCACGCCGCACCTCGGGAGCGCGGCGCGCGAGCTGCGGGAAACAATGGCAAACGTCGTGGTGGACAACATCATCGCCGTGCTGGAAGGCCGCGAGCCGCCCAATTGCTGGAACAAGGAAATCTACGCCGCGCCGTAGAGAGGAAACACCCATGGCAAAAGCGAAAGTGGTGCTGACGGACTACGTCTGGGAATCGCTGGACGTAGAAAACAAGACACTGGAAGGCCTGGCCGACCTGGTGGCGCTCCAGACCAAGAAGCCGGAGGAGTTCGTCGCGCAGGCCGCCGACTGCGACGCGCTGCTCAACACCTACGCCGGGCCCATCACGGCCGATGTCATGGCGAAGATGCCGAAGTGCAAGATCATCGCGCGCTACGGCATCGGGGTGGACACCATCGACCTCGACGCGGCGACCGCAGCCGGCATCATCGTCACCAATAATCCCAGCTACTGCATCGAGGAGGTCGCGGAGCATACGATGGCGCTGCTGCTCGCAGCGGCCCGCAAGGTGGCCTTCTACGACCGACTGGTGCGCGCGGGACGCTGGGAAGTGCCACCCGGAAAACCGCTCTACCGTGTTGCAGGGCGCACGCTCGGTCTCGTCGGGTTCGGCAACATCGCGCGTCAGGTCGCCGTGCGCGCCGCCAGCTTCGGCATGAAGGTCATGTATGCCGATCCCTATGTCAGTGAAGGCCAGTTCCAGGTTCCGGGTAAGAGGGCCGAATTGCGCGAGCTGCTGCGCGAAGCAGACTTTGTCTCGCTCCATCCGCCGCTCACGCCACAAACGCGCAGGATGATCAGCGACGACACGCTTTCGCAGATGAAGCCTACTGCCGTGCTGATCAATTGTTCGCGGGGTCCGGTGGTCGATACAGAGGCCTTGGTGCGGGCGCTCGATGCCAGGAAAATCGCGGGTTGTGCGCTGGATACGACGGATCCGGAGCCGCTACCCAACCCTCACCCGCTGCGTGACCGGGACAACGTCATCCTCAATCCGCATGTCGCCTGGTACAGCGAACAGGCGCTGGTGGGTCTTCAGGCGGGGGCGCCCAACGAGGTCAGGCGCGTGCTGACCGGGGATTGGCCGGTCAACGTCGTGAACCGTGCCGTGAAAGGCAAGAATCGCGCAGGGCTTTAGCAATCTCGGATTGCAGCCTTTTTCCGCAGGCTGAGGTTCGACTGAAATAAAAAAGGGCGCGCGGCGCCCTTTTCCATGTCCTGATGAGCGGCTAGTGCGGCAGCGACAGCGCGAACAGCTCCCGCTGCAGTTCCAGTTCGCGCGGCAGCCGGCTCTTGAGCCTGGCAAACAGTTCGCCGTGGTCTTTCAGCTCCTCGCTCCAGAGTCTCGGGTCGATGGCGGTCAGCTTCTCGAAGCGCTCCGGCGTCATGTCGCTCAACCCTTTCCACGCCATGTCCTGGTAACGAGGCATCCATCCGAGCGGAGTCTCCCGGGCGCTCGCCTTGCCTTCGCAGCGCTCCACGATCCACTTCAGTACCCGCATGTTCTCGCCGAAACCCGGCCACATGAACCTGCCGTCCTCGACGCGGAACCAGTTGACGCCGAAAATGCGTGGGCGGTGCTCGATGTTGCGCCCCATGTTCAGCCAGTGCTCAAAATAGTCGCCGTAGTGGTAGCCACAGAACGGCAGCATCGCGAACGGATCGCGGCGGACGACGCCCACTTTGCCGACAATCGCAGCGGTCGTCTCCGAGGCCATGGTCGCCGCAAGATACACGCCATGCACCCAGTTGAAAGCCTCGGTGATCAGCGGCACGGTGGTGCTGCGCCGGCCGCCGAACAGAAATGCGCTGATCGGCACGCCGTCCGGGTTCTCCCATTCGGGATCGAGCGACGGTATCTGGCTGGAATGAACCGTGAAGCGCGCGTTCGGATGGGCGGCGTTGGTGCCGCTCCTGGCTGTCCACTCCTTGCCCTGCCAGTCGATCAGCTTCTTCGGCGGTTTCCTGGTCAGACCTTCCCACCACACATCGCCGTCCGGCGTCATCGCGACGTTGGTGAAGATCGTGTCGCGGGTCAGTGCCGTCAGGCAGTTGGCGTTGGTTTTTTCGGATGTGCCTGGCGCGACACCAAACGCCCCTGCTTCGGGGTTGATGGCATGGAGCCGCCCGTCCTTGCCCGGCTTGATCCACGCGATGTCTTCGCCGACCGTGGTCACCTTCCAGCCCTTGAGCGCCTTAGGCGGTATCAGCATCGCGAGATTGGTCTTGCCGCAGGCGCTGGGAAACGCTGCGGCGATGTAGTGCTTCGGCCCCTTGGGCGGCTGGATGCCGAGGATCAGCATGTGCTCGGCGAGCCACCCCTGCTCGCGTGCCATGATGGACGCGATGCGCAGCGCGAAGCACTTCTTGCCGAGCAGCGCGTTGCCGCCGTAGCCGCTGCCGAACGACCAGATCTCCTTGGTTTCCGGGTAGTGCACGATGTACTTGTGCTCCTTGTTGCTCGGCCAGGGCACGTCTTTGTGTCCCGGCGCGAGCGGCATGCCCACCGAATGGACGCACGGCACGAAATAGCCGTCGCGGCCCAGCACGTCCAGCACTCTGCGGCCGATGCGGGTCATGATGCGCATGCTGGCGACGACGTACGGCGAATCGGTCAGTTCGACTCCGACGTGCGCGATGTGGGAACCGAGCGGCCCCATGCTGTAGGGAATCACGTACATCGTCCGCCCGCGCATGCAGCCCTCGAAGAGCTTCCCGAGCGTCGCACGCATCTCGTCAGGCGCCACCCAGTTGTTGTTGGGCCCGGCGTCTTCCCTTTCCCGACTGCACACGAAAGTCCGCTCTTCCATCCGCGCCACGTCGTCCGGATCAGAGCGCGCAAGGAAACAGCCGGGTCGCTTTTCCGGATTGAGCTTGATCAGCATGCCCGATCCGACCATCTGCTGGCACAGGCGGTCGTACTCTTCCTGCGAACCGTCGCACCAGTAAACCCGGTCGGGCTTGGTCAGCTGCGCGATGTCCGCAACCCACTGCGCGAGCCTTGCATGCTGAACGTAGGATGGAGTTTCCGCGGCTTGCGCTAGATGTGCCGCGAGTGCGGACTGGTTCATGGAAATCCTTCCCGAACGATGCGCGGGCATCGTTTCCAGTTGAAAAACAACGGCAAAATGCCGAGCTGTCGATACTCTGCCGGGGACGTGCGAATTCTACCCGAAAACCCGTCCGCGGCCATTCTGCACTGCAGCGAAAAACCTTCCGTTCACGCCTGCGTCACTGGAAGAATCGAAGTGACGAACGGGAGTGAGCGTTGCGTTGCAGTGGTGGTGGACAGCACCCGCGACTGAGAATTCAGCGGCGCTGGAACTGCACGCTGCCGAACATGATTTCCCACGATTTGTCGTCGTGCGGCTGGGCCTCGTGCCCGGTCGCGAGCACTTGCACTCCCCGCTGCACCGCTGGCCGCGCGTTGATCTCGTTGAACCAGCGCTCGACGTTGGGATACTCGGCGATATTGACGCCGCGGTTCTCCGCGCCGCGCAGCCACGGAAATACGGCGATATCCGCGATGCTGTATTCGTCTCCCGCGAGGTACTGTGCTTCACCCAGCCGCTTGTGCAGCACGTTGGTCAGCCGGTTCGCCTCGTTGGTATAGCGCTCGATGGCGTACTGGATTTTCTCCTTCGCGTAGCGCCGGAAGTGGTTCGCCTGGCCCATCATCGGGCCTATGCCGCCCATCTGCCACATCAGCCATTGCACGCAGGTCCAGCGCGCGTGCATGTCTACCGGCAGCAACTTTCCGGTCTTGGATGCGAGATACAGCAGGATCGCTCCGGACTCGAACAGCGACAGCGGCTTGCCGTTCGGGCCGGCGCTGTCGACGATCGCCGGGATGCGGTGGTTGGGACTGATTTTCAGAAACTCGGGCTTGAACTGGTCTCCCATCCGGATGTTGACCCCGTGCACGCGATACTTGAGGCCGGTCTCCTCGAGCATGATGTGCACTTTGTGTCCGTTGGGCGTGGGCCAGCTGTATACATCGAGCATGTTGTGCTCCTCTCGACACGGGAGCGCGCAGTATACCGCACGCACTCGCGTGCTTGATCGCGCGGATTTCCTGTTAAGCTTGCTGAAAAAACGATGGCTATCCTCCCTCTCCCTACCCTGCTGCCGCCCGGCACGCAGCGCGATGCCGTTTACATCCTGTGGTCGCGCGGCTTGCGTGCCTTCGGCGACGGCTACATGAGCCTGCTGCTGCCGTTTTACCTCACGCTGCTGGGCTACGATGCGCTCGAAGTCGGCGTGCTGGTAACCGTTACGTTGCTTGGCTCGGGCGCGATGACGCTCGCTGTCGGATTGATCGCGCATCGCTATCGCGGTCGCACGCTGCTGCAGGCGGCATCGCTCCTCATGGCGGCCACCGGCGCCGCATTCGTGATGGTGACCGACTTCTGGCCGCTTTTGATCGTGGCGTTCGTGGGTACGCTCAACCCTTCCAGCGGGGACGTCAGCGTATTCCTGCCGCTCGAACAGGCGCTTCTTTCGCATACCGTGACGGCGAAGTCGCGCACCGCCCTGTTCGCACGCTACAGCCTCGTCGGCGCGCTCGTCGGGGCAATCGGGGCCCAGACCGCAGGAATCCCCTCCCTGGTCGAGCAGGGGTTGCAAGTGGACCTGAAGCACGCGCTGCAGGCCATGTTTCTGCTCTATGGCCTGCTCGGCCTCGCGAGCCTCATGCTGTACCGGAAGATCACGCCGAGCTTCGAGGCTGACCAGAAGACGCCGCCGACGCCGCTTGGCAAGTCGCGCCGGACAGTGTTCAAGCTGGCAGTGCTGTTCAGCCTCGATTCGTTTGCGGGCGGATTTGCCGTGCAGTCTCTGCTCGCGCTGTGGCTGTTTCAGCGGTTCGACCTCTCCATCGCCACCGCGGGAACGGTTTTTTTCTGGGTGGGCCTGCTGAGCGCGCTCTCGCAGCTTGCATCGGCGCGCATCGCCGCCCGTTTCGGCCTCATCAACACCATGGTATTCACCCACCTGCCTTCCAGCGTGTTCCTGATCCTGGTGCCATTCATGCCGACACTGCCGCTCGCGCTGCTCTTTCTTTTCCTGCGCAGCGCACTTTCGCAGATGGACGTGCCGGCACGCACCTCTTATGTCATGGCTGTGGTGTCGCCCGCCGAGCGGCCTGCCGCGGCGAGCGTGACGGCGGTGCCGCGCAGCCTGGCAGCGGCGCTCAGCCCCGCACTCGCGGGCTACCTGCTCTCGATCACGGTGTTCGGCTGGCCATTGATCGTGTGCGGAACACTTAAGATAGCCTACGATCTGATGCTGCTCGCCATGTTCCGCCACGTGAAGCCTCCGGAAGAGGTGAAGTGATCGTTCAGCGCACTTTCATGTCTTCAATGTAAGGACGCCAACGGGCGTGTTCCTCCAGCATCGCTTCTTCCAGTCGTTCGGCGGGCAGGTATGCAGGAGTCAGGCCATGACGCGACAGCATCAGGCGGACCGACTCAGCGCGCAATTCGGGTGCAATAGCCTCACCGATCCGCTCCACGATATGCCGCGGCGCGCCTGACGCGATGAACAGGCCATACCAGGCGGTGTAAACGGCGCCGCCGATGCCGGCCTGGGCGACGGTCGGAACACCGGGCAGTGCCGCGTGTGGTTCGTGATCGGTGATCGCGAGCGTGCGCATCCGCAGATTGCCCACATAGGGAAGTACGGCCGGCAAAGGCAGCATCGCCACATCGATCTGTTCCGCGAGCACCGCTCGTGCCGCCGCGGTGGAGCCGTTGAAAGGAACGTGATGCACCACCATACCGCCTGCGCGCGCCAGCAAGGCGCTGGCGAGATGTCCAATAGTGAGGTCACCGGGCGACCCCATGTGCAAGCGACCCGGCGCAGCGCGCGCCCGCTCCAGCAGGTCCTGCACTTCCTTTGTCTGCGAGCCTGCGCGCGAGACGAGCACGAACGGCATGCGCGCCACGAGGGCCACCGGGCGCAGACGCCGCAATGGACCGGGTTTTGCGTCGGGCTCTATCATTGGCTGGATGACGATGGTGCCGGTGCTGCCAAGAAGCAGCCGGGCGCCATGCGGGGCCGCACTTGCCACATAGCGCCGCGCTTCGATGCCGTTGCCGCGCGAGCGCCGCACCAATGAAACCGGCACATCGAGACCAAGCGCCAGAGTCTGTTGGAGGCTGCGCGCAAGGACGTCCGTGACCGGCGGAACGGCATGATCCTGCATCGCACGCAGGACCTTGTTCGCGGGCGTGCTGCCATTGATGTCATGAGGCCCGGTCGGCGGAAAGGGATTGACCAGCTGGATGCGGCCAAACGGTTCCGCCGCCCTCGCTGCAGCGCACGGCGCAGCGAGCAAGACCAGAGTGATGAAGGCGAGCTGCCGCATTGCCGCGCACGCTTTTCGGAACCGCCGCCGCGACTTCGAGGTCGAACCGTGAGTCGGTGCCGTGATCGCTGCGGCGTTCATTCCATTCGCTATTCAGGAGCATCCGATGCAAGGATACGTGCGTTTTACCGGCGTGCTGCTCATCGCTGCTTCAGCCGGCGTCTCGGGAGCAGAAAACGAACGAGGCTCTCTACAGGACGCTCACCCTGCCTGCCGGGAGCGTCACTCGAACATTCCTCAGGAGCACTGCGTGATCCGCGACCGTCTGCCCCCATCCCAGCACGCCCGTAGATTTGGCGGTGCGGTGGTGCTGATCGAGCCGGCGCTGTCCGCTCCGGTCGAGCAGCAAGCAACGAACGAGGCGAACCGAGCGCCCCCCGCCCCGCCGCGCTGACGGGACCGTTATAGCAGAGACGGGGCGGCTTCGAAGACCTGGACGCGGTTGCGCCCGTTCTCTTTCGCCTGGTACAGGGCATCGTCTGCCGCGCGCACCAGCGCTTCGGCATTGTCGGCATGCGTGGGATAGAGCGCGACGCCGAACGAGGCGGTGACCCGATCGAGAGGTTTGTCTCCCAGCGCGAGGTCCATGCCCTCGATGTCACGGCGGATCGTTTCGGCGCGCTGCACGGCGACAGTCCGGGTCGCCTCCGAGAGCACGATGATGAACTCCTCCCCGCCGTAGCGGCAGGCGATATCCGAACCACGCACGTTCTGACGGATCACGTCGGCAACGGACTTGAGCACGAGATCTCCTGCCTCATGTCCCCACGTGTCGTTGAAGCGCTTGAAGTGGTCGATGTCGAAGAGGATCGCGGCGACCGGCAGCACGGCGCGGCGCGCGCGGATGAGATCCCGTCCCAGGAAATCCCAGAGATAGCGCCGGTTGTTCAGCTTGGTGAGCGGATCGGTGATGACCTGCTCGCCGAGCTCACGCAAGGCCTGCTTCAAATCCGCATCCCGCTTCTGCAGTGCCTGTGCCATGTCATCGAGCGCATGCCCGAGCTGCGAAAGTTCCTCCTCGCCGGCCGGAAACCGGGTGCGTGCGGTGAGATCTCCCGCCCGGATATGGTTGGTCACGGCGAGCAGCGTGCGCAGCCGGCGCAGCATGGCGAGCTCCACGCCTTTCCAGGCGCCGTACAGCAGCGCCAGCGACGCCAGAAAAACCCCGAGGAAAGTCTGGAGCAAGGCGCTGTTCGCTTCGCTCAGCGCCTCCTGCGCGGGCATGCTGACCACGACGTACAGCGCGGCATCCCCGTCCGGATTGCGCCTCGCGCTCCTGACCGCATACAGGCGGCGCGTCCCATCGGCATCACTCGCAATGAAGGGTTCGCTGCCGCCGCTCTGCAGTGCCTCGATTACCGCATCGTTCGTTTCTCTCACGCCCGTAGTCCTCGTGGCGGCGGGCTGGGCGGCGAGGATAAGGCCCTCCTTGTTCAATATGGCCAGCTTGCCGGCCTGGGGCAACGGTATCCTCGTGGCAACTTCCTGCAGGCTCCGGGCGTCCGCGCCGCTCAATACCATGCCGGCCTCCACGCCTGCCGCCGCGACCGCCGCGGTGTTGAGCGTCTGACTGCGCGCCGCGCTCTCGGCATGACGATAGCGCTCGATGCCGTTGTAGATCGCGACCGCGAACGCGGGCAGCGCGGAAAGAATGATGAGAACGGAAAGGCGCGCTCGTATGCTGGCTGTATTCATTGCGCTTTTTGAATTTTTGTCAGGTGCTGCGATCGCTGTTCAATTGTATCGTTTATCTCCGGCCCGTAGTGGTCGAATTGGACTGGCCGCGGCAGGTCAGCCAGGAAACCGCGCGACCGGTAAGGTGGCACTTTTGGTGTCGAGCACCGCTCCAACGAGTGGCGCAGGCCTGCAGCAGCGGTTACGCGGCCAACCAATCGGAGTGCTGAGAATGAATGCCATGGTGCAAAAGTCCGCAAGAAGGGTTTCAAGAATCCTGTTGCGCGGGCTGGTAGTGATGCTTCCCATCGTCATTACCATGGCGCTGGTCTACTGGCTGGTGGTCAGCGCGGAAGCCTTGCTCGGGGGAGTGGTGAGACTCGTTCTGCCGGACAGGTACTACTTCAAGGGACTCGGCGTATTGCTGGGCATGCTTCTGGTGCTGGCTGCCGGAATCGGTGTGAACATCTGGTTCACCCGGATGTTGCTGGGGCGGGCCGAGGCGCTCATGGAGCGCATACCGATCGTGAAGAGCATCTACGGGGCCGTCCGCGATCTGGCCGCGTTCTTTTCCGCGGGAAAATCCAAAGAACGGTTCCAGAAAGTCGTGATCGTCGCGCTGGGTCAGGACATGCGGCTCGTCGGTTTTCTGACACGCGAGGACTTCACCGACCTGCCGGGCGAGCTTGCGCACGCCGATGACACGGTCGCGGTCTATCTGCCCATGAGCTATCAGATCGGCGGGTTCACAGTGTACATGCCGCGATCCAGGGTGATACCGATCGACATGACCGTTGAAGACGCCATGCGCTTTACCCTCACTGCCGGGATGTCCCGCGCGAAGACCCTCGATGCCACGGCCGCGAGTGGCGGCGGGAAAGCGGCGCCGGTCAGTTGAAGGCTGCGATACCCGTTTGCGATCGGCCCAGCACCAGCGCGTGAATATCGTGCGTGCCTTCGAGCGTGTTCACGGTTTCGAGATTCACCATATGGCGAATTACGTGGTACTCGTCGGAAATGCCGTTTCCACCCAGCATGTCCCGTGCCACGCGCGCTATATCGAGTGCCGTGCCTGCGGTATGTCGCTTGAGCAGTGAGACCATCTCCGGCGTGGCCTTGCCCTGCTCGCGCAGACGGCTCACGTGCAGGCACGCCAGCAGGCCCAGCGCGATGTGGGTCTGCATATCGGCCAGTTTTTTCTGAACCAGCTGGTTCGCCGCCAGCGGGCGTCCGAACTGCTTGCGGTCCAGCACGTACTGCCGCGCGATGTGCCAGCACGCCTCTGCCGCCCCGAATACGCCCCAGCATATTCCGAAGCGGGCGTTGTTGAGGCAACCAAACGGTCCTTTCAAGCCCGCAACACCAGGCAGCACGTTCTCATCGGGCACGAAGACATCTTCCATCGAAATCTCGCCGGTCGGTGAAATGCGCACCGAAAACTTTCCTTCGATCTTGCGCGTAGCGAGCCCCTTCATCCCCCGCTCGAGGATGAAGCCCATGACCGTCCCGCCATCGTCTTTCGCCCATACCACCATGATGTCCGCAATGGGCGCGTGGGTGATCCAGAGCTTGGCGCCGCTCAGCAGATATCCCCCCTCCACGCGCCGGGCGCGGGATTTCATGCTGCCCGGATCCGACCCGTGGTCGGGCTCGGTAAGGCCGAAACAGCCGAGCAGTTCGCCCTTTGCCATCTTCGGCAGATATTTCTGCCGCTGAGCTTCCGATCCGTAGGCGAATATCGGCGTCATGGCGAGCGCGCTCTGGACGCTGCAGGCCGATCGGAAAGCCGTGTCCACCCGCTCGAGCTCGCGCATGATCAAACCATACGCGACGTAACCGATGCCCGCGCACCCATAGCCCTGAAGCTGCGCGCCGAGGAAACCGAGTTCCCCCATTTCGCGCATCACCGCCGGGTCGAACGTTTCGTGCCGATTCCAGTCGCGCACGCGCGGCATGAGTTTCTCCTGCGCGTATTGCCACGCGGTCTCGCGGATCATGCGTTCATCATCGGTGAGCTGGTCATCGATGAGAAAAGGATCGTCCCAGCGAAACTTCCCGCCGATCAGCGTGACCGAGGAATGGTCCTCCATGGCCAGATCCGAGCTGTCCCTGCGAGCCAGCGCGCTGCTGCTCAGACCCGCTCGAGTATCGCTGCCATGCCCTGGCCTCCGCCGATACAGAGGCTCACGAGCGCATAACGGCCTCCGGTGCGCTGTAACTGACGTGCCGCCGTAAGCGCCAGGCGGGTTCCCGATGCGCCCAGCGGGTGTCCGACCGCAATGGCGCCGCCGTTGGGATTCACCCGTTTGTCATCGAAGCTCACCCCCAGCCCCTTCAGGCATGCGAGTACCTGCGCGGCGAACGCTTCGTTGATTTCAATGATGTCCATCTGGCTGATATCGAGCCCGACGCGGGCCAGCGCCTTTTTGGACGCTGCAACGGGTCCGATGCCCATGATCTGGGGCGGCACCCCGGCGGCGGCGCTTGCCACGATGCGCGCGAGCGGTTTGATACCGGCGTTCTCGCCAGCCTGCCGCGTGCCGAGCGTCATCGCCACCGCGCCATCGTTCACGCCGGATGCGTTGCCCGCGGTCGTAACGCCACCTTCGTAGAGCGCGCGCATCTTCGCGAGTGTCTCCAGATCGGTACCGGGACGGGGGTGCTCGTCCTCGCTTACCGGCGGCACCGGGCCCTTGCGCGACGCAGGCATCTCCACCGGAGAGATTTCCCCCGCAAAAAAGCCCTCGCCTTTGGCGATCGCATACTTCTGCTGGGAAGCGAGGGCGAACCTGTCCGCTTCTTCGCGCTTGATCTGATATTCCCGCGCCAGGTTGTCCGCGGTCTGCGGCATCTGGTCGTCGCCAAAGCGCTTGACAAGCCTCGAATTCGAAAAGCGCGGTCCGATAGTGCTGTCATAGAGCTTTACGTCGCGGGCGAACGGCGACTCCGACCGGCTCAGAACCAGCGGGGAGCGGCTCATGCTCTCCACGCCACCGACGAGATAGACCTCGCCCTCGCCCGCGGTGATGGCATGGGCGGCGTGCACGAGCGCGCCGAGCCCGCTGGCGCAGTTTCTCTGCAGCACGGTGCCGGGTGTCTCGATCGGCAGGCCCGCCACCAGGCCGGCGTGCCGCGCAACGCAGCGGCTGTCCTCCCCGCCCTGATTCGCGCAGCCGACGATGATGTCCTCGACCTGCTCGGGCTTGAACGCCGATTTCTCCATGACGGCTTTCATCACATCGGCCAGCAGGTCATCAGGCCTTACTTTGGCGAGCGCGCCGGCGTGGCGACCGAATGGCGTGCGCAGGCCTTCGTATATATAGGCATCGAGCATGTGCGGTTCCTTTCCCTGGATCGGTAGCGAGCGTTACGGCTCGGGAGTGAGCAGCGATACGCCAAGGGCGGCGCGGCGCGTCAGCCATATGTTCGGGCGGTAGCGCGGATCGCCATAGATGCGGTACATCGACGCGAGCACCCTGTGAACCCGCGCAGGCCCCAGCACATCGCCGAACTTGAGCGGCCCGTTCGGATAGTTGAGGCCCAGCGTCACCGCCTTGTCGATGTCGGCCGGGTGCGCGGTGCGGCTCTGCGCAATGGCGCAGCCGATGTTGACGATCATGGCTACGATGCGTTGTGCGATGAATCCGGGGCTGTCGCGGCATACGGTTACCGGCACGCCGTCGGACGCGAGCAGGCCGTGCGCCGCGTTGCGGTAGACATGGTCCGTAACCGGCGTACCCATGATGGTGCGGCGTTTCGCCATCGGGAAAAGCGTGTCCACCGCCACCGTGCGCTTCGGATCCAGGGCCTGCTCCACCGCGCAGCTGGTGGCGTCCTCGCCTATCGGTGTAACGAGAATCAGCGCGCTCGCACTGGGCCTGGTCCCGGTTTCGATGGCGGCGCCGAGCTTGCGCAGCAGCGCCCCGAGTGCCGCATGACCCGCCGGGTCGGAAGGGCTGACCCATACGTTGCCCGGATAGGCGGCCGGCGGCGCCGGCTCGGGCGCCACAATGGGCTTCATCTCAGCATCGTAGTCGTAAAAGCCCTTCTTGCTCTTGCGCCCCAGCACGCCCGCTTCATAGCGCGCACGCATGATGAGGTTCGGGCGATACCGGGGCTCCTCGAAGAATTGGCGGTAGATCAGCTCGGATGCGGGATGGGTGACATCGAGACCAGTCAACTCCATCAGCTCGAACGGACCCATGCGAAACCCGCCGACGTCGCGCATGACCCGATCCACATCGGGGAACATCGCGATGCTCTCGTAGACCAGATGCGCGGCCTCGAGCGTGAATCCGCGGCCGACCTGGTTCACCAGAAAACCCGGGGCATCGGTGCAACGCACGGGCTCGCGCGTCATGCGGCGGCCGATGGTCATCAGCGCCTCCGCAACCCAGGTTTCGGTCTGCAGGCCTTCGATGACTTCCACCAGCTTCATCAGCGGAACGGGATTGAAGAAATGGAAACCCGCGAAACGCCGCGGTGTCTTGAGCTGCGCCGCGATGGTGGTCACGGACAAAGACGAAGTGTTGGTAGCGAGTATGCAATCGGGTGCAACGATCGTCTCCAGTTCCCCGAACAACCGGCGCTTGGCGTCCAGGTTCTCGACGATCGCTTCAATCACGACGTGGCAAGGTTTCATGTCGGCCGGGCCGCCCACGACCTGCAGCCGTGTCACCGCTGCCGCTGCGTCCTCCTTGCCGAGGGTGCCTTTTTCAGCCGCCCGCGACAGCATTTTCGAGATGAACTCGCGCGCTTCCTGGGCGGCACCCGGACGGCTATCCGTCACCATCACGTTCATGCCGCCTGCGGCCGCGACCTGCGCGATGCCGCGCCCCATGGCGCCGGTCCCGATGACGCCTACCAGCAGGTCGGGACGGTTTGCATCAAACGTCATGGGAGCGCCCCGGGATTCGAGCGAGCAGCCATGGGTCAGCGACCCTTGAATACCGCCTTGCGTTTTTCCATGAACGCGGTCTGGCCCTCTTTGTAATCTTCGCTTGCGAAACAGTCTTCGACCATCTTCTGACACAAGGCGAGATCGCGCTCCGCCGGCTCCTTGTGATACTCGATCAGGGCGCGCTTCACCGCGGCGATGGTCAGCGGGGCATTGTTGGCGATGGTCCGAACGTATTCTCGCGTGAATTTCTCCAGGTCCGCGACCGGAACGACGCGGTTCACCAGGTTCATCTGCAGCGCTTCCTGCGCATTGAACTGACGGGCGGTGAAGAAAATCTCCGCCGCGAATTGCGGACCGACGAGCGTCGCAAGGCGATTGATCCCGGAAAACCTATACCCCAGCCCGAGCTTCGCCGCCGGCACGCCGAATCGCGCGTCGTCCGCAGCTATCCTGATGTCGCAGTTCACCGCGGTCGCCGTGCCGCCGCCGATGCAGTATCCGCGTATCATTGCGATCGTCGGCTTGGTGCAGTTGCGCAACGCTTCGCTCGCGGCATCCGATGTAGCGTTGTAGATCTTGACGGCTTCGGCGCTGGAGCGCTTTTCCTTGAACTGCGAAATGTCCGCGCCCGAGACGAACGCTTTCTCTCCAGCGCCCCGCAGCACGATCACGCGCACATCCGGGTCGGCAGTGAAGGCATCGAGCACCAGCGGCAGCGATTGCCACATCTCCAGCGATACGGCGTTGTGCCGTTCGGGATTGTTGAAGACGATCCAGCCGATCGCGCCTTCCTTGGTGGCGACCAGCTTTTCGGTCAGCGTCTGCAGGGAAATTCCAGGGTAATTCATAATATGGACACCGGGTTGGGGAGCGGCTAGTTTAACGCATCCCCTTCTCTTCCTCATAGCCGCAGCGAGCGGCGTGACCCAGTCAGGGCTGGCGATCAGGCTTGATGCACGCGCGTCTTGAAGCCGGCTTTCGCCAGTGCCTGCAGTATTTCGGTGACGTGAGCGTCGCCGCGCGCCTGCAGCACGAATTCCACTTCCGCGCTTTGCACCGGCAGATCGGTAAAGGCGCGCTGATGGTGTACTTCCTGGATGTTGGCGTTGGCTTCCGCGAGGCATGCGGTGACCCGCGCCAGCTCGCCCGGCAGATCGCGCAGTTCCACGCAGATGCGGGCGAGGCGTCCGCCGCGTACCATCCCCCGCTGGATGATGGACGCCAGCATGAGCGGGTCGATATTGCCGCCGGTAAGCACTACGCCGACCCGCCGGCCTGCATATCGATCGCGATCCCTGATCAGGGCCGCGAGCGCGGCGGCACCCGCGCCTTCCACCACCGTTTTCTCGATCTCGAGCAACATCACGATAGCCTGCTCGATATCGCCCTCGTCCACCAGCGCGATGTCCTCGACTTCGCGCTGCACGATCGGCATGGTCAGCTTGCCGGGCGATTTCACCGCGATACCCTCGGCGATCGTGCTGAAGCCGAAACGCGGCTCGATGCCCTTGATTGCATCATGCATGGAGGGAAACCGTCTGCACTGAACACCGATCATCCGCAGCGCGGGCTTGCGATGATGTGCGGCGATCGCCATGCCCGATATCAACCCCCCGCCGCCTATCGGCACCATGAGCACGTCGAGTCCCGGTTGAACGGCCAGCATTTCCAGTGCAACCGTGCCCTGGCCCGCTATGACGCTTTCATCGTCGTAGGCATGAACGAACGTCAGTCGCCGGTCGATGGCGAGCGCTGCGGCATGCCGATACGCGTCGTCGAACGAATCGCCGTGGAGCACGATGTCCGCTCCGAACGCGCGTGTCCGTTCGACCTTGATATGGGGAGTGTGTCGGGGCATGACGATCACCGCCGGGGTATCGAGGCGCCGCGCATGATAGGCGACACCCTGCGCATGGTTGCCGGCGGACGCTGTAATGACTCCGCGCCGGCGCTCCGCATCCGGCACCGCAAGCAGCTTCGCGAGTGCGCCTCTGTCCTTGAACGACCCGGTGAACTGCAGGTTCTCGAACTTGAGCCAGACCTCCGCGCCGACGACATCGGAGAGCGTGCGCGAGTGCAGGCATGGCGTCGTCACCACGCTGTCGCGCAGCGCCAGCGCCGCCTGCTCGATGTCCGCAGCAGTCAGGCTCATCCGGGACTAATCCATGACCAGCAGCCAGTCCACGGCGGCTGCGCCGGTTGCATCCGCGATCACGGGATTCAAGTCGAGCTCCCGCAGCCGGTTTCCAGCCGCGGCTCCGAGCGCCGACACGTCGCTGATAAGCCGTTCCAATGCTGCCCTGTTCACCGCTGCGCGTTTTCTGGTGCCGCCCAGTATCGCCGCACCGCGCAGGCCATGCAGCATCCTGCCGGCTTGCGCCGGCGTCACCGGCGCCACGCGGAACGCCACATCCCTGAGTACCTCGATGTGGATTCCGCCCAGTCCAGCCATTACGACGAGTCCGAAGGCGGGATCGCGCTTCAGGCCAATCACCAGCTCCACGCCCGCGCCAGCCATCTTTTGTACAGCTACGCCGTCCAGCCGTGCTTCCGGACGATGAGCCTTCGCATTAGCAGTCAGTTCCGAGTATGCGTCGCGCACCGCTGCGATGTTCTCGATATGCAGCCTGACACCATCGACTTCGGTCTTGTGCGGGATATCCGGCGACTCCACTTTGAGCGCAACCGGAAATCCCAATTCGACTGCGGCCGCGGCCGCCTCTTCCGAAGTGCGCGCGTACCGGGTCGGTATGGTGGCGATGCCATTGGCGTTCAGCCATTTCATCGCTGCAGCACCCGTAGCGACGCCGCTCGGTGGCGCCGCGCTGTCGCGTTTGGCGTCGACGCTGCGCAATGCCGGTCGAGGATCTGCGTCCGCCTCCCAGGTGCGACGCGCGTCTGCATAGTTCACCAGTGCGGCAGCCGCGTCGATAGCGGGTTCGGCACCGCGCAGCACCGGTATCCCGCACTCGCGCAGGGCGCGCAAGCCGGCTTCGGGTGCCGCGACCCAGCTGACGACGAATGGCTTTGTGTATTCGGACTTGAGAGACTTGAAAATCTCCACCAGCACTCCGACGTGGGCATCCATGAGCTGCAACCACACGATGCCGACATGCACCTGCGGATCGGAAAGTGTGGCCTTTATCGCCTCATGCAGAAGCCGCGGCTCGGCGACAAACTGTCCCGTTACGTCCACCGGATTGGCGACAGCGCCAAATACCGGGATCGCGTTACGCAATGTCTGCTGCGTCGCATTGCCCAGCACCGGTACCGAAAGCGCCAGTTCCTCGGCCCGGTCCGCCATCAGCACGCCTGCACCGCCTGACTGGGTGATGATGCCCACGCCCCTGCCCTGTGGAAGCCGGCAGCCGGCAAGCGCTTCGACGATATCGAGCATATGTTCTTCGTTGCGCGCGCGGATGACGCCCGCGCTGCGGATCGCGCCGTCGAATACGCTGTCGGCACCCGCAAGTGACCCCGTGTGCGAGAGCGCCGCACGGGCGCCGCTGCCCGTCTTGCCGACCTTGGTGATCACGAGCGGTTTACCCAGCGCAAGCGCCTGTTCGGCCAGCGCCATCAGCCCTGCACCGTCCTTCAGACCTTCGAGGTACCCCGCTCCGACGCTGATGCGCGGGTCAGCGAGGACTGCCCGCATCGCGGCCACAAAGTCGACGTCGCCTTCGTTGCCGGTATTGATGAAGTAGCCGAGCCCGATGCCGCGGCGGCGCGCCAGCGCCGCGATGGCGGTCCCGAAAGCGCCCGACTGGGTGACAAACGCGACGGGCCCCGGCGGCGTCTCGCCTTCGGCGAATTGCCCGAAAGTCGCCATGACGGCGTCGAAAGCGTTGATCAACCCGAGACAATTCGGCCCGCACAACCGGACGCCTGCGCTCCTGGCCGCCGATATGACGTCGCGCTCGAGCCGACGGCCCTCCTCGCCGGTCTCCGCGAATCCGGAGGAAAACACGATGGCGGACTTGCCCCCGCGCTGCCCGAGTTCGGTAATGGCTCGCGCGACCAGAGGCGCCGGCAGGGCGACAACCGCGAGGTCTGGCGCTTCGGGAATCGCGGCAACCGTAGGATAACAATCGAGCGAGCCGATACGCCGGTACTTCGGATTTATCGGATAGATGGCGCCTGCATAACCTTTCGCGAGCAGATACTTGAGGGTGCGGCCATTGACTTTGCTGAAGTCCTCGGACGCGCCCAGGATTGCGATCGATCGGGGGGCAAGCAGGAATGAAAGGTCGTTCACTGAACCGGCTGCAGCGCAGGGCCGCGCCGCGAACTGTCACGCCAGGCGCAATTAGACCACAAAGCCGCGCGGCATGCGGCCGTCCGGCCTTGCCGGCGCAATCCTAGAACGCTACTTCCACCACTTCCGTCACCGGCAGCGTGGCGATATCTCGCAGCTTGTCGTTGCGGGCGTTCTCCAGGCTCACCAGCGCGGACACCGTCGCATAACTGGAGGAAACGAAGACTTCCCGCCCTTCCGGGGTGCTCCGCGTGACGCCGAAGCGGACCTTCAGCCGCTCTTCCGTCGAGAGCTTGCCCATGAAGCTCTTGGTTGCCCATATCGCGCCGAAGCGGGCGAAGTCGCTGATGCGCGACGCCTGATTGATGCTGTCGCCCAGCACGATGAATTCCACGCTCGTCGCGGACTGGAATGTGCCCAGCCACTCCTGTCCCTCGGTGAGCCCGATGTTCAGGTAGAGCTCGTTCAGCCAGTTCTTGCGGATCTGCCATGCCTTGCTGATCTTCTGCATTTCCGAGCGGATTTCGCGGGCACAGCGCAGCGCATTGAAGATGTAATTGGAGTCGGGCTGCGGAAAAAAGTAGTACAGCAGCCCGTCCCCGGCGTGCTTGCCGTGCGTGCCGAAATACTTGCGGAATATCGGCGACATCGTGCTGCAGATCTCGTTGATGAGCTCGAAGTACTCTTCCGGCGGCAGTTCCGAGCAGATCTTCACCGAGTTCTGAAGGTCAGCGACCAGCACGGCGAGATCCGTGAGCACCGGAAGGCGCTTTCGCAGCAGCGAGCGGATGACTTCGTCGCGACGCGCCAGAAAATGGAGCAAGCCATCGCTCTCCACCCCTTCCGGCATGAGGATAAGCAGTATCCCTTCCCGGAAGTAAGCGGCATACATCCGATGCGTCGCCATGCTGCCGTCTGCTTGCTCCAGGTGCAGCGGCGCGTCGAGAATCGGCCGCGCCTCTTCCGGCTCGATTTCGGCATACATCTTTTCCAGCAGGGCCAGCCGTTCCGGCGGCACGCCTTGGCAAAGCGACATGAGAGTCGCCTTGGAAATCCGCTCCTTCGCGAGCGACAGATGAAAGCGCAACAGCGCGCGCTGGTTGCTCTCGGGTTTCGCCTGCGTCAGCAGCAACCGGAAAAGGTTGCGTCCGTCGCTGGTCGCAGGCAGCTGCGCTTCGGGACCGAGGAACAGGCTCTGCGCGGGGCGGTTGAACCAGATCACTTCAAAGTTGTAGTTCACCATGAAGGCGGGATGCGCAATGCCTTCCACGGTGAGCCGAGGAGGATCCCCGATGGGCAGCGGACTCGCCCGTTCTGCGGTCTCCTTCGGGAAAGCGCCTGGGGACTCCGTGCGTGCCTCGGCCGCTAGGCGGGAAACAATTTGCGCCATGGTGTAGCCCTCTCTCTTAAGCCGTTGGATTTCGGCAATACGCTCTGCGGCCCCGTCGGGGAAATAACCGAGCTGACGCGCGCGGCTTTCCTCATCCCCGCCCGGCGCGCTGATGAGCGGCCGCGGGAGTAGTCCCATGGCGATATAATTATTCAGCGTCGCCCTGGATATCCCAGTTACATCAAGTAGTTCCTTGCTTGAAATCATGTTGATTATTATCTGCCCATACTATCTGTCTGGACAGTATAAACAGTATAAGCAGATAGTCAATATGATGGGGGCATAGTTGGGCGCGCCGGAGTACGACCTGTTGCTAATACGCAACGGCACCGGGAACGGCGATCAGGAATGCAGGGGAACGCCAGAGCGGCGGACCGTGCCCGTCCGCCGGCGGTTTCGAAATGGCAGCGGCGAATTCCGCCGCTGAACCGCCCTATCTAACTACCAGGACCGGAATTTTCGAGTGGGTAAGGACCTTGGCCGTTTCGCTGCCCAGAAGCAGGCTCGAGAGACCCCTTCGGCCATGGGAGGCCATCATGATCAGATCGCATTTTTTCTTCCTGGCGACCTCGATGATCTGCTGGTACGGAAAATCGCTGACTACCGAAACGGCCTCGCACTTTATGCCGGCGGCCTCCGCGGCCTTTTCCACCCTGGCCAGCATCTTCCCGGCGTGTTCCTGCGACTCCGTCTCGAAGCGCTTCTTGAGTTCCGCGGTCATCGGCGACACAAACCCCTCCTCGACGACCATCCGGAATTCCGGCACGACGTGCAGGGCCGTGACTCGCGCGCGCGCCTCCTTCGCGAATTGAATGCCGCGTTGCACGGCGCGATCAGAAAGCTTGGACCCGTCTGTGGGCAACAGAACATGCTTGAACATAAGGCCTCCACTCTGGAACAGAACGACTGAAAGAGCCGGTTTCCGGCCCGGCTCGCGCCCGCTAGTGGCTGTTCTGCAGCCTGTGGGGCGGGATCGGCAATGCAGCCACTTCGATGCCTTCCTCGCGGAGGGCGTCCACATCCTGCACGGAAGCAGTGCCGCGAATGCGTCGTTCGTCCGCCTCACCGTAGTGTATCTTACGCGCCTCCTCGGGAAAGGCTGCGCCGACGTCGTCCGTGGTCTCGATGATGTGATCGATCAGCTTTGCGAGCACTTCCGCGCCGAAATTGGCATATTGCTGGGAAGCCGCAGGCCTCGTTTCTTTCGCGACAGCGCCGGTGTTCACATAGGGCGCATGCGGGAGGCGGACGATTTCGTTGCTGCCGCACAGCGGGCAGGCCAGCAGCTTCCCGTCCAGCTGTCGGTTGAAATCCTCATTGGAAGCGAACCATCCCTCGAACTTATGCTGGTTGCCACATCCCAATTCATACACGATCACGGTGTTATCCCGTTGTTATATCTACGTTCATTGGACCTCTTGGCGGGTCCTGCGTTCCGACCTGCTCCTTGATGGTGCCCGGAGCCGGACTCGAACCGGCACGGGCGGGTCAGCGCCCGAGGGATTTTAAGTCCCTTGTGTCTACCAGTTTCACCACCCGGGCGTGCAGGCTGGAGGCGGGGGTCGGAATCGAACAACGCCAAATCGTGGGGCGTAGAGCCCGATTTAGTCAGTTAGAACACGCCGTTACCACCACTGTTACCACCGCCCCGCCCTCGTTTATGCGAGCATTGTACAGCGCGGGTCCCGTCCGTGGCCATCGCTGTCCGGAATTCCCCGACTTAACAGTCGCCCACGCCGTGCAGTAGAGTCCCGCATGGCATAACTGCCGGGTCCTTTCTGGCCCGATTTGCGGACCGGGGGTGATTCGGTCCGTGCTGAGGGAGACTTTTCAGCTCCCAGGGCCTTAAAAAAACGGCAGCAACAGGAGGAGGAGCGATGGAAGTACTTCTACTCATCATCGTCGGCCTGGTCGTGTTGGCCATCGTCGGATCAGGCTGGCGATCACCGAGCGCGAGTGCCGATAAGGGCGGCCGGGCTTCCAGGGAACAGCGCATCATTGACGCGAACATGGACTGGCTTCGCGAACGTTGGCGCATGGCTGATGCCGAAAAGGCGGCCGGCAACCTGGTCCATTTCCCCAAGTGGTATTTCGATGATGCGACCGACCGCCAGCGATCCCGGCTCGAGCAGGACGGCGTCAACGTCAGCGGCAATCCGACGAAGGGCCAGGCATCGGACATCATCGGACTATTCCAGGATCCCGAGACTGATCTGCTGGAAAAGCTGAAATTCTTCGATATCACACTGAAGGGGCCGCTGCTTAACGAGACTCGCGTCCGCCACGAAGCCGCTAAGCTGGATTCCGATCCGGCGAAACAGAGCGCTTGGGCGCAGCGGCCCGCCAGCGCCCTGCAAAAAGAGTTCTACCGGTTTATCGGAGAAAGGCCGCCCGCCCGCCTCACCTTCCAGCAAGCCGAAGCGTACATCGGTGAGGCAATGGAAAAGTTATCCGAGCAACAGCAGGCCGAGTGGGACGCGTTCGAGAGCCTGATGGATGAGTTCGAAGACCGCGAATTTCGGAGCGACGTGGAAATCCGAAAGCCGACGCCGGCAGATATCCGCGCTGCTATGGCAGCCCTGAAGGCGGGCGGCCAGGATTTCGATGATCCGTTCGACGTTGCGGAGAAGCTTCTCGAAATGAAGCCCTCTCTCGCCCGGGCCGGCACGTAAGCGATGGACGCGAGGCTCGACCCAGCCGACGAGCTCCCTGCCATAGAATGCGGCGAGTGGTCCGAGGATAAACACGAGCTGCTCCGCCAGTACATCGATTGCAGTCATGCAGCTCGCCGCCGCTGGCTCAACGGAACGAATGGAGCGACCTACATCGAGCTTTTCTGCGGACCCGGGCGACTCTTTATCAAGGGCGCCGGCACG
>JBQTHU010000159.1:0-3132 GCA_052389535.1 Betaproteobacteria bacterium | reverse complement strand
TACATCGACGAAGCGGAGGAGATGGCCGACCGCATCGGCGTGATCAACAAGGGCGAAATCATCCTCGTCCAGGACAAGACCGATCTCATGCGCAAGCTGGGGAGAAAACAACTCACGCTGCACCTCGAGCACGCCGTGGAACGCATCCCTGCAGCACTCTCCGCATACAACCTGGAGCTCGCGGATAACGGCGCCGGGCTGATCTATACCTACGATGAGGGCAGCGATCGGACGGGCATCACCGCCCTCCTCCAGGCGCTGACCGATGCCGGCATCCGCTTCAAGGATGTTCACACGACGCAAAGCTCGCTCGAAGATATCTTCGTGACGCTGGTGCGGGACAGGAATCAAGAGTGCATAACATAATGAAGCGCGTGCTGCGCTGTCACGATTTTGGCTCAGGACGCGAGGCGACCCGCAGTGAATATCGCGAATATTCACAAGGGGCGCGACAAAGTCATGGGCCAAAACTCGTGTCAGCCCGAAGGGTTGCAGCCACAACGGCCGCTCACTTTGTCGGTCGGCTTGCTCATATTCGCGATATGAGCTGCGCCGCCCTTCGCGTGATCAATCCGTTCTGGCTGCAACGCACACGTGCTTCATTATGTTATGCACTCTAAGACCATGAACGTCTACGCGATCCGTGCGATCTACAACTTCGAAATGGCGCGCACGCGGCGCACGCTGATGCAAAGCATCGTCTCCCCGGTGATCTCGACCGCGCTCTACTTCGTCGTCTTCGGCGCAGCGATGGGGACGCGTATTCAGGAGGTGGAGGGCATCAGCTACGGCGCCTTCCTCGTGCCGGGCCTCATCATGCTCTCGCTGCTGACGCAGAGCGTTTCCAATGCGTCGTTCGGCATCTATTTCCCGCGGTTCACGGGCACGATATACGAACTGCTGTCAGCGCCGGTCTCCTATCTCGAAATCGTGGTGAGTTATGTCGGAGCGGCCGCCACCAAGTCGGTTGTCCTCGGCCTCATCATCCTTGCCACGGCGGCCTTTATCGTGCCGATCCGGATCGAGCATCCGGTCTGGATGGTCCTCTTTCTCGTGCTTACTTCCGTGACGTTCAGCCTGCTCGGCTTCATCATCGGTATCTGGGCCGACGGATTCGAGAAACTGCAGTTGATCCCGCTGCTCGTCATCACGCCCCTGACGTTTCTCGGCGGCAGTTTTTACTCCATCGACATGCTGCCGCCGTTATGGCAGACCGTCAGCCTGTTCAATCCGGTGGTGTACCTCGTGAGCGGCTTCCGCTGGAGCTTCTATGGAATTGCCGATGTCGGCGTGGGTGTGAGCCTCGCCATGACCGGAGTCTTTCTCGCGATATGCCTTGCCGTCGTGGCGTGGATCTTCAAGACCGGATACCGCCTCAAGGCCTGAACCGTTCGTGTTGAGCCAATGAAATGGAGTCGAAACATGAACGGCTAGGCCAAGCGCATATGATCACCGCGTGACGCCTGAAGGTTCTTTCCAACCGCCGCTATCGACGCCAATACCAGGCGTTTAAACGTTCCCGGTAACCCGCGCGCAGCACCTGATTTTTGCACGGCAGCACCGCTGGCTCGCGCGCGTCCGGTTCACCGGGTTGATACTGATTGAGGCCCCCGTTTCCGGTGGGATGGGAAGCGGGTTGCTACTGTTGCGTCCTCGAAATAACCGGGTGTTTCTTTTTCCGACTGCGCGGCGCGGTGCAGCCGGGTTCGATGCTTTCAAGTGTTTCACGAGAGCGGGCGTGCTTGGCCAGAATGGAGTCGACAGTGGCGGTCCACACGAAGGGCTTCGGCTGCTCGTTCCACGCCTCGACAAACTGCGCGATAGCGCATTGCAAATCATCAACGCCACTGAACGAGCCGCGGCGCACCGCTTGGGTTGTCAATTCTGCGAACCAGCGCTCCACCAGGTTCAACCATGAACCCGAGGTGGGGGTGAAATGGAACTGGAAGCGGCGATGACGCTTCAACCACGTTTGCACATTGGGGTGTTTATGAGTTCCATAGTTGTCCATGATCAGGTGCAGCGGCACGTCACCGGTAAACTCTCGATCCAGGCGGCGCAGGAACTTCAGGAACTCCTGATGACGATGACGAGCGTAGCACTGGCCAACGACTTTGCCCTGCAGCACCTCGAGCGCGGCAAACAGGCAGGTCGTGCCGTTGCGCTTGTAGTCATGTGTCATCGTGCCCAAGCGCCCCTTCTTCAGGGGCAATCCGGGCTGCGTGCGGTCGAGCGCCTGAATCTGAGTCTTCTCGTCTACGCACAGCACGATGGCCTGCTCGGGCGGATCCAGATACAGCCCCACCACATCGGTGAGCTTCTCCATGAAACGTGCATCGCGCGAGAGCTTGAATTGTTTGACACGATGCGGCTTCAGATTGTGGCTGCGCCAAATGTCGCTGACCAGGGACTTGCCGACCCCCTGTGCTTGCGCCATGTCGCGGCAACTCCAGTGCGTCTTGCCCCGAGGCTTGGTGTGCAGCGTCGCTTCGACGATCGCCTTGATTTTGTCCGGCCCATACACCGGCTTGCGCCCGCGCCCCGGCGCGACATGCCACAGGCTCTCGCACCCCGCTTCGCCAAAGCGTCTGCGCCACAGCCCGACCGTCTTCACATCAACCCCGGTAGCCGTGGCGATCGCCACGTTCTCCTCACCGCAGGCCGCAGCCAACACGATGCGGCAGCGAAGCGCCACTTGCTGCGGCGTCGTATGCGCCGCCGCCCAATGCTCAAGCTGCTCTCGATCACGGCGCGTCAAATTCACACGGGGAGCTTTTCTCGGCATGCTTTAGCATAACCGTGCTCCGAACATAGTACAAGTCATTTCGCGGACATAACACTAGCATGACGCCTGATAGGAAAAGTTACACTGACCCCAATTACCTGCAATTACTCAATTATACAATTACATGAAGATCACGCTCGCGATGGACCGCTACGACTTCCTGCAGCCGTTGCGGGCCGGGGACATCGCAGCGGAGGGACTGGACATCGAGTGGGTCACGCTTCCGAGCAAACAGCGGCACGATCGCATGTATCACGCGCGGGCCTTCGATGCATGCGAGTTCTCGATGGCGGGCTACTGCATCGCCCGCTCACGGGACATCGACTGGCTCGACGCAATCCCGTTTT
>JBQTHU010000158.1:0-4644 GCA_052389535.1 Betaproteobacteria bacterium | reverse complement strand
GCGTAGGCTGCGCAATCGTTGAACTTGGTTTCAATATCGGTCCAGGACAATTCCCGCGACGGGTGGCCGGGCGGCCGCTCGATGCGCACCGTGTCGCGCACGCCGTTCCTGAGGGTGACCTCGACTTCGACGAAGCCGCGGCTGCGGCGCTGCGGCGCTCGAACTCCGGATCCTCGCCCCTGCATCGCGGGTCTTCCGCCGCCGCCACACGCTGCAGCAGCGCTTCAACCGCCGGGCGCCGCACCGCCTCGTCCGTAAACGTACCGAGCGCGTAAACACCATCGAGCGCACCGGCGGCGAGCGCGTACTCGAGGCTGAATTTTCCTTCCAGCCCGGTAGTCGGGCGCGGATAGGTCAGCACCCGCATGCCACCGGGCGGCATGCGGCACTCGAGCCGCGCTATATCTTCTGCGGCAAAGCCATGGCGGCGCTTGAGTTCGAGCACGCCGTCCATGCCGCGGTGGCAGGCATGGCAGCACGGAAACTTCTTGAGGGCGATGCCGGGATCGACCAGCACCCACGGCTTGCCGAGATGGGTGGCTGTCATGCTCGGATCCGATGCGGCCACGCCGTAAGCCGCGAAAAAGCCCGCTTTCGCTTCGAGCACGTCCGGCGCCGCGGTGTATCCCGCGGCCGCGAGCTGCGTCGCAGCAAGCGCGCTCCGCGCAGCCCAGCCGCTATGGAGCGGTTTCGTCATGGTGCCGAAGTTGCGCTGCAGCCCGCTCGCCATCGAGCACGCGATGCCGAACGCGACGCGGGTGGTCTCCACATCGAGCCGGTGCAGCTTCGCGAGGGCGGCGAGTGCCGAAAAAATACCGAGCGTGCCGGTGCCGTGAAAGCCGCGATGATAGTGGCCCACCGTGATGCCGAGCCCGATCTTGCCGCCGATCTCGATGCCGAGCGCGCAGGCCTCGATCAATTCCGCACCCGTACACTTGCGCTCGTCCAGGCTCGCGCACAACGCAGCGAGTATCACCGCGCTCGGATGCGCCGGCATCATCGACAGCACGTCGTCGAAATCCAGCGCATGGCCGAATGCCCCGTTGATGAGGGCCGCCAGCTCCGGTGTCGCGGTGCGCGCGGTACCCAGTATCGGCGCGTCGCCGTGCTCTCCCGAGCGCTCGAGGTAGCGCAGCAGCGGATCCGACACTTCCGCCGCCGCGCCTGCCAGGATCACCGCAAAGGTGTCGGCGATGACCTTCTTCGCCTTGTCCACCGCGCTCTCCGGCAGATCGCGCAGGCTCTTCTCGGCTATGAAACGTGCGAGTGTGTCGGTAAGACCGCTCATGGAAACGGGCGATAACGAGCAGGTGGATCGGGCGCCACCGACTATAGCAGAAGCGGCGGAGGGCACCGTTTCGCGCATGGCACCCCCCGCGCGTAGCATATAAAATGTAAGCCTTTTTTTGGGAGCCTCAGCCCGGGACGATGCAGCTCTTCGCGTTCGGCGTCAACCACCAGACCGCGCCGCTCACCGTGCGCGAGCAGGTGGTGTTTCACGCCGAAAACCTGACGCAGGCGCTGCGCGACCTGGTGACGCGACAGCCGGTGCGGGAGGCCGCGATCATCTCGACCTGCAACCGCACCGAAGTCTATTGCGCGACCGCCGAGCCGCACCTCGCCACGGAATGGCTCGCCGCCTACCATCGCTTGAAGCCGACGCAGATCGAACCGTATTTGTACCGGTTGCCGAAGGAGCAGGCGGTGAAGCATGCCTTCCGCGTCGCGAGCGGGCTCGATTCCATGGTCCTGGGCGAGCCGCAAATCCTCGGCCAGTTCAAGGAGGCGGTGCGCACCGCGCAGGCGGCCGGCACGCTGGGGTGGCTGTTAAGCAAGCTGTTCCAGCGCACGTTCTCGGTTGCGAAGGCGGTGCGCAGCGAAACCGACATCGGGGCGAGCACGGTATCGATGGCCTCCGCCGCCGTCGAGCTGGCGGAGCGCATCTATCCCAGCATCGCCGAGCAGAGCGTTCTCTATATCGGCGCCGGGGACATGGTCGAACTGCTGGCGGCGCATTTCGGGTCGCGGCATCCGCGCCGCGTGACCTTCGCCAACCGCACGCCGGAACGCGCGCAGCAGCTCGCCGAGCGCTTCCTCGGCCGCACCATTTCGCTCAACGAGCTGCCGGGGCAGCTCGGGCTGCACGACATCGTGGTTGCGTGCACCGCGAGCCCGCTGCCGCTGATCGGAAAAGGGGTGGTCGAAAGCGCGCTGAAGGCGCGCAAGCATCGCCCCATGCTGATGTTCGATCTCGCCGTGCCGCGCGACGTCGAGGGCGAGGTCGCCAAACTGGACGATGTCTTTCTCTATACGGTGGATGATCTCGGCCGCATCGCCCGCGACGGCATGGATATCCGCCGCAACGCCGTCACCCAGGCCGAAGTGATCATCGAGAACCAGGTCACGGATTTCATGAGCTGGCTGGACAATCGCGAACTGGTGCCCGCGATCCGCGCACTGCGGGATACCGCCGAGCGCGCGCGCCGCCACGAGATCGAGCGCGCGCTGCGCCGCCTTGCGCGCGGGGACGATGCGCGGCTGGTGGTCGAGCAGCTCTCGCATGCGTTGACCAACAAACTCCTGCATGCACCCACGCACGCGCTGAGCCATGCCGGTACCGAGGAGCGGGACGCACTCGCCGCCCTGCTGGCGCGGCTCTATCAGATCCAGCGTCCCGAATGACGCCGAGCCGATGAAGCAGAGCATCGTCGCCAAGCTGGCGCAGCTGTCGCGCCGGCTCGAGGAAATCAACCAGCTCCTGTCCTCGGAAAACGCCACGGCCGACATGGGCAATTACCGCAAGCTCACCCGGGAGCATGCGGAAATTTCCCCGGTGGTGAAGCTCTACGAGGCGTATCGCAGCGGCGAGGAAGACATCCAGACGGCGCAGGAGATGTCGGGCGATCCCGCGATGCGCGAGTTCGCGGAAACCGAGATCCGCGAGACGCGCGAACGGCTCGGGAAGATCGAGGCGGAGTTGCAGAAGCAGCTCCTGCCCAAGGACCCGAACGACGAGCGCAACATCTTCCTCGAAATCCGCGCGGGCACCGGGGGTGACGAGTCGGCGCTCTTCGCCGGCGATCTGTTCCGCATGTATACGCGGTTCGCCGAGCGCAACGGCTGGCAGGTGGAATTGATCTCGCAGAGCCCTTCGGATCTGGGCGGCTACAAGGAGGTGATCGCGAAGATCGTCGGGCGCGGCGCTTACTCGCGGCTCAAGTTCGAATCAGGCGGCCATCGCGTGCAGCGCGTGCCCGCGACCGAAACGCAGGGCCGCATCCATACCTCGGCATGCACCGTGGCGGTGATGCCGGAAGCCGACGAAATCGCCGACGTCGTGCTGAATCCCGCGGAGCTGCGCATCGACACTTTCCGTGCCTCGGGCGCGGGCGGCCAGCACGTCAACAAGACGGATTCGGCGATACGGGTGACGCATCTTCCGACCGGCATGGTGGTGGAGTGCCAGGACGACCGCTCGCAGCACAAGAACAAGGCGCGCGCACTGGCGGTGCTCGCCGCGCGCATCAAGGACAAGCAGATCCGTGACCAGCAACAGAAAACCGCGGCCACCCGCAAGTCCCTGATCGGCAGCGGCGACCGCTCCGAGCGCATCCGCACCTACAACTTCCCGCAGGGCCGCGTCACGGATCACCGCATCAATCTGACGCTCTACAAGATAGCGCAGATCATGGATGGCGAACTGTTCGAGCTGACCGATGCTCTGATCGCGGAGCACCAGGCCGAGCAGCTTGCCCAGCTCGGCGAAGAAGCGGCCGCCTGAGCCGCGCCGACATGCCGACGATAGGCGAGGCGCTCGCCGCGGCCCGGTGCACCATCGATGCGGTTGACGCGCGCGCACTCCTGTGTCACGTGCTGGGCAGGAATACCGCCTACCTTGCCGCGCATGCCGAGAGCACGCTGACGCCGGAGCAGAACCGCGCCTATGAAACCTGCGCAGCACGCCGCGCTGCGGGCGAGCCGGTCGCCTACCTCACCGGGCGGCGCGAATTCTACGGGCTCGAGCTGCGCGTTACGCCGGCGGTGCTGATCCCGCGTCCTGAAACGGAACTGCTGGTGGACCTTGCACTCGCGCGCATCCCGCAGGAGCAGGAATGGGAGGTCCTCGACCTTGGAACCGGCAGCGGCTGCATCGCGTTGAGCATCGCGCATGCCCGGCCACGCTGCTGCATCGTGGCGATAGACAGCGCTGCAGATGCCCTCGCGCTTGCGCGCGAAAACGCGCAGGCGCTGCGCATCGGAAACGTCGCTTTTGCCGAAGGGAACTGGTTCGCGGCGGTCGCGGGACAGCGCTTCGATCTGATCGTGTCCAATCCGCCATACGTCGCCGCGCACGACCCGCATCTCACGCAGGGCGATCTGCGCTACGAGCCGCGAGGCGCGCTCATCGGCGGTCCCGACGGACTGGATGCCCTGCGCGCCATCATCGTCGGCGCGCGCGTACATTTGCGCCCGCGCGGAGCGTTGCTCTGCGAACACGGCCACGATCAGGGCGCAGTGTGCCGAAAGCTGCTCGAAGGTGCCGGATTTCACGATGTCCGGACGTGGCGCGATCTCGGCGGGAAGGAGCGCCTCAGTGGCGGCGTGGCTTGACGCTCGTCAGCCGGAGCAGTTAAACTTCAAAGT
>JBQTHU010000157.1:0-6354 GCA_052389535.1 Betaproteobacteria bacterium | reverse complement strand
GGCACCACGTTGTGCATGCGGTTGTAGCGGTGCGGCGGTTCGGGCATCGGTCCGACAAACACGATGCCGAGTTGCATCAGCCACTCCAGCATCTCGTTGGTGCGATCGACGAGGATGCGGCGCAACGCCGGATTGTCGCGCGCTGCGAGCGCCCCGGCGTGCTTCGCCATGTCCTCGTAGTGCTCGTCGGGCGTGTCTCTGATGCCGGCCCGTCTTTGATGCGGTGTGTTGGTCGCGGAGATCGAGCCTACCGACCACGAGGTCGAGCCGCCGGGCTCGGGATTTTTCTCGAGCAGTACGACGGTGCGTCCCAGCCGCGCGGCCTCCGATGCGGCAGCAAGGCCCGCCCCACCGGCGCCGACCACTACGACGTCGTAGGTCTCCGGGCTCAAGCCGATTTGCGCAGGCGCTTCGCCGGCTGCTTGAGAGCACCGGGCTCCGAAAGTTTGCGCAGCAGGCTGCCGCAGTCCGTGATGCGCGGATCGACCCCCATCTCGGCATACGCCTGCCAGGCCGTCGCCTGCACCGCGGAATAGATCGGCTTGCCGATGTCGCGCTCCAGCATGTCCACCACTTCGAGCGCGCGCAACTGCGTGCAGGCGACGAAAATGGCTTCGGTGTCGGCGCTGTTGGTCTCCTTCACCTTCTGATAGATCTCCTCGGGCTGGATCCTGGCGTGGTCGAACATGTCGAGCATGTCGAAGGTGCCAAGCCGGCTCACCTCGATCCCGTGCGCGCGCAGGAATTGCTTCAACCGCTCGTTGGTCAGCTCGACATAGGGTGTAACGATATCCACTTTGCGGTGACCGCCCGCCATCAGGCACGCGGCCATCGCGCCTGCGGTCGTCACGGTCGGGGCGCCGGTGATCTCGCTCAACTGCTCGCAGATCTTCCTGTTCCAGTCGGGACCCTCGAAAAAGCTGCCGCTGGTGCAGCCATACGCGACCACATCGGGCTCGACCATCGCCACGTCTCGCGCGGCCGCCTTGCTCGCGTTTTCCATGCTGCGCAGTTCCTCCGGCGTGCCGTGCCGGCCGCCCGAGATACGCGCGCTGTGGACCGAGACGCCCTCCGGGGCGATGCGCCAGAATTCCGTCTCCATGGTGGTGTTGATCGAAGGAACCAGCAAGCCGATGCGTCCGCGCCAACCGTACATATGACCTCCTATTGATCGTCGTGCAAATGTTTGACAAGCATTCGCACCACAAACCTCCCCTCGCCTGCACTGCGGGAGAGGGGCGGGGGTGAGGGCAGAGCGTCGTCAGGCATTATCACGAGGCTCGTCAGGCGATCTGCCTTTCCTGTGCCTGCGCGCCGACTTCGCGCAGCAGCGTTCCATAGCCGGGTATGCCCTGCCGTTCGCCGAGCGCACGCAGCGCCGCCCAGATGCTGACCTGGGTGGTGGAGACGACCGGCTTGCGCAATTCCCGCTCGAGGCGCTCGATCACGCCCATCGTTTTCCAGTTGGTGCACGCGAGCACCATCCCGTCGGCCTCCACGCAGTCAACTTTTTTCGCCAGCTCGTAAGCGCTCGCATCTTCCAGGCGGCCGACCACCAGATTCTCGACGAGACCGAGCCCTTGCGCGGCCACAACCGTGAACCCGTTCGCTTCCAGGAAAGCGCGCGCGATGCCGTTCACCTTCTCATCGTAGGCGGAGCCGAGCACGATGCGATTCAGCTTGAGATGGCGTATGGCCTCGATCAGCGCGGTGGACGTGGTCGTCGCCGGCTTGCCGGTCGCGGCGGTGATGCGCTGGGCGATCTCCCGATCGTAGCCCAGGCCCTTGAGAAAACTCGGGGCCGTGGCGCCGAGCACGATGACATCCACGTCGGCGGAGGCGAGGTTGCGGCTCTGCGCGTCGAGGTCGGCCACCATCCCGAGGATAGCTTCGGGCGTGATCTGCGTGAGATGCAGCCGCGCGACGTGGAGCGAGATGCGCGGCGGCAGCGCGCGATAGAACTCCACTTCCACCGTGGTGTTCGACGAGGGCACCAGCAAGCCGATGCGGCGCGTGCCGGCCTGCGCTTTGGATCCTTCCATCGGGATGCGGCCTTTCGGTAGGGCCCGACTGCAAATAAACGACTGAGTGCGGTAGTATAAGAGTCGGATATTTTCCCCGTCAAAGATTCGCCGCGCCCCCGCGCCCGACGCCCCGCCGTCCATGAGCTACGAGACCATACTGTATCGCGAGGAAGGGCCGGTCGGCTGGTTGACGCTCAACCGTCCGCATGATGGAAACATGTTCACGCCGGTGATGTGCCACGAGCTGCGCGACTGCATCAACGACGTGCGGCGCGAGACGCGCACCCGCGTGCTGGTCATCACCGGCGCGGGAGACAAATTTTTCTGCCTCGGCGGCCGCAAGGAGGGCATGGAGGACACCACGCTCTACGCCGGCATGCTGCCCACGCTGGAGATCTACGAGAGCATCGAGCGCCTGCAGAAGCCCGTCATCGCTTCGGTCAACGGCTTCGCAGTCGGCGGCGGCCAGGTGCTTCAGGTGATGTGCGACCTCACGATCGCGAAGGAAAGCGCCGTCTTCCGGCAGGTCGGGCCGATGATGGGGAGCTTCGACGCCGGCTACGGCACCTGGTACCTCGAAGACCTCGTCGGCAAGAAAAAGGCCAAGGAATTGTGGTTCACAAATCGCAGGTTGTCGGCGCGTGAAGCGCTGGAGATCGGCCTCATCAACAAAGTCGTCCCTGACGCAGCACTGGAGGAAGAGACCCGCAAGCTGGCGCTGGAAGTTTCGGAGCGCGGCGCGTTTGCGCTCGCGTCCATCAAGGCCGCGTTCACCGCGCGCCATGGCGGCGTCTCCGGCCTCGCGCGCGTCTCCCACGATCTCC
Source organism: Betaproteobacteria bacterium (assembly GCA_052389535.1). Taxonomy (GTDB): domain Bacteria; phylum Pseudomonadota; class Gammaproteobacteria; order Burkholderiales; family SG8-41; genus DSOT01. The sequence goes on along the minus strand of JBQTHU010000157.1, from coordinate 3,506 downwards.
TGCTGCGGCTCTATCTCGATACCGAGGAGTCGCAGGAACTGGGCGAGGCCTTCCGCGGCAAGCGCAAGCCCGACCCCGACAAGTTCGGCAGGTAAAAGCGGCAACGAAAGCCCGTGAGCACGATATTGACGCTGCACGACCCGCAGACCGCGCGCCGCTACTACGAGTCGGGCCTGTGGCGCGACGATACGCTCTACTCCCTGGTGCAGCGCCATGCGCGCGAGCGGCCCGATGCGTGGACGCTCCGCGACAGCCGCGACCGCATCACCTGGTCGCGGCTGCTGGCATGGGTCGATGCGCTCGCGGCCGAAATGCATGCGGCGGGACTGCGCCGCGGCGAACGGGTTTCGGTGTGGCTGCCCAACCGCGCGGAAAGCCTCGTCATTTTTCTCGCGTGCTCGCGAAACGGCTACGTCTGCAACCCATCGCTGCACCAGAATTACACTACCGCGGAGGTAGCGCACCTGATGGAGCGCGTGCAGAGCGCCGCGCTCTTCGCGCAAGCGGGATACGGCAGCGACGCACACGCAGCCGATGTCTTTGCGGCGGCACGCGCACTGAAATCCGTGCGCGCGCTGTGGCGGATTGATCCGCCTGGCACGTGTTCGCAGGAGGCCCCGGGTTGCCGGCAGTTTCCGGCGCCCGAGGCAGCGCGATCTGCTGTTGTGCTCCCCGAGGTGAACGCCAATCCGGACAAGATCGTCTATCTCGCCTTCACCTCCGGCACGACTGGGCAGCCCAAGGGCGTAATGCATTCGGACAACACGCTGCTCGCCAACGGGCGCGCGATGGTGAAGGACTGGCACCACGATGAACGTACGGTCCTCTACAGCCACAGCCCGCTGTCGCATCACATCGGCACGGTCGCGATCGAGCAGGCGCTGGTCGCGGGTTGCGAACTCGTGCTGAACGATCTCGTGCCGGGGACAAGGCCGCTCGACTGGATCGTCGAAAGCGGCGCGACCTACGTGATGGGCGTGCCGACCCACGCCATCGATATCCTCGCCGACATGAAAACGCGCGGGATGACAAAGCTGGGAAAGGTTGCGCTGTTCTATATGGCAGGCGCCGTCATCCCGCCCGAGACGGCGCGCGCGTTTCTCGACATGGGGATCAAGCCGCAGAACATCTACGGCATGACGGAGAACGGCTCCCACCAGTACACGCTGCCCGACGACGACGTGGACACGATCACCTCCACCTGCGGCAAGGCGTGTTCGGGCTACGAGACGCGGTTGTGGGAGCCGGAGAATCCGGATCGGGAGGCCGCGCCGGGCGCGATCGGCGAGATCGGCACGCGCGGCGCGCTGCTGATGCTGGGCTACTTCGACAACCAGAGCGCGACCGAAGCGTCGTTCAACGCCTCCGGCTGGTTCATGAGCGGGGATCTGGGTCGCTTCGATGCGCGCGGCAACCTGCAGATCGTCGGACGCAAGAAGGACCTCATCATCCGCGGCGGCCACAATGTCTACCCTGCCCGGATCGAGAACCTGGCCCTCACGCACCCCGCCGTGCTCAAGGCGGCCGCCTACCCGGTGGCGGATCACCGGCTCGGCGAGCGCGTGTGCCTCGCCATCATTTTGCGCAATGGCACGCGGCTTGACGGGGAGGCGCTTCTGTCACACCTGAGTGCCGGCGGGCTTTCGAAGTACGACATGCCCGAGTACTTCGTCACGCTCGACGCCTTTCCGCTGACCGCGAGCGGGAAGATCCTGAAACGCGAACTGGTGGAGCTGACCCGCGCCGGGAAAATCGCGCCCGAGCCGGTGCGCTGGCAAGGCTGATAAGGAAGGTTTATGTCGATCGAACTGAAACGTGTGGAAGAATTCGCCGTCATCACGCTCAACCGCCCGGAAGCGCTCAACGCGCTGTCATTCGGTCTGATCCGGGAGCTGGGACAGCTCTTCGACCAGGTCGCGGGCACCGATGCCCGCGCGCTGCTGATCACCGGTGCCGGAACCAAGGCGTTCTGTGCCGGCGCCGACATCAAGGAGCTGGCGGGGCGCACGCTCGTCGCGCACAAACAGGGCACGGAGCTCGGGCAGTGGACGTTCGCGAAACTCGATCGGCTGCCGATGCCGTCGGTCGCCCTCATCAACGGCTACGCCTTCGGCGGCGGACTCGAACTCGCGCTCGCCTGCACCGCCCGCATCGCGACCCGCAACGCGAAGACGGGGCTGCCCGAGATCAAGCTCGGCCTCATTCCCGGCTACGGCGGGACGCAACGCCTGCCGCGCGTCGTGGGCGAAGCGCGCGCGCTGGAGATGATCATGACCGGCCGCACGGTGGACGCCGAAGAGGCGCTGCGCATCGGGCTCGTCAACCGGCTGATCGACGGCGATCCGCTGGCGCAGGGCATGGCCTATGCGCGCGAATTCACCGGCCACAGTCTGCCCGTGCTCGGTTTCGCCCGCGAGGCGGTCCAGCGCGCGCGCGCCACGCCGCTCGGCGAAGGCCTGAGGATCGAAGCGGACCTTTCCACGCTCGCCTTTCAGACGCGCGATTCCGTCGAAGGCATGGGTGCGTTCATCGACAAGCGCAAGCCGCGCTTCGAGGACCGGTAGGTGTCGCAGACTGCCGCCAAAGTCATCGCCGTCACCGGCGCGAGCCGCGGCATCGGCGCGGCGGTCGCCATCGAGCTGGCCCGACGCGGCTTCACCGTGGCGTGCCTGACCCGGAAAGGAACAGGGCCCGAGATGCCGAACGTGCCGGAGGAAACGGCGCTACGCTTCGTGAATGCGGCGTGTGACGTGACCGATGAGGCAAGCGCGCGCACGGCGCTGGCGGATGTCGCCTCGCGCACCGGTGGCATACACGGGCTGGTGAACAACGCCGGCGTCCATCTCGACGCCCCGAGCCACACGCTTTCAACAGCAACGTACGAGCAGGTGATGGCGACCAACGCCACCGCGGTATTCACTACCAGCCGCGAGATCTACCCCCATCTGCTGAAAGCGGGCGGCGGTCTCATCGTCAACATCGGCTCTTTCTACGATCGCATCGGCGTCAAGCGCAACCTCGCCTACTGCGCATCGAAAGCGGCGGTGGGCGCGATGACGCGCTGCCTCGCAGTCGAGTGGGCTTCGAAAGGCATCCGCGTGGTGGATGTCGCGCCGGGGTACATCGAAACGGATCTCAACCGCGAGGCGTTGACGCAGGGCCCGCTGCGTGAATTCCTCGCGAAGCGGATCCCCGGAGGAAAGAGCGGCAGCACCGCGGACGTCGCGCGACTGGTGGGTGCGCTGTTCAGCGAGGACCTCCCCTTTCTCACCGGTGAGACGATCTACATCGACGGCGGACAGGGCATCGCCCACTGACATGAGCGTCTTTGACCGCATCGAGGCGACCGTCGCCTTCACCGCCGAAGAGCGCATGCTGATCGAGAGCGTGCGTGCGCTCGCGCGCGATCGGATCGCGCCGCGCGCCGCTGACTACGACCGCAGCGGGGAGTTCCCCCGGGGCAACGTCGAAGCGATCAACGCGCTGGGTTTGAACGCGATGTTCAT
>JBQTHU010000156.1:0-25514 GCA_052389535.1 Betaproteobacteria bacterium | reverse complement strand
TACCCCGCCAACTAGCTAATCCGACATCGGCCGCTCCTATAGTGCGAAGCCTTGCGGTCCTCCGCTTTCACCCGTAGGTCGTATGCGGTATTAGCCTCTCTTTCGAGAGGTTATCCCCCGCTACAGGACACGTTCCGATGTATTACTCACCCGTTCGCCGCTCGCCGCCAGGGTTGCCCCCGCGCTGCCGCTCGACTTGCATGTGTAAGGCATGCCGCCAGCGTTCAATCTGAGCCAGGATCAAACTCTTCAGTTCAATCTCTGCAAAGTTACTCTCGCTTGACGTTATGCGTCGTGCGAGCACTTCTGAATTTCGAAACCTTCCGCGAAAACAAACGCCTTCGCGGCGCCCCAAAACCAGGTGCCCACACTTATCGGCTGTAAATTTTTAAAGAGCGCTTTCGAAGCCCGGTCAGGCTTCGCGGACACGAGGGAATGGCCCTCGCCTCCTGAGTTGGTTGGTAGCGGGGATAGGATTTGAACCTATGACCTTCGGGTTATGAGCCCGACGAGCTGCCAGACTGCTCCACCCCGCGCCAGTCAAGACCGAAATTATAGCAACCGGCAGTTTTCAGAGTCAAACCAATTTCGGATATTTTTCTCGCAGCGGGTAGATATTACCGGTGCCGAGCCAGCGCCCCGCTATCGCCCTACCGCCGGCAGTTCCGCCTCCCGCCGGCGCCGACGGAAGACGCCGCTGACGCGCTCCATGCTGACGTAGAACGTGGGCGTAACGTAGAGCGTCAGCAGCTGCGAGAACACCAAGCCCCCTACGACCGCGATCCCCAGCGGCTGCCGCATCTCGGAACCGGTCCCCGTGCCAAAGGCGATCGGAAGGGTCGCGCAGATCGCCGCAAGCGTCGTCATCATGATCGGGCGAAAACGAATGATGGATGCCTCCACGATCGCATCGGCGGGCGAGAGGCCTTTTTCACGCTGCAGCTGGATCGCGAAATCCACCATCATGATGCCGTTTTTCTTCACCAGCCCGACCAGCAGGATGATACCGACAAAGCTGAAGATGTTAAGTTCCATATTGAACATGAGCAGCATCAGCAAGGCACCGAAACCGGCGAACGGCAGCGCCGTCAATATGGTGATCGGATGCGCGTAGTGCTCGTAGAGGATCGCGAGCACCATGTAGATCACGAGAATGGTGATCAGCAGCAGCACCGGGAGTGTACGGAAAGCTTCCTGGAACGCCCTGGCGCTCCCCGCCATGGTGGCCGTGATTCCCGCCGGCAGCGTCTCGTCCGCGATCGCCTGGACACGCGCCACGGCATCACCGATGGAAACGCCTGGGGCGAGGTTGAAGGAGAGCACCACCGACGGCAACTGGCCGTAGTGGCTGACCGAAACCGGACCGACGCCCATCTTGATGTCAGCGACTGCGTGGATCGGCACCATCTGCCCCGAATTCGACTGCACGTAAAGCGAGCGCAGAGCGTTGATGTCCCGCTGGAAGCGCGGGTCCAGCTCGAGCATCACGTAATACTGATCGGTTGCGCCGTAAAGCGTGCTGATCTGGCGCCCGCCGTACGCGTTGTAGAGCGTGGCTTCGATCTGTTGTGGCGAGACACCGAGCGCCGCCGCGCGGTCCCGCAGAATCGAAATCTGTATCTCGGGATTGCGCAGCTCGAGGTTGGTGCTGACGTCCCGCAGAAAATCGGAATCGCGCAGCCGTGATTCGAGGTCCTGCGCCTGCGGATAGAGGATCTTCAGGTCCGCACCCTGCACGACCAGGGTGTAGTCGGCATTGCCGGTGAGCCCGCCGATGTTGATCGAAGGCGGATTGTTCATGAAAACCCGCAGCCCCTCCGCGCCCTGGATCAGTGAGAGCCGCAACTCGCGGATGATTTCGTCAGCGCCGAGGCTGCGCTCGTCGCGCGGCTTGAGACGCACGATCACGCGCCCAATATTGTCCGCGAGCGCGCCTCCAAAACCCTGCCCCGCGGTGGACATGACGGCCTCGACATCCGGATGCCGCCGGATGATTTCGGTAGCCAGGCGCTGGCGCCGTTCGAGTTCCTGGAACGTGATGCCTTCCGGTGCGCGAGTGTTTCCGAATACCACGCCGGTATCCTGCCGCGGGATGAAACCCTGCGGAACGGCCCGGTAGATGAGGACAATGAGAACCAGGAAACCGAGCGACCCGAGCAACATCAGACCGCGATGCCGCATCGTCCAGCGCAGGCTCGAGCCATAGACGTCGCGCGCCGAGTCGAGCAGCCACTCGAAAGCGCGGTACACCCGGCCATGGCCGTGAACGGGCCGCAGCATCAGGCTGCACAGCATCGGCGTCATCGAAAGGGAGACCGCTCCGGAAATGAGTACCGCGACGCCGACCGTAACCGCGAACTCGCGAAAGAGCCGCCCCAGCAGTCCCTCCATGAACAAAATGGGAATGAACACGGCGGCGAGCGAAACGGTCATGGACAGCACCGTGAAGGCAATCTCCTTCGACCCGTCGAAAGCGGCGGTCATGCGATCCTTGCCCATCTCCATGTGCCGCGTGATGTTCTCCAGCACGACAATCGCGTCATCCACGACGAACCCGACGGCCAGAATGATCGCCATCAGGGAGAGATTGTTGAGGCTGTACCCGAGCAGGTACATCGCGCCGAAGGTGCCAAGCACCGATGTCGGAAGAATGAGCGCAGTGATCAGGGTGGAGCGCGCATTGCGCAGAAACGCGAGTATCACCAGGATCACCAGCGTGACGGAAAGGACGAGATGGAACTCCACTTCCCGAATGGAGGACTCGATGAACTCGGAGCGGTCGTTGACGACCGTGATGCGCACGCCGGGCGGCGCTTCCCTTTCTATGGCGGGAAACAGCGCGCGGACCTTCTTCACCACTTCAACCGTGTTTGCGCCCGGCTGCCGGTACACCCCCAGCGCGATCGTGCGATCGTCATTGAGCCAGCTCTTCACACGCGCGTTCTCTATGCCGTCCACCGCCCGGCCGATGTCCGAAAGCCGCACCGGCATGCCGTCGTGATAGGCGACGACCAGATCATGGAAGTTGGCGGCGCGTTCCAGCTTGCCGGTCGACTTGACGGTGAAGTTGCGGGCGCTTCCCTGCAGCACGCCGGAGGGCAGATTGCTGTTCGCGTTCTGGATCGCGCTCACCACCTTGTCGAGTCCCAGTCCGCGCTTTGCCAGCGCCTCAGGATTCAGGTAGACGCGCACGGCGTACTTCTGCGCGCCGAAGACCAGTACCTGCGCCACGCCGTTTATCGTCGAAAGGCGCTGAGCGATGTTGGTTTCCGCGTATTCGTGGAGCTGCTGCAGCGGCAGGTGCGGCGCGCTGACGGCAATGAAAATGATGGTGAAATCCGCAGGGTTCACCTTGCGCAGCGTCGGCGGCTCGATGCCGTCCGGGAGGCGGCGCATCGCCTGGGAAATGGCGGTTTGGACGTCCTGCGCGGCCGAATCGATATCGCGCTCCAGACTGAACTGGAGAGTGATCCGCGTTCTGCCGGTCGTGTTGACCGAGTTCATCGCATCCACGCCGGCGATCTGACTGAACTGCCGCTCGAGCGGTGTGGCGACCGTGGACGCCATGATCTCGGGATTGGCGCCTCTCAATTCCGCCGTGACGGCGATGGTCGGAAAATCGACGTTCGGCAATTCATTGACAGGAAGGATGCGAAAAGAAATGAGGCCGAAAATCACGATGGCCGCGACCAGCACCGTCGTTGCAATCGGGCGCTCGATGAATATCCTCGACAGGTTCATGACCTCACCTCCGGATCAGCTCTGGTCCTTCTTTTCGTCCTTGTTTTCTTCCCTCTTGCCCTTGCCTTTCCTGCCTTTTTCCTTGCCGCCCGGGCCACCCTTGCCCTCGGCGCCGGCCACGCGCACCGTGGCGCCGGGCTGCAGCGCCTGGGGTATCTCGGTGATGAGCCGGTCTCCCGGCTTCACGCCGGCCGCGATCACGACGTCTCCGCCGATCTGGCGTGAAACTTTGACCGGGCGCACGCGCACCTTGTTCTCCTCGTCCACGAGGTAGACGAAACTGCCGTCCTGGCCGGGCTGCACCGCCGGCTCCGGCACCACGACCGCCTCAGGCTCCACGGTAAGCACGATACGCACGTTGACGAACTGGCCGGGCCACAGCACTTCCTTGTCATTCTCGACACGGGTCTTCAGGATCACCGTTCCGGTCTGCGGCGTAATCGTGTTGTCGATGAAAACGAGCCTGCCCTGAGCTACCGGGGGCGAAGTGCGATCGGGCAGTATCTCGATGCGCATGTCCTTCTCGTTCTGGTAACGCCGGATGTCATCGAGCTGCCGCTCCGGAATGCTGAACGTCACGAGAATCGGATCGGTGCTGTTGATGGTGACGAGCGACGCGCCGCCCCCTCCTCCCCCGGGTGCCACGAGGTTCCCCGGCTTGACCGCGAGCGCGCCGGTGCGGCCGGTGATCGGCGCCTGGATACGCGTATATTCGAGCTGGATGCGAGCCTGCTCCGCAGCCGCCTGGTTCGCTTGCAGCGTGGCTTCCAGTGATTTTGTCGAAGTCACGGCGACTTCGTATTCCTGGCGGGTGATGAACTCCCGCTTGAGCAGCGGTTCGAGGCGCTCCTGCTGCGCCCGCGCGTTCTCCAGTTGCGCCTTGTCGCGCGCCAGGGCGGCCAGCGCCTGGTTGTATTGCGCCTGATAGGTTCGGGGGTCGATCTGCATCAGCTGCTGCCCCGCCTTCACCTTGTCTCCCTCCTTGAAGAAGACCGACTGCAGGACTCCGTTCACCTGCGCCCGCACCTGGACACTGTGCTCCGGCTCGACGGTGCCGACCGCTTCGATCAGGATCGGCATGGCCTTGGTCGTGGCACGAGCAACACGCACCGAGATGGGACCACCCGCGCCGCCACGCCCGCCCTTGCCCTTCGCCTTTTCAGCAGGGGCCGGTGTGGCGCGGGCGCCAGCCTGTTGTTGCTGCCAGTACCAGTAGCCGCCGCCCGCCACTGCGGCAATCACCAGGAAAACCAGCAGCATCGTCAATCGTTTCATTTTTTTCCGTCCGCCGCCATCCAGAGATCGTTGATACCCACCGCGAAGTTGAGTCGCGCCAGCGCCGTGAACCAGCCAAGATACGACTGGATCCGCTGCACGCGAGCGTTCGACTCCTCCTGCTGCGCCGTGATCAGGTCGAGGATGCTGCCGAACCCGGCCTGATACCGCGCCAGCGTCGCCTGCGCTGTCTGCTCCGCAGACTTGACCTGCGCTTCGGTACTGGCGATGCCGGTAGCTGCCGTCCGCAAATCGTAGTACGCCTGCCACACATCCAGCTCAGTCTGCCGGTAAAGGGCGTCGCGTGCCGCCTCCGCCTGAGCCGCCTGTGCTTCAGCCTGGCGGCGCGAGTACGTGTCACGAAATCCCGTAAACAGCGGGATGCGCAAGTTGATTCCGAGAGCGTAACTGGCCGCACTGGGGCGATCGTCATGGAAGGCCGTGTGCCCGGCCGTTCCCGTAATTTCTATGGAGGGCAGCCCGGCTTTGGCCACGGCGTTGGCGCTCGCCCGCGCTGCGCGCGCCTGCGCTTCGGCGGCAACCAGGTCGGGTCGCATCGCTTTGGCCCGCTCGAGCAGTGTTGCCATCGCCTCGGTCATCTCCCGTACCTGCGGCTGCTCGGTCAGCGTCTGCACCTGGAGTGCGCTGCCGACCGGAAGGCCTGCCGCTATCGCAAGCTGGCCCTTGGACTTTTCGAGATCGCCCTGGCTCCGCGTCAGATTGAGCCGCGCCTGGGCGACCTGCGTCTCCACGCGGTAGACGTCGGCCATGGTGGCGAGTCCCGATTCGCGGCGCTTCTGCACGGCCTCGAGCGCGGTCTGAGTGTTCTTGAGCGACAGCTCGTTCGTCTGTACCAGCGCCGCCAGTCCCAGCAACTGGTAATAAGACTGTTCCACCAGCAACACGACATCCTGCAGCACGCGGTTGTGCGCGAGATTCGCCGCAAGCAGCCGGTACTCGGCACTTTCGACCTGGTAATCGCCAGCGCCGAAATCGTAGAGCACATAGCTCAAACTGATCGATGGCCCGAACCGCGTGAGCCAGGGCGACACGGCCCCTGAAGTCGCGGACACCGGCCGTACTCGCGTCAGCCCATATACGGCGGATACCTGCGGCAACGAATCGGCGCGTTCGATCCCGACGCCCGCCGCCGCAGCGCGTGCGGCCAACCACGCCTGACGCGTCTTCGGGTTGTTGCGGAGCGCAAACTCGGTGAGCTGCGGGAGCGAGAGCGGCGTGGCAACCTGCAACTGCTCCGCCTGTGCGGGCGCCGGAACGACCGGTAGCGGCTGTGCGGGCCGCCACCATTCGTGCGGCGCCGGAACGACCAGTTTTTCGACCCGCCAGGGATCGGATGTTGCAGCCTCACACCGCATGACGGGTGCGAGGAGCGCGAGGCAGACCGCGCCCCACAACGCGCTCCACGCCCTCCCAAAACGATGTGTCATTCTGATGTCGCGGTTCTACAGGTCTGGACCCATGAAAAAAGCGGCCCATCTTAGCATCAAATTCCGAAGCCAAAGTCCTGATCGGGTAACAAATTATTACGGAGCGGTGGCATGCTGCGACGCGGCACGATGAACGCTCTGACAGCGCGCGGTATCGACAGGACTCCACCCTCCGGACCATGCCGGCCGGAATCTTATCTCTCAATAAAATAAATGGATAAGAACGGCGCAGGCACCATGCTAATCTGCCCTTCCCCCAAGATCACCCTGGCAGACGCAGCGGGAGCCGTTTTGTGAAGCTGGTCAGACCCCATGGCGGCGGGCCGCTGAAGCCGCTGCTGCTCGAACAGCCCGCGCGGGCGGAAGAAAAAAAGCGCGCGCAGTCACTCCCGAAAGTCCCGGTCACCTCCCGGGAAAAAGGGGACATCATCATGCTGGGCATCGGCGGCTTCACGCCGCTCGATGGCTTCATGACCTACGCGGACTGGAAGGGCGTCTGCGGCCACATGGCCACGTCCGGAGGGCTGTTCTGGCCGATCCCCGTCACGCTGTCCGCGACAGACGCGCTCGCGGATGCGATCAAACCGGGGCAGGACGTAGCGCTTACGGATGAGGGCGGCGTTGAGATTCTCGCCACCATGACCGTAACCGAAAAATACCGGATCGACAAAACGCACGAATGCTCGAGCGTGTTTCGCACCACCGACATGGAGCACCCCGGCGTGCGCATGGTGATGGAGCAGGGCCCGGTCAATCTGGCCGGGCCCCTGCGCGTGCTGTCGCAGGGCGGCTTCCCCGAGCGCTACGGGGCGATGTATATGACGCCCGGGCAGACGCGAGCGCTATTCGCAGCGAACCGCTGGTCGACCATCGCCGCCTTCCAGACCCGCAATCCGATGCACCGCTCGCACGAGTATCTCGTGAAGGTCGCCATCGAAGTATGCGACGGCGTGCTGATCCACTCGCTGCTCGGAAACCTCAAACCCGGTGACATCCCGGCTGAAGTCCGCACCCGTGCCATCGGTGCGCTGATCGAAAAATATTTCGTCAAGAACACGGTGGTGCAGTCGGGCTACCCGCTCGACATGCGTTATGCCGGCCCGCGCGAAGCGCTGCTGCACGCGCTGTTCCGGCAGAACTACGGCTGCTCGCATCTCATCGTCGGGCGCGACCATGCCGGTGTCGGCAGCTACTACGGTCCGTTTGATGCGCACCACATCTTCGATGAGATTCCGGCGGATGCGCTGGAGACCAGGCCGCTCAGGATCGACTGGACCTTCTGGTGCTACCGCTGCGGCGGAATGGCCTCCGCACGCACCTGCCCTCACGGCGAACCGGACCGGCTGCTGGTGTCCGGCACCAAGCTCAGGAAATGGTTGTCGGACGGCGACCCCGTCCCTGCAGAGTTCTCACGGCCCGAGGTGCTGGACATCCTGCGCGATTACTATGCCAAGCTGCAGGCGCACGAAAAGGTCGAGGTCAGGTTATCCGGCCATTCCGCGCGCTGACTGCACTGGCCTGCCCGAAAAAAAATACGCGCATCAATGGGAAAAGCCGCCTCTGAAGGCGGCTTTCTTGTGCGCTTCGGGTCTCCGAGAGTCAGTCGAGAGAGTCAGTCGATGATGTGGTAGACGGGCGCCTTCTCCATCTCGAACTTGCCGGTATTCCGGTCGTAGCGGGACAGCGTGAAGCAGTGCCAGTTCTCATCATCCAGCCGCATATGATCGCCGCGGTAGTAATACCCCGGCCAGCGCGTTTCTTCGCGGAACAATGTGTGATGGGTGACCGATTCCGATGCCAGCAGCCGGTGCTGCAATTCCCACACGCGCTGAAGCTGGTGCAGGTCCTCGGCCCCCATGCTCCCCATGTCCTCCTTCAACATGGCGAGCAGCTCGAGGCCGCGGTTGAGCAGCACGTCGTTGGTCATGTAGTAGGTGCCGATGCCGCCGACGTACTCGTCCATGATCTTCTCGAGCCGCTGCAGGCCGTGGAGGGGCAGCAGGTAGCTCGGCGACACGGTGCCGGCGACGATTTCGTTGCGCCCGATGCGGTAGTTTTCCAGGGGCTGGTAGATCAGCTTCTCGAGATCGCGATATTCCTTCTCGCTCACCTGCGGCGCGTCCCGGCCCTTTTCCATCACGTACTTGACCGCCGCCTTGGCGGCGATCCGCCCCTCCGTGAACGAGCCTGAGGAGAATTTGTGCGCCGTGCCGCCGATGGTGTCGCCCGCGCCGAACAGCCCGTCGATCGTCATCATGCGGTTGTAGCCCCACTGGTATTCCGCCGGCGCGTAATCTTCCGGCCCGCTCGCCCACGCGCCCGAGCAGGTTGCATGCGAGCCCATGACGTAAGGCTCGGACGTCGTCAGTTCGGGATTGATGTGCTTGGGATCGATGTTCTGCGATGCCCACACCACGGCCTGCCCGATGGTCATGCCAAGAAAATTCTCCCAGCCGACCGTTTCCTTGTGCGGGTCCTGGAACGCTTCCTTCGTCACCATGCGAATGGGGCCGCGGCCCGCCTTCACCTCCTCGAGAAACGCGTGGTTCCTCAGGCACGTCGGCACCGGATGCCGGTCGATGTAGTTGCCCACCAGTTCCTTGGTCTGGTTGTACCACTTGGATTCGTATTCTTCGCCGTAGCCGTTCTGGGTGTATGTTTTCAGGTGTAGAAAATAAGCGCCGACGGGGCCGTAGCCGTCCTTGAAGCGGGTGAGGACGATGCGGTTCTCCATCTGCGTCATCTTCGCGCCGACCTGGATCGGCAGCGCGTAGGCCGAGGCGCTCGACCAGGGCGCGTACCAGGTACGCCCCATGCCTTCGCCCACGGCGCGCGGCTTGAAAATGTGCGATGCGCCGCCGGCTGAAACGATCACCGCTTTCGCACGGAACACATGGAAATCACCGGTGCGCACGTTGAAGCCCACCGCGCCGGCGACCCGGTTGGCTGCGCTGCTGTCCATCAGCAGGTGAGTGACCATGATGCGGTTGTAGATCTCGGTCGCCGCCTTGCGTGCGGCTTCGGCGACGATGGGCTTGTAGCTCTCGCCGTGGACCATGATCTGCCACTTGCCCTCGCGCTGGTAGCGTCCGGTCTGGGGATCGCGCATGATCGGCAGGCCCCATTCCTCGAACTTGTGGACCGTCCCGTCCACGTGCCGCGCGATGTCATAGCCCAAGTCCTCGCGGACCAGACCCATCAAGTCGTTACGTGCGTAGCGGACATGGTCCTCGGGCTGGTTCTCGTTCCACTGCATGCCCATGTAGCAGTTGATGGCGTAGAGTCCCTGGGCAACCGCGCCGCTCCGCTCGATATTCGCCTTCTCGACGCACACGATCTTGAGGTCGCGACCCCAGTAGCGTGACTCGTAGGTCGCCCCGCAACCGGCCATGCCGCCGCCTATGACGAGGATGTCCGCGTCGACGAATATCGTTTTCCTCCCTCCGAAGAGCCCCATCAGACGACTCCCTGCTTCAGTTGATCTGGACGCAAGGCAGGCAATCCCCCCGGAATCTTGAGCGAATCCGGTTCATGCGCCAGTTCCTGCCGGGCGAAATCCGCGGGCCCGGGCGCGTCGTATTCCGCCGGACTTTTGATCGAGCCCCAGGGCGTGGTGCGGATCGGCGACACGAAGTTCTTCTCGCGGCCGTCGCGGAACTTGAGCTTCCACGAAATGGTCGCCTTTGCCTCTTCCCTCAGGACGCGAACGCTGTGCCCCAGCGGGGCGAAGTCGGCGTAGCCGCGCGCATCGATGGCGTTCTGCGGGCAGGCCTTCACGCAGGAGTAGCACTCCCAGCACATGTTGGGCTCGATGTTGTAGGCACGCCGATAGGTCTTGTCGATGTGCATGATGTCGGACGGGCAGATGTCCACACAGTGGCCGCAGCCGTCGCACCGGGTCATGTAAACGAAAGTGGGCATGTTTGGTGTCTCCCTAGTAGTGCTGGGCGTGCTTCGGAGTCTTGCCGTACTGCTCGGCTCGCTCGGCGGGTCCGGGCAGGTTGGCTCTGTAGCCGTTTGCATTGGAAACCCGCTTTTCAAAGGCTGCGGCGGGCTTGAAAAACATGTGGGCGAATTTCGACCACGGCACCGATCCGAACAGCACAGTCGTGGCGATGACATAGAGGCCGAAGAACACCCCCGCGCCGGAACTGCCACTCGTCTGCAGGTAGGCCCAGATGAGCCCCAGCGTCACGCTCGCCAGCAGCGACAGGATGAATAGGTCCGCGCGCATCAAGCGGAAAGGCGAGTTGCCCTCCGCGGCGACATCCACCCGGATGAAGAACCAGAACCAGTATCCGCCCACCAGTATCATCAGGCCGCCGAGCCACCACAGCGCGGGCCAGATGTCCGGTGTGGGCGCAGCAGCCGTCGGGTAGCAGAACACCATGACCGCCGTCGAAACGACGTGCAGCACGAACCCGTACATCGTCAGCAGGTGCGCAACCCGGCGGCGCGCGTTGCAAAACTCACCGGATGCCAGCACATCGACGGCCGCAGTCTGGAGGGCGATCGACATCAGTTCACCGCTGCCAACCGGCTGCGAGCCCTTGCTCCTCGACCTGCGCCAGTTGTCAAAGAAATACCTGGCGCTCCCCTTGTGCACGATATCGAACAGCGTGCCCGCGGCGACCAGCACGATCATGACGGCCACATAAGTCTGCATGGCGGCAGGCGGAATGGACTGGCTGAGCTCGGCAAACGGATTGGTGGTGAACATCGCGACCCCCTTTGTACCGCGTTGATTTTAAACGGGCGCTCGGCGATACACGCGAAAAAAAGGTTATGCGGCCATAGAAATTACTTAGCAGTCGCGCTAAGCCGTACCTTCGGGGTCAAAACCCGAAGAGCTGCTGCGGATTGTCGACGAGGATCCGGTGCCGGGTGCGCTCGTCAGGCGCCCACCGGGCCAGCAGGTTGAACAACTCCACCGACCCTACCTTGCCGGCGAACGACAGGTGCGGATAATCGCTGCCCCAGATGATGCGGTCGGGCGCCGCTTCGATGAGCGCGCGCGCCATGGGCGCCGCGTCGGCAAAACCCGCGGCAGTCGACATGCGGTACACCCCGGTCAACTTCACCCAGCAGCGCCCGTTCCCCGAACGCATCGCCCCCACCGCGTGCATTGCCTCCAGCATGCAGGCGTTGTCCCTGCCGTAGGCGCTCGGCTGCACGAAAACGAACCGTTCAAACCCCAGATGGCGCGCCAGAGCAAGGTATCCGGTAAGGGGGGCGAGCGGCGGCAGGTCCATCCCGTAGGGATAGCGCTCCGCCGCTCCGAAGACGTGAAAATGACTGTCGCAGCTCAGGGCGGGCGCCCTGTATGCAGGCTCAACTTCATGCGCGGAAGACACCTATACCACCCCTATGGCGAGGATCATGCACTCTTGAGGCGCGTCAGCCGCGCGAACGCGATCGCCGCGATCGGCAGGGCCAGGCCGATTACCATCTGCACGATGAGCAGCGTGCCGAGTTCGCTGTAGTCGGCCGGCACCTTCACCGTTTCCGTGGCCTGATCGCGCACTTCGCGGGCCACGTAGTACACCTGGTTCAGGTACTTGGTGCCGAGCTGCGACAACGACAGCGCGAGATTGGTGAAAGAGGCCATCACCGCGAAATAGGTGGCCTTGAGGTTCGCCGGGGCGGCGTTGGCGATCCACGCCAGCATGGGAATCATGGCGATCTGCCCGAGCGGCGATTCGAGCGCCGTATCGACAAGCGCGATGAAGCGCGCATCGACCACCCCGCCCGTCATCGCCGCTGTCCACTCGTGCAGGCCGTAATACATCCCCACGATCGGCAGCGCCAGGACGGTCCCGATAATGGTCAGAAAACCCACGACATAGGCGATGGACCGCTCGGCCATGAAACGGCGGAAGATGAACATGCCGGCGAGCGTGAGAAAGCTCGAGATGAGCGACAGCACCGCGAGGAAATGCTGGTCGAACCCCAGCACGTCTATCATCCACCAGGTCACGCCGGGGCCGGGCGACGGTATGGCGCGATAGACGAATATCACGATGGCCGTGCCGAGCAGCGTCGCGCGCGCGGACGGTTCCAGTTCCCGGGTCAGCTTGGCAACGAGCAAGGTGATGATCGCGAACGATCCCGTGAAAATGATCTCCTGGCTGTAAGCAAGCGGGCTCAGCCCCACGCTCACCGTGAAAACGACGAAGAACAGGCTGCCGCCGAGGATCCACCAGTTGGGCGCCGGGCGTTCTTCCGGCTCGCTCACCAGACGCAGCGCTTCTTCCCTGCCTGTGCCCTGCCGGATCAGATCGCGAATGCGGCGCTGCTTGAGCGCGGCATGGATCACCACGCCCAGCACGGAAATCGCGGGTATCGCGAGCGCCATCAGATATACGTCGCGATAGATTCGCGCCAGCTCGGACTGCGGCAGCCCCTGCACGCCGGAAAAAACGTAGAGGTTGATCATCGCGACCAGCACGAGGCCGCCGATGATCGCGACCCGGCCCAGCGTCTGCATCGTGGTGTGCATCAACTTGCGCCTGGCTGGATCGATCAGGCGCCCCGAATCATCGACGCGGGGAACGGCTTCCACCGTCATCGCATCCGCCACCGCATCCTGAACGACGTAACCGATGGGGGCGAGGAGCGCACTGATCACGAACCAGGCACCCGCCGGCATGATCGCGGTCATCGCATCGCGATGGCCGATCAGAAACACCATGATGAGCAGGCTGACGGCGATCAGCGCGGCGCCGAGATAGACCAGCCAGCCCTTCCAGCGCCAGATCAGATCCACGAGATGCCCGAGCGGCATCTTGAGCGCCCACGGAATACCGGCCCAGAAACCGAGTGCGGCCAGAAACTCCGCCGAGAGCCCGAGATAATCCTTGACGAAGAACGTGCCGACGATGCCGGTAAGCCCGGAGATCCCCGCCGCCATGTAAACCATGAGCGGCGGCAGGTAGGTAAGCCGCATCTCCCGGCCGAGCTCGAGGATGTTCGCGTCGATCCAGCGCGCGATGGAAGCAAACATGTCTAAGCGGGGGCCGGGGTATGTCGCGGAAGGAACGCGACGAGAACGGCCCCAGCCTTCCCCGATTCCGTCACGCCTGCGGCGGGTTGCCGGATGCTAATGAAGCTGCGAGGCCTGTGCCGGCTCGCCATCGTCGGCGACGAGCGGCGGCATTTCCACGCCGTGGCTGTCCATCTGTGCAGGTCCGGATGGTTCGGTAGCGGCGTTTTCGACCAGCGCCCCGAGATCCGCGAGCGCCGGCAGCTCCTCGACGGAACGCAGATTAAGGTCGTCGAGAAACGCCTTGGTGGTCGCGTAAAGCGCGGGGCGGCCGGGCACTTCGCGATGGCCCACCACGTCGATCCATCCCCGCATCTCGAGACTCCTGATGATGTTTCCCGAGACCGTGACGCCTCGTATCTGCTCGATATCGCCGCGGGTGACCGGCTGCCGGTAGGCGATGATGGCGAGCGTCTCCAGCACCGCGCGCGAGTAGCGCGGCGGCTTCTGCGGATTCAGGCGGTCCAGATACTGCTGATACTGCGGGTGCGTGCGAAAGCGCCATCCCGATGCCGTGTACGCCAGCTCGACGCCTCTGCCCTCCCACTGCGCACGCAGCTGCTCCAGAACGTTCCTGATCGTGTCGGCGCTCACAGACTCCTCGAAGAGCCGCCTGAGTTCCGCAATGGAAAGCGGCTCCTGGCTCGCGAGCAGAGCGGTCTCCAGTATCAGCTTTACCTGTGCAAGTTCCAGATCGGCGCTGTCTTCCATTTCGCGGTCCATGTTATTCGACGACGGTGAGATGCGCGCCACGCAGCTTGACGTAGATGGGCGCGTAGGCTTCCTGCTGGGTCAGCTCGATCATGCTTTCGCGCGCGAGTTCCAGAATGGCAAGAAAGGCGACAATCAGGGTCGGCACCCCGTCGCGCGGCGAAAACAGCTCGGCGAACTCGACGAATCGGGCGTCCTGCAGGCGGCGGAGTATGCGGCTCATGTGCGCGCGCACCGAAAGCTGCTCGCGGGTCACCCGGTGGTGCTGGGTCATCGCGGCGCGGTTGAGCAGGCCGAGCCACGCCATGCGCAGGTCGTCGGGCCGCACATCGGGCAGTCGCTGCACTGCCGTCTGCTCGAAGAGCACCTGCACCACCGTGAAATCGCGTCCCGCCTGCGGCAGATCGTTCAGTTTCTGCCCGGCGAGCTTCATCTGTTCGTATTCCAGAAGCCGCCGGACCAGTTCCGCGCGCGGGTCCTCTTCCTCCGGATCGGCGCTGGTCGGCCGCGGCAGCAGCAGCCGCGACTTGATCTCGATCAGCATCGCAGCCATCAGCAGATATTCGGCGGCCAGTTCCAGCTGGCGCGAGCGCATGATCTCCACGTACTCCAGATACTGCTGGGTAAGCTGCGCCATCGGAATATCGAGTACGTTGATGTTCTCCTTGCGGATGAGGTAGAGCAGCAGGTCGAGCGGTCCCTCGAACTGCTCCAGAAACACTTCCAGCGCGTCAGGGGGGATGTAGAGATCGTGCGGCACCTCGAGCAGAGGCTGCCCGTAGACGCGGGCGACGGGCGTCACTGCGGGGGTCACGGAAGACGGTTCGCTCACGCTACGCCCGGCAGCCGGAGCAACCCGGACCGTCGCGGCGCCTGCGCCATAAGTGGCCTGCGGCCAAAGTGCGCTGCGCGCACGCTTACGGGACCGTGTAGTCGTGTGGACCGCCGCATCGCCGTATTCTACAGAAAAACTTTCCCGCGCAAACGGTGCGCGCGGGCGACCTGGTCGCGAAAGGCCGCGTGTCCGGTGCGGGCCTCAGGTGTAATTGAGTCCCATCGCCTCCCGCACGTCCCGCAGCGTTTCCTGCGCGAGCTTGCCCGCCTTTTCGCAGCCATCGGCGATGATGTTCCGGACGAGCGTCGGATCCTCGACGTATTCCTCAGCACGCTCGCGTATCGGCTTCAACTCGGCCAGCACCGCGTCTATGACCGGCTGTTTGCAGTCGAGGCAGCCTATGCCCGCGCTCCGGCATCCCTGCTGCACCCATTGCTGGCGGGCCTCATCCGAGTAGACGAGGTGCAGCTGCCATACCGGGCACTTCTCCGGATCCCCGGGATCGGTGCGCTTCACCCGGGCCGGGTCCGTGGGCATCGTGCGCAGCTTCTTGGCGATGCTCTCCGGATCCTCGCGCAGCGCTATGGTGTTGCTGTAGGACTTCGACATCTTCTGCCCATCGAGTCCCGGCATCCTGGAGGCCTCGGTGAGCAGCGCCTCCGGTTCCGACAGGATCATCTTGCCGCCGCCGCCGATGTATCCGAACAGGCGCTCACGATCGCCGAGCGTCAGATTCTGCGTCTCTTCCAGCAGGGCACGGGCCGCGTCGAGCGCTTCGGCATCCCCTTTTTCCATGTAGCGCGTGCGCAGTTGCCGGTACAGCCGCGCGCGCCGCGCCCCGAGCTTTTTTATCGCGGCTTCGGCCTTCTGCTCGAAGCCCGGTTCGCGGCCGAAGATGTGATTGAAACGGCGTGCGATCTCCCGCGTGAACTCGATATGCGGCACCTGGTCTTCCCCGACCGGCACGCGGTTCGCCCGGTAGATCAGGACGTCGGCACTCTGCAGCAGCGGATAGCCGAGGAATCCGTAGGTCGACAGGTCCTTGTTCGTCAGCTTTTCCTGCTGGTCCTTGTAGCTCGGAATGCGCTCCAGCCACCCGAGCGGCGTCACCATCGAGAGCAGGAGGTGCAACTCGGCATGCTCCGGAACGCGCGACTGGATGAAGAGCGTCGCCTGCCCCGGATCGACACCCGCCGCAAGCCAGTCGATCACCATGTCCCAGACATTCTGCTCGATGATTTCCGGGGTATCGTAGTGGGTGGTGAGCGCATGCCAGTCGGCAACGAAAAAGAAGCACTCGTGCTCGTGCTGCAGCGTGATCCAGTTCTTGAGCACGCCATGGTAATGGCCGAGATGGAGGCTGCCCGTGGGACGCATGCCGGACAAGACGCGATTTACGAACATTTTGCTTTCTTTGACCGGTACTAGAGGACGTTGGCGAGTTTCAGCAGGTCGGTGACGGGCAGACCGATCAAGCCCGCGATCACACTCATCATCAGGCCTATCGCCGGCCACAGGATCATGCCCAGCACGCCCGAAAAGAGCAGCACGATCAGGATGATGAAACCGTATGGCTCGATGCGGGACACATTATAAGCGAGGCGGTGCGGCAGCAGGCTCACCAGGATGCGCCCGCCGTCGAGTGGCGGCAGCGGCATCAGGTTGAGCACCATGATGATGGCATTGACGAACACGCCTGCCGCGCCCATCAACGCAAGTGGAAGGGCGAGATAGTGTCCCGGCATGCTGATTGCGATTTTCACGGCACCGGCCCACAACAATGCCATCACGAGGTTGCTGAATGGACCGGCTGCCGCAACCCACAGCATGTCACGCTTCGGCCGCCTCAGATTGGCGAAATTGACGGGCACCGGCTTCGCCCATCCGAACAGTATGCCGCTGCCGGCAAAGAGCTTGGAAATCGCCAGCAACGCGAGCGGCAGCGCGATTGTGCCGATGGGATCGATATGGCGCAGCGGGTTGAGGCTGACGCGTCCTTCGGCATGGGCCGTGAAATCGCCAAAATGCTTCGCGACGTAGCCGTGGGCGGCCTCGTGCAGCGTGATCGCGAAGACCACGGGCAGGGCGTAAATCGCGATCGTCTGGACGAGGTTCAGTTCCATGCCGGGGTCTACGTTTGTTGTTGGTTTGGCGGATGAGCGATCCGCCGCGATATCGGGAATGGCTGATTTTAACAGCCTGTCAGGGCTGAGCCGTCAGTGCAAACGGTGCGACGCTCCCCCGACCTGCGCGTGTGATCACCGGCGTTTCGCCCGTGAGATTCACGACCGTGGTCGGCTCGGTGCCGCACGAGCCGCTGTCGATGATGAGATCCACCTGGTGCTCGAGGCGGCTGCGAATCTCCTGCGCGTCGCCCAATGCCTCGTTCTCTCCCGGCAGTATCAAGGTGGTCGAGAGCAGCGGCTCGCGCAGCTCGCTCAGCAACGCGCGCACCACCTTGTGATCCGGAATTCGCAGACCGATCGTCTTGCGTCGCGCGTGCTGCAATCGTCTTGGCACTTCGCGGGTCGCACGCAATATGAAAGTGTAGCTGCCCGGCGTCGTCGACTTGAGCACGCGGAACTGCCTGTCGTCGAACCGGGCGTAGACGCCAGCTTCCGACAGATCGCGACACACGACGGTGAACTGGTGCCCCTCTCCAACGTGACGGATGGCGCGCATGCGGTCGAGCGCCGTCTTGTCACCGAGATGACAGCCGAGCGCGTAACACGAATCGGTGGGATAGACGATGAGGCCGCCGGAGCGCACGATCGCAGCCGCCTGGCGGATCAGCCGCGGCTGCGGATTGTCGGGGTGTATGGAAAAAAGCTGCGCCACTCAAAAACTGTCCCACACCGGCGTGATTCCAGGAGGAAGTTCGGGAAGCGTGCCAAAATCGCGGCGGCTCTCTTCGGGTCCGTGGAAATCCGATCCCGCCGATGCGAGCAGGCCGTAGCGCCTGGCGTAGTTCGCCCAGGTCGCATACTGGTCCGCGCTGTGACTGCCCGTCACGACCTCGATGCCAGAGCCCCCCGCTTCGACGAAATTCGCCAGCAAGGCTTCCCGCTCCTGGCCGCTCAGACCATAGCGACCGGGATGAGCCAGCACCGCGACCCCTCCGCTCGCCCGGATCCAGCCCACCGCCTCATCGAGTGCAGCCCACTGGTGCGGTACATAGCCCGGATTGCCGGCCGTGAGGTACTTCTTGAAGACGGCCTGCACATCGCGCGCGAGTCCGCGCCCCACGAGAAAACGCGCGAAGTGAGTGCGGCCGACGAGCTCGGGGTTGGTGACGTACGAACGCGCACCGGCCAGTGTGCCTGGAATTCCCGCCTCTTCCAGGCCGGAAGCGATTCCTTGCGCACGCTTTTGTCGTCCGCTTCGTATGCGTTCCAGGCCGCGCATGAGCATCCCGCTTTCCGGATCGACGCCCAAGCCGACGACGTGCAGTGTTTTTCCCTTCCACGTCACCGAAATCTCCACCCCGTTGACGAAGCGCAGGCCGATCGCCGCCGCCCGCTCCGCCGCTTCCCGCAATCCGCTCAGCTCGTCGTGGTCCGTCAGGGCGAGGGTGCGAACGCCCCGCCCCGCTGCCCGATCGACCGCCGCGGCAGGCGCAAGCAATCCGTCCGAACGCGTGGAATGGCAATGCAGATCAATGGTCAACATGCCGTGATATGAGCGTGGTAGTTCAAACTGCGTTCAAACTGCGCGAAGCGGCGCAGCATAGCAGAAAACCCTCCTGTTACTTCGAGGGACAGCCGGCTGCCGCCGCAAGTTTCGGCCACCCCCGCTCAATCAACCCCGGGGCGGCGTGCACCCTACTTTCCGCGGCCGGCAATACGTGGAAACCGAAGGACCTGCAGGTGGGGATGTTCGTTCAGGGCAACGCATCCAACGAGATGCTGCACGCGCTGGCCCGCCCGGCCTGCGCCTGAAAACCTAGCTCTGCTTCTGGTGCAGTCGGCTCTGGGCCGGCACGTGCTGCGCCAGGAACTCCATCTGATCGACCAGAATCCGGCGATTGGTGAGTATCAGGTACTCGGCGCGGTTAGGCACGTACGGCAGGTAGATCAGCTCCATCCCGGCGCGCTCGGGCGTGCGATCGCTCTTTCTCTCGTTGCACGAGCGGCACGCCGTGACCACATTCATCCAGATATCACGTCCGCCGCGCGAGAACGGCACCACGTGATCGCGCGTCAGCTTGGATATCGGGAACGTGCCACCACAGTAAGCGCAGATCTGGCGGTCGCGATGGAAGAGTTCCCGGTTGTTGAGCGGCGGCACCTGGCCGAATGCCTTCATCGCCATCGCTCTGCCTTTGATCGCGATGATGCTGGTGGACGTGATGCTGGAACGCTCCCCGGTCGTCCGATTGAAGCCGCCGAATACCGTAAATGCAGCGTCGCCGAGGCTCCAGGCAACCTGATCCTTGGCGTGGTAATAGCAGGCGTGCTGCCAGCTTATCCACCGGTGCGGCACACCGTGGGTGTCGAGCGTCAGGATGAGCGGATAGACCCCGCGCGTAGCGGTGTCATCGCTGCTCCACGGCATGTCGTTCGAAAAAATCATGGTTTTGTCTGACCGGTCCTTTCGCACGGTCTGTGTGTCGGGTCGAGAATTTACCACTTTTTAGTGTCGTTTTGTCGTATATGCCTCTTGCGGGGCACGGGCGCATCGTCGCTCTTCGTGAACCCGGTTGGTTAGCAGCCGCCCGCAGCACAAGGTATAATCGACGGCCGTGCATGCCTTAACTTCTTCCGCTGGTCCTTCCGCACTGGTGAGATGCCGGTAGCCGCCGCGCGAAACGCGCGCTGCAATGCGCGCTCGCCGCTGGACTTCACGGTCATCCGCCTTTTTCTTGTTTGAGATGTCGTTCTCTTCGCTGAACCTTATTCCGGAACTGCTGCGGGCCGTAGCCGACCAGGGCTATGCGGACCCCACGCCGATCCAGCACAAAGCCATTCCCGCCATCCTGAACGGGCGCGACATCATGGGTTGCGCGCAGACCGGCACCGGCAAAACCGCAGGTTTCACGCTGCCCCTGCTGCAGCTTCTTGCGCCCCAGGCGAATGCCAGTCCGTCTCCGGCGCGCCACCCGGTGCGCGCGCTCATACTCGCCCCGACGCGCGAGCTTGCCGCACAGGTCGAAGAAAGCGTGCGCACCTACGGAAGATATCTGCAGCTGCGTTCCACCGTGGTCTATGGCGGTGTCGATATTGCGCCGCAGACGCGCGCCTTGCACGCCGGCGTCGAAGTCCTGGTCGCGACACCGGGACGCCTGCTCGACCACTTGCAGCAGAAGGCCGTAAACCTCTCGCGCGTGGAGATACTCGTGCTCGACGAAGCAGACCGCATGCTGGACATGGGGTTCCTGCCGGACATCAAGCGCATCCTGGCGACGCTGCCCCGGCAGCGCCAGAACCTGCTTTTCTCCGCCACCTTTTCGGACGAGATACGCAGGCTCGCCGATCAGCTTCTGCACAGCCCCACGATGATCGAAGTCGCGCGCCGCAACGCGCCCGCAGACCTGGTGTCGCATCAGGTTTACGACGTGCCGGCGCCGCGCAAGCGCGCGCTGCTCGCGCAGCTGATACGCACGCGACAGATGTCACAGGTACTGGTTTTCGTGCGCATGAAGCGCGATGCCAATCGGCTGGCCCGTGAACTCGTACGGGATGGCATCGCGACCACCGCCATACACAGCGACCGCACCCAGGCCGAGCGCGAGCTGGCGCTCGCCGATTTCAAGGCCGGCAAGGCCACCGCGCTCGTCGCAACCGATATCGCGGCGCGCGGACTGGATATCGAGCAGCTGCCTTTCGTGGTGAACTACGAGCTGCCCTATACCGCGGAAGATTACCTGCACCGCATCGGGCGCACGGGTCGCGCGGGCCTGCCCGGCGAAGCTTTGTCCCTGGTCAGTCCGGACGAGCTGCGCCTGCTGGTGGAGGTCGAAAAGCTGCTCAAGCGCAAGCTTCCGCGCGTCGAAGCGCCGGCTTCAGTGCGCGCACCGGCGCGCCCGCGCGAGCGTCAGCACGAAAAACGCGGCGATTCCCGCCGTACGTCGCCCGCGCTCGCGGAAGCCGTCAATCACAATCCCGAATCCACTTTCGATTTCAGCAAGCCGTACGAGCCGGCCGAGAGCACGCCGCCGCGCCCCGCGCATTCCATGCCTCCGCCTGGCCGCGGCCGCCCGACGCGTCCGACCCCCGCCCTGCTCGGCGGCGGACCGGCGGGGCCGCACAAGCCCAGGAAGTAAGCAACGGCGCCGATGGATGCGCTGAGCATTCCGCAACTGGCGTTCTTCTGTTTCGTCATCATCGTGTCCTATGCCATCCGCGGGAGCGCCGGATTCGGCGGCGTCACGGTGCCGCTGCTCGCATGGATCATGTCGCTCAAGACCGTGGTGCCGATGGTCACGTTTCTCGGCATCCTGTCGTCCGCAGCGATTCTGCGCACCGAGTACAAGCACATCGTCTGGAAGGATCTGTGGCGCGTCATGCCGTGGTGTGTGGTGGGCGTGGCGGCCGGGCTGTACTTCTTCAAGGTGCTCGATTCGCGTACGCTCGCCCGGGCGCTCGGCGTGTTCGTGATCGCCTACGGCGCGTATTCCTTGTGGGCGAGCAACCGGCCCACACTGCGGGTGAAGCTGCCGATGTTTGCGGTAACGCCCACGGCCGGCACGACAGCCGGCTTCGTCGGGACGATCTTCGGCTCTATGGCGGGCATGTTCTTCGCGATCTATCTCGACCTGCTGAAGCACGCAAAAAGCGAGTTTCGCGCGACCGTCGCCGGAATCCTGTTCGGCCTGGGACTGTTTCGCGGCGCGGGCTACCTGTCGGTCGGCGCCTATGACCGGGAAGCGATCATCGCCTGCGCGGTTGCGCTGCCGATGATGGCGGTCGGAATATTCATCGGTAACCGCGTCCACGCCAGGCTCGCCCCGCTCCCCTTCAAGCGGCTGGTGGCCGCGATACTCATCGCGAGCGGCGTGCCGCTGCTCGTGCGCTAGAATTGCCGGATGCCCGCCCGGAGACGAGTGAATCCGCGTACGCTTCAAGCCATGCTGCACGACGGCGGCGAAATGGCATTGCTCGACGTCCGCGAAGCCGGTCAGTTTGGCGAATCCCACCTGCTGTTTGCGACGCCTCTGCCGTACAGCCGCCTCGAGCTCGACGCTCCCGCGCTGGTTCCGCGCAAATCGGTGCGCGTCGTATTGTGCGACGACGGCGCAAGCGACATCGCTGAGCGTGCGGCGCGCCGTCTGATCGACCTCGGATACTCGGATGTCGCAGTGCTGGACGGCGGCGCGGGGGCGTGGGCCGCAGCAGGCCATACGCTCTTTGCAGGAGTGAACGTTCCGAGCAAGCTCTTCGGCGAACTGGTGGAGCATGCGTATCACACGCCACGCATCACCGCGCGCGAGCTCGTGCGCATGAGGGATTCGGGAGAGAACTTCGTGGTGCTCGACGGGCGTCCCCTGAACGAGCACCACAGGATGACCATTCCCGGCAGCACCTGTTGCCCCAACGCGGAACTGCCGTATCGCATCGCAACCATGGTTCGCGATCCGAAGACCACGATCGTGGTCAATTGCGCCGGCCGCACGCGCTCGATACTCGGGGCGCAGACGCTCATCAATTTCGGGGTGCCGAATCCCGTTTACGCGCTCGAAAATGGCACGCAGGGCTGGCGGCTTGCCGACCTGGAGCTCGAGTACAACTCCACCCGCGAGTATCCGCCGGCGATCGACGCATCCGCGCTGCCGGCCCAACAGTCAGCAGCGCAGGCGCTGATGGCGCGCTATTCCGTTCAAACCGTCAACGCGCAGCAGGTCGAGGCGTGGTTCCAGGACGCGAACCGCACGACCTACGTGTGCGACGTCCGAACGCCGGAAGAATTTGCGGCCGGTTCGCTGCCGGGTGCGCTGCACGCGCCGGGCGGGCAGCTCGTCCAGGCAACCGATCAATGGGTTGGCGTGCGCAACGCCCGCGTCGTGCTCGCTGACGGCGGCGAGACCGTGCGCGCACCGGTCGTCGCGAGCTGGCTGAAACAACTCGGATGCGACGCTTATGTACTCGCCGGAGGCACGGGCTCGGGCCTACGGGTTCCGCAAGCGCGCGCTCCCGAACTGCCGCATCTGCAACCGATATCCGCGCCGGAGCTGAAGCAGGCTCTGGACGCCCGGTCCTGCATCGCCCTCGATCTGCGAGGCAGCGTGGACTACCGCAAGGCACACGTCCCCGGCAGCTGCTGGAGCATCCGCCCGAGAATCGCCTCGGCGGTGCAGGAGACGCGGAAGACGGTGGCGATGATCGCCGACGATCCGGATCTCGGACGGCTTGCCGCGGTCGATCTTTTCGAGCTCGGCATTGCGGAAGTGCGTCTGCTGACGGGCGGAATGTATGCATGGACGCGCGCCGGCTATGGAATCGAGGCTTCGAACGACCTTCCGGCCGATGCGGAGTGCATCGACTATTTGTTTTTCGTCCACGATCGCCATGCCGGAAATCGCGAAGCCATGAAACAGTATCTCGCCTGGGAAACCGGCCTGATCGCACAGCTTTCCGCTGAAGACCGGGCGTTGTTCAAGGTCGGCGTGCCTTCAGGCTGAGCTTGCAAGCAGCCAGCCGTGATCGGGGCGGATCAGCATTGAAGTATGATGCGGCTTCAGCCGCGATATCGCCATCGAACAAAGGAGGAGCCAATGGTGCGAGCCGCAATCGTAGGTCTGGGCTGGTGGGGGAAGACCATCGTCGACGCGGTGCAGGCCAAGACGGACAAAATGACGTTCGTCGCCGCCCATACCCGGACCCGCGCCAAAGCCGAGGAATTCTGCCGCGACAGGAAGATCGACCTGCGGGATGACCTCGACGCCATTCTGAACGATACGAAAATCGATGCCGTGGTCTACACCACGCCGCACAGCCGGCACGAGGAGCATATCCGGCGCGCCGCCCAGGCCGGCAAGCACGTCTGCGTGGAAAAGCCCTTCACGCTGACCGTCGCAAGTGCCAGAGCGGCGATCGATGCGGTAAAGAAGGCGGGCGTCGTGCTGGGTGTCGATTTCCAGCGTCGGTTCCATCCTTCCATCGCAGAGATCCGCAAGCGTGTGCGCGACGGCAGCCTCGGCACGATCTCCTTCTGCGTGGGCGAGGTTTCCACCCTGAGCGGGATGGCCCTGCCGAGGGAATCGTGGCGCGTCAACCCCGACGAGACGCCGGCCGGCGCGATGACCGGACTGGGCGTGCATCTCGTGGACGGCTTCATTGATCTGTGCGGTGAAGTCGATGAAGTCTATTGCATCAACACGCGCCGCGCCGCCCCTCTCGTGGACGACACGACGGTCTTCACCATGAAGCACAGGAACGGCATCATCTCGACCAGCTACTGCACGCTTGCGAGCGCCGCGAGTTATTGCATTGCCGTGTTCGGAACGAAAGGGATTGCCGAGACCATGCGGCCGGGTCTGGACACATTCCGTTTTCTCCCCGTCTCGGACAAGCCGCACGCCGCGGGCCAGCCGGAAATCATCGAGCACAAGGGCTTCAACCCGGTGAAGGCGGTGATGGAAGCGTTTGCCGATGCCGTGCGAGGCGAAGCGCCCTACCCGGTCACGCCTGACCAGATCGTGCACGGCGTGGCCGTGTTCGAGGCGATCGTCAAATCGGCACAGTCAGGGCAGCCGGTCAAGGTCGCTCAGTAGCCAAATGCAATATCGGGAAGTGAGCGAAATCCGCGACGGCATGCGGATCGACTGGGACGTGCCGATCGCAATGGACGACGGCGTCGTGCTGCGCGGTGACGTTTTCCGGCCGGTCGAAAACGGACGCTATCCCGTCATTCTGACCTGCGGACCGTACGGCAAGTGGCTGCATTTCGACGATCTCTATCACGACCAGTGGCAGCGGATGTGCGAAGAGCATCCCGACGTGCCGGGCGGCTCGTCCAACAAGTACCAGAACTGGGAAGTCGTGGACCCGGAGAAGTGGGTGCCGGACGGCTATGCCGTCGTGCGCGTCGATTCGCGCGGCGCCGGGCGCTCCCCGGGCGTGCTCGACATGTGGTCGCCGCGCGAGGCGCAGGATTTCTATCACTGCATCGAGTGGGCGGCAAAGCAGCACTGGTCCAACGGGAAAGTGGGTCTGAACGGCATCTCGTACTACGCCATGAATCAGTGGCAGGTGGCAGCGCTGCAGCCGCCGCACCTCGCCGCCATCTGCGTCTGGGAGGGCGCAGCCGACTATTACCGTGACATGAGCCATCACGGCGGCATCTACTGCACTTTTGCCGATACCTGGTTCCCCAAGCAGATTCTGGCGGTGCAGTACGGCAAAGGCTCTAACGGCTATCGCAGCCGGATGAATGGCGACTGGGTGTCCGGCCCCGAAACCCTTACCGAAGAGGAACTCGGGGCGCGGCGACGCAATTTTCCCGCCGACTGCTACGCCCATGCGCT
>JBQTHU010000155.1:0-2694 GCA_052389535.1 Betaproteobacteria bacterium | reverse complement strand
CGCGCGCCAAGCGCCGGAACCCGAGCCGCCCAGGCGAAACTGCGCTCCCCCACCCAGCAGCGCGGCAGCAGCACGAAGTCGCGCTTGGCCTCGGTGTGCTTGACCACCTCCAGCTCGATGCCATGTGCGCTGGCGTCCTCCCGGGCCCTCTCACCGGTATAACCCTGATCCACGTAGACGAGCCTCACGCTCTGGTTGGTGATTTCCCGCACCGCCTGCGCGAGTTCTTCCACCTGTGCCCGGTCCTGCTCGCTGGTCGCGGTCACGTGCAGCGCCAGCAGATGGCCCAAGGTGTCCACCGCCGCGTGCACCTTGGAGCCCTTGCGCCGCTTGGCTGTCAAGGACAACCCAAATTTCCCCAGTTGTGTAAATTGAATTTTCCCCACCCGGTTCATCAATCGTTGGTTTCCTCGGCGCGCACCA
Organism: Betaproteobacteria bacterium; assembly: GCA_052389535.1. Taxonomy (GTDB): domain Bacteria; phylum Pseudomonadota; class Gammaproteobacteria; order Burkholderiales; family SG8-41; genus DSOT01. The sequence continues at coordinate 2,271 of JBQTHU010000155.1, read as the reverse complement.
GGCCGGCTTTGAGCTTCTCCTTGAGCCGATACGAATTGCCGCGAATGTTCAAGGTCACAGCGTGATGCAGCAGGCGATCGAGAATCGCCGTGGCGATCACGCGGTCGCCGAACACTTCGCCCCACGCCCCGAAGCTCTGGTTGCTGGTGAGGATCATCGGCCCGCGCTCGTAGCGCCGGCTGATCAGCTGGAAGAACAGATTCGCCCCCAGCCGCTCGATCGGCAGATACCCGATCTCGTCGATGATCAGCAGCCGCGGTGTGGTGTAGAACTTCAGCCGCTCCTCGAGCCGACCCTCGCCGTGCGCTTTGGTCAGTACCGCGATCAGGTTGGCGGCGGTGCTAAAGAGCACGCGGTAGCCGGCCTCGATCGCCTTGAGCCCGAGGCCGACGCTCAAATGCGTCTTGCCCACCCCGGGCGGCCCCAGGATCACCACGTTGTCGCCGTGCTCGATGAAGTGGCAGCTCGCCAGGCTCTGGAGCTGCTTCTTGTCGATCGAGGGCTGGTAGCCGAAGTCGAAGGTCTCCAGCGGCTTCACGAACGGGAAGCGCGCCATGCTGGTGCGCATGGTGACGTTCTTGCTCGTCTTGGCCGCCACCTCTTCGCCCAGCACCTGCTCCAGGAAGTCCGAGTAGGCGAGCTCCTTCTCGGCGGCGTGCTGCAGCAGCGCTTCGAGCCGCTCGCGGCTCTTGAATAGCCGCAGCTTCAGCAGGTGCTCGCTCAGTCGCTCCAGTTGCGCCGGATTCATGCGGCCTCCAGCATCTGCTCGTAGACCGCGAGATCGCGCTGCTCGACCACCGCCAACGGCCTATCGGTAGATGGCGTCTTCGCCGTGATAAGCCTGGCGCTTTCGGCGTAGCGTGTGCGCGCGTTACGCGCCACGGCTCCGGGCCCGTGCTCGGGATTGACGCTCAGCCCGTAGCGCTCCTCGAGCACCGGGTGCTCGGCCACCACCGCACCACGGTGACGGATCTGCCAGTGGCCGCCGACCCGCAACACCTCCACCGTGGCCCCGATCAGCCGCCAGGGCACCGAGTAACGGTTGGCATCGATCGACACCAGCCAGTCGCTCGCCACCACGCGCGAGCGCGGCATCGCGGCGAGGAACCCCGCGCGCCCGGCGAGTGGGGTTAGCACACCCGCCTCGCGCGCAAAGCGCACCAGCGGCGGCTCGTGGGTGGTGCCGTGCTCGCGCAGGTCGGCAATCTCGGTCTGCCAGAGGCGCAGCTGGTCGTTAAAGTCCTCCAGGTCTCGAAACGTGCGCCCGGGCAGGAAGTTGCGCTTCACATACTTCACCCCCGATTCCACTTTGCCCTTGGTCTGCGCCCGGTACGGGCGACACACCCGGGGCTCGAACCCCCAGTGCCGGGCGAAGGCTTGGAAGGTCGCATTCCAGCGCTTCTGTCCCGCGCGCTCGCCGGCTATGACGGTGCGCATGCGGTCATAGAGAATCTCGCGCGTCACCCCGCCGAAGTGCTCGAAGGCGTGCTCGTGTGCCGAGAGCAGTGATTCCATGCGCTCGTGCTCGCAGCCCTCGGCCCAGGCACGGCGCGAATACCCCAGGGTCATCACGAAGACGTGCACTCTCACAGTCCCCGAGCCCAGCGGCACGCGCACCTCACCCCAATCCACCTGCGCCTGTTCGCCCGGCTCGGTCTCGAAGCGGCACTGCGTAAGATCAGCCGCCGCCGTCTCCAGCCGTAGCGGCCGCACCGCATCGCGTACCGTGCCGTAGCCGCCCGCAAAGCCGCGGCTCGCAACGAGCTCCTGATACAGAATGCGCGCCGAATACCCGACCTCCGGCGCGCGCGCCTCGAGCCACTCTCGGTGCGGCCCGAGCAAAGTCTCACGCCGCACCGCTCGGCGGTACGCCTGCCAGCGCACCTGCCGCAGGCAGCGCCGCACCGTCTTGCGGTCCAACCCCGTCGTGCGTGAAATCCCCGAGGTCGTCATCCCCCCCGCCTTCAAGCGCTTCAGCTCCTCCCATCGCTCTTGACCAACCACCACGTCCTCCTCGCCCACCCCGGGCGAGGACACCTTAACCGCCAACACCCCTGCCACTTCCCGTTGCATCTGCCACCTCCATCAAAGGGGTGGGGAATTTTCAATTGCCCAAAGTGGGGATTTTCGGATTTACCGTGACAGCTGAAGTGGGATATGCAGTGCCCGCTGACGATTGGCTTCGCTATGGAGGATTGCCGCTCGTGCGCAGCGAACGCACGGCTGCCGCCCGGATCGATCTGCTGGAAGCCTACGTTGAAACCTATCTCG
>JBQTHU010000154.1:0-35029 GCA_052389535.1 Betaproteobacteria bacterium | reverse complement strand
GCGGTACTGCGGCCCGGTGTTTCACGCCCCTCCGGCAGTAGCGTCACATCGCGCCCCGGATCCGACGGCCAGCGCAGGTACGCCGTCTGCAGGCGGTCGCCCACCGAGAGCTTGCGGGTCTGGGCCTTGCCGTTGTACGTCGCCTGCATGGTGTAGGCGCCGGCAGGCAGGCGCGCCATGAAAATCGGCCCGTCTGTCACGTGCTCGATCACGAGCTTGCCTGCGGCATCCGTTATCCGCACGCCTACGTCGGCAAGATAGTTGCCCTCGTTCAGGGTAAAGACGAGCTTCAGGTTGAACTCCCTTTCCCGCGCCTTGAGCGCGGTGACGGAGTTCTCGCCGATGCCCCCGGAAACAAACGAAACGCCCTGGGTCGCGGCTGCGAGCGGGCCCGCCGTGAGCAGCGCGATCAACATCATCGACGCATTGAACAGTAACGGCCCTTTCATGATCGGCACTCCTTACTTTCGATACCCGGTGGATGGTTTACTGCCCGGCAGAACGCCTCATGCGGCCGGTGTCTTCCGCACCATATCGACGAACGAGCCGAGCAGGTCCATCGGTACCGGAAATACGATGGTCGAACTCTTGTCCCCCGCAATTCCGCCCAGGGTCTGCAGGTAACGCAGCTGCATGGCCTCCGGCTGCTGCGCCAGCGTGCGCGCCGCTTCGAGCAGCTTTTGGGCTGCCTGCATTTCGCCTTCCGCGTGGATCACCTTGGCGCGCCGCTCGCGCTCCGCTTCCGCCTGCCGGGCGATGGCGCGCACCATCGAAGCATCGATATCGACGTGCTTGATCTCCACGTTGGCCACCTTGATGCCCCATGCATCGGTCTGCGCGTCCAGAATCTGCTGGATGTCGAGATTGAGCTTGTCGCGCTCGGCGAGCATCTCGTCGAGTTCGTGCTTTCCCAGCACCGCGCGCAATGTGGTCTGCGCGAGCTGGCTCGTCGCGTCCAGGAAGCTTTCCACCTGGATGATCGCCCTCTGGGGATCGATGACGCGAAAATAGATCACCGCGTTCACCTTCACCGATACGTTGTCGCGGGAGATCACGTCCTGGCTCGGCACGTCCATCACGATGGTGCGCAGGTCGACGCGCACCATCTGCTGGATGCCGGGAATGATGATGATGAGCCCCGGCCCCTTCACCCTCCAGAATCGGCCGAGCATGAAAACGACGCCGCGCTCGTACTCGCGCAGTATGCGAAACGAGGCCAGCACGAGGATGGCGACGAGAAGCAGGATGCCGCCCAGGCCGATGTCCCAGATCATGATGCGTCTCCTCTCAACTCATTGCGCATGCCAAAACCCCGCATCCGCGTTACTGGCTCCCCATGGAACTCCATCTTCACTGCCCCTGCGCACGCAAAGGTTCGACGCTGAGCGTCAGGCCGTCGATCCCGGTCACGCGCACGGCCTGGCCGCGGGAGAGCGGCGTGGGGCTCACCACGCGCCAGCTCTCGCCCTGGACCCGCGCCCAGCCTTGCTTCTGCATGTCGTCGAGCACGACGCCCGTCGCGCCCACCATGAGCTCGCGCCCGCTCACCACCTCACGCTTGCGCGCTCTCACCGCCATCGCCACGATGGTGAACACCACCACCGCACTGGTCAATCCGAGTGCCGCCACGAACACGATCGACGCGGTCGAGCCCCTCGCTTCCGGCTCGATGAGCATCACGGTGCCGATGATGAGCGCGATGGTGCCGCCGATGCCGAGCGCACCGAAGCTCGGCAGGAAGGCCTCGCCGACGATGAAGGCAAGCCCCAGCACGATGAGCGCGAGGCCGGCGTAGTTGATGGGCAGCAGCTGCAGCGCGAACGCCGCAAGCAGCAGGCAGATGCCGCCCACCACACCGGGCAGCACGAACCCGGGATTCGAGAACTCGAAAATCAGGCCGTAGACCCCGATCATCATGAGCAGCAGCGCGACGCTCGGGTTGGTGATGATCGCCAGCAGCTCCGTCCGCCAGTCCGGCACGATTGCGGTCACGGTTGCGCCTTCGGTCTGCAGCGTGCGCTCCACGCCCTGCACCGTCACCTTCCGGCCGTGCAACTGCTTGAGGAGATCGTTCACGTCCTGCGCCACCACGTCGATCACGTCGATCTGCTTCGCTTCCTGTGCCGAAAGGCTCACCGCTTCCCGCACCGCCTTCTCGCCCCACTCGGCGTTGCGGCCGCGAAGCTGAGCGAGGCTGCGGATATACGCCGCCGCATCGTGTATCTGCTTGCGGGTAAGGGTGCCCTGTTGCGAAGGCGGCTCTTTTTCCTCGTCCGCCTTGCCGTCCTTTCCCTTTTTGTCTTTTTTTCCATCCTTGTCGCGCGGCGCGGAACCGGGGTCGCTGCCCGGCATGCCGATCTGCACCGGCGTTGCGGCACCGAGATTGGTGCCCGGCGCCATGGCGGCGATGTGGCTGGCATAAAGAATATAAGTGCCGGCGCTCGCCGCCCGCGCGCCGCTCGGCCCCACGTATGCCACGACCGGCAGCGGGGCCGCAAGGATCTCGCGGATGATCTGGCGCATCGACGTATCGAGCCCGCCCGGCGTGTCCATGCGCAACACGACCAGCGCCGCCCCCTGCTCGGCGGCCTTGCGGATGCCGCGTACCGTGTAATCCGCCGTGGCCGGGCTTACGGCGCCCTCCAGCGTGAGCAGGACCGCCGTTGTGTTCGCCGGGGGCGCCGAAAGAAGCGCGGCGGCCGGCACGATTGCCAGCATGGCAAGGAAAAACAGGCGGAGCGCACGATGCAGGGCGCCCCCCCGGACCCCGCCCGGTGCCGCGGCTACGCTGATCCCGACCTGTACTGAGCGGTCCGCCATCGCAGTAGTGCCCTATACCGCCAGTTTCTCGGCCGCCACGAGGCGGTTGCGCTGCGCTTCGTCGAGGAATTCGCTGAGCAGCGGCCGGCCCTCGAGCAACTCGGAATCCGACGGGTCATGGAATTCAGGATGCCATTGCACCCCGCGCACGTAGCTCGGCCCTTCCCAGCGTAGCGCCTCGATGATGTCATCGGGCGCGGACAGCGCTTCGACGGTGAGATCCTTGCCGAGCACCTTCACGGCCTGATGATGGATGCTGTTGACGCGCACGGTGGCAAGACCCGGATAGAGCCGGGCGAGCGCGCTGTCCGGGACGAACGCAATGTGGTGAAAGTGCTGGTCGAAAGCGTTCGGATTGTGATGATGCGTGTCGGTACCGGCGCGCTGGGTCGCGATATCCTGGTAGAGCGTGCCGCCGAACGCGACATTGATGAGCTGCAGGCCGCGGCAGATGCCGAGCACCGGCTTACCCGCCGCAACGAATTCCTGCAGCAGGTCGATTTCGTACATGTCGCGGATGCGGTCGCCCTGCCACTCCGGCTTCATCGGCGTCTCGCCGTAGGTGAGCGGGCTCACGTCGGCGCCCCCCTGCAATACGAGACCGTCCAGCTCGGCCACGTAGTCGGTGATGCGGATGTTTCCGCGCCGGATGAGCCCCCCGCCCTCGATCGACGGCAGCATGAACACCAGGGCATCGGCCGTCATCAGCCAGTGCGCGATCGACTGCTCCAGGTACTGCAGCTTCTTGCCCTTGAACCCGAGCTCGTCGGGAACTTTGTGCAGAAAACGGGGCGACAGCCCGATTTTCAGCGGGCGGCTGCGTTCAGGTGCGTTCATCGGTTTCCATCCTCGTATCAGGCGCCGGCAAGCGCGCTTCCCATCCACAATTCGCTTTGCAGGCGGGCGACATCGTTGAGCGAACCGTGGTTGCTGTACTGCTCGCGCAGCCAAGTCGCATCTTCCCGCCGTTCCGCGACCTCCGCGGCCAGCTGTCGCAGCGGCTCATCGGCCCCCACTTTGGCGGCGTGCGGCGCTATCAGCTTCAACGTGTCCAGCACGTCTTCCTGGATGCTCGCGTGGCGGTGCGTATAGGCATCGACCAGCGTTCCGTCGAGCCCATAGCGGCAGGCCTGGAAGCGATTGTGGCTGTGGAGCAGGTAGACGTCGCGCGACGGCGGCTGCGGCCGGTCGATGAGCAGGTGGCGCGCGAGCGCCTGGGCGTAGGCGGCGAGCATGGCGGCACGTTCCACGGTAAGCGGCGTATCGAACACCCTGATTTCTACTGTACCGTATTCCGGCTTGGGACGGATATCCCAGTAAAAATCCTTCATGCTGGCGACGATTCCGAACCCCTTCATCTTCTCGAAATAGCTCCGGAATTCGTCCCAGCTCTGGACGAAAGGCGCGTGGCCGGAAAGCGGAAACGCGCTCACGGTGTTGAGCCGGGAGGAGTGATAGGAGGTGTCCTCCCCCTGCTGAAAAGGCGAAGAGGCCGAGAGGGCGATGAAATGCGGCACGTAGCGGGCGAGCGCATGGAGCAGGTACAGCGCGGCATCGCCGTCAGGGCAGCCGATGTGCACGTGCTGCCCGAATATCGTGAACTGCTTGGCGAGGTAGCCATAGACCTCGAGTATGTGCTTGAAGCGTTCCGTAGGATAGATGCGCCGGTCGGTCCACGCGTGGAACGGGTGCGAGCCGCCGCCCGCGATGCGCAGATTGAGCCGCCCGGCCGCGTCCGTCAGCGCATCGCGTATGCGTCGCAGCTCCTCCAGCAGCGTCTCGTGCCGGTAATGGATCGACGAGTTGAGCTCGATCATGCTCTCGGTGATCTCCGGCTTGACCTCGCCCGGGTGGGCGATCTTTTCCAGCAGCACCAGGAGGTCGGCAGCGTCCCGCGCCAGGTTGTAGTCGCGCGAATTGAGGATCTGCAGCTCGAGTTCCACGCCGACGGAGAAACCGCGTGAAGGCTTGAAGTCGAGCATTTCATCCGTCGTCATCGGGCGTCCTCCTGCGCCTCACCCGCCCTGCGCAACGCGAACTGCACCGCCAGCGGACCGATCAGCTCCATGATCAACACTGCAGACAGCACCATGGGAGCCAGGGTTGCAGCGAACTCCGGATAGAGCTGTGCCGTCCCGTGCGTCATTTCGATGGCAAAGCTGGACATGGGGGTGAGCGTAAGGCACAGCAGGCCCCCGGCGCCAGCCCGGATGCCGCTGAAGTGCGCGAGGCTCAACACGCCGATCGCCTTGCCGATGAAGCGGGCCGCCACGTACACGGCAGCGATGGTTCCGCCGGCAACCAGACTTGCAACGTCGAGCGTGGCGCCGGTCACGACGAACAGCACGACGAAAAAGATCTGTCCCACCTGGCCGAGGTTGACCTGCATGATGTGGCGATTGCGGTCCAGGTTGCGGCTGCCCACGCCAAACGCCAGCAGCGAGAGCATGACCGACAGATTGAGCGCTGCCGCACACCCCACCGCGAGCACGATGACCGCGAGCAGCATTACGAGTTGCCGTTCCTCGCGCTTGCCGACCCAGCGGGCGAGCAGTATGGCAAGACCGCTCGCAAGATATCCGAGCAACAGCGAGGCGCCGATCAGCCAGGCGGGGTGCAGCACGATGGTCAGTCCGCCCGCCCGATGCTCGAGGTGCAGCCAGGACAGCATGGTGGTCGCCAGCACGAAGGCCGCGACGCTGTTGATCGCAACCAGGTTGAGCGCCCGCTCCGTCACCTGGCCCTCCGCGCGCAGCTCCTGCGCGACCAGCAATACCACTGCGGGAGAGGTCGCGATGCCAATCGCCGCGGCGATCGCGGCGTGCAGCGGCTTGACGCCGAAATAGGCGAGCGCGCCGTATACGACCACGAACGACAGCGCCGACTCGGCCACCGCGGTGGCGGCGAGCCAGCGATCGCGCCACAGCCAGCCGAAATCCAGCCTGCGCCCGAGCTCGAAAAGAATGATGCCCAGCCCCAGGTTCACGAACATCCTGGCCTCGCTCGCGAGCGCCGTATCGACCAGTTTCAGCCCGCTCGCGCCGAGCGCCAATCCGGCAACCACGTAACCGGTGATGCGCGGCAGGCGCAGCCGTTTCGCGAGTTCGCCCCCGGCGAAACCGGCGAGCAGCAGCAGCCCGAACAGCAGCATGGCGTTCGCCGGCGGGGGAAACGGCGGCAGAAACTCGAAACCGCTCATGCGCGCCCCGGCCGGCGGTCAAATCGGTACATAGTCGGGAACCGCCTCCGCCACGATCCCCTCGGGCTGCGGAAAAGCCGTCAGGTCCTTGGCGATGGCGGCGCGCAGGAAACTGTCCACCCACCAGAAAATGTCGCTCTCGCGGATCGAACGGCGCAGTCTGCGCATGCGCGCACAGCGCTCTTCCTCGCTCATCGTGAACGCGCGGTGCAGGGTGTCCGCCACGCCTTCGATGTCGTACGGGTTCACGAGCAGCGCACCACGCTGGAGCTGCGCGGCGGCGCCTGCAAACTCGGAGAGAATCAGCACGCAGTCCTCCTCGATGCTGCAGGCGCAATACTCCTTGGCGACGAGATTCATGCCGTCCTTGAGCGGCGTGATCAGCGCCATGTCGGCCGCGCGATAGTAGGCGAGCAGATCGGTGCGGCTCAGGCTGCCGTAGGCGTACCACACCGGCACCCAGCCGCCGGGACGCATGAAAGTGCCGTTGATCTGGCCCACCAGCTGCTCGATGCGCGTCTTGAGCTCGTGGTACTCGGGTATCACTTCGCGGCTCGGCACCACGACCTGGATCAACGACAGCCGCTCACGAAGTTCCGGATAGCGCTCCAGCGCCGTGCGAAACGCCTCGAGCCGCTGGGGTATGCCCTTCGTGTAGTCGAGCCGGTCCACGCCCAGGACGAGCTTGCGCTTCGGCAACAGGCGATGCAGCTCCTGCGCGCGCTGCCCAACCTCGTCGGTTGCAGCCTGCCGCAGGAACGCGTTGTAGTCGATGCTGATGGGAAAGCTGCCCACGCGCACGGTTCTCCGGTCCGCCATAAGCGTCACGACCTGCCCCTTGCCGTTGACCGATACTTCGCTCAGCAGTTCGCGCAGGCACTGGATGAAGTTGCGGCGGTCGCGCATCGTCTGGAAGCCGATCAGGTCGTACTGCAGCAGGGCGTTGAGCAGCGTGAGCCGCCACGGCAGGTTGAAAAAGATGTCGGGCGGGGGAAACGGGATGTGCAGGAAAAAACCGACTTTCGCACGACAGCCCAGCCCCTTCAGTTCCGCCGCCACGTTCATGAGGTGGTAGTCGTGCACCCACACGAAATCCGATTTCCCGCAGTCTTGCATGACCGCCTCGGCGAACTTGCGGTTCACGTCCTTGTAGGTGCGCCAGTAGCCCGGCTCGAAGTTGCACAGGGACTTCAAGTCGTGAAACAGCGGCCAGATGATTTCGTTCGCGAAGCCGTGATAGAAGTCGTGGACTTCCTTTTCATTCAGCGTGACCGGCTGGAGAGCGAATCCCGCCGCCTTGCCCGCCGCGGTGACCGCCGCCTCGAGATCGGGCCCCCCTTCCGAAGTGCCCGGCCAGCCGATCCAAGAGCCGCCGCGGTCGCGCAGCACCGGAAGGAGCGCGGACACGAGCCCGCCCGCGCCGTGCTGGGTGCGCCACGTGCCGTCGGCCGCGCGCTGGAATACATAGGGCAGCCGGTTGGAAACGACGACGAGACGCTGATTGCCGCGCGGCATGAATCACCCCGACGCGGACACGGCGGCAACCGGCGCCTCCATGCCCTGCATGTAAATGGTGCGGGTGGGAAACGCGAAATCGATGCCTTCCTCGCGGAAACGCCGGTAGATTTCCAGGTTGATCGCCTGCTGCGCGTCCATGTAGGCGTTGTAGTCGGGCGTGGTCATGAAGTAGACCACTTCGAAATCGAGCCCGGACTCCGCGAACGCCTTGAAGTGCGCGCGATCGAAGCGGGTCTGCTTGCGGTTCTCCACCGCGGCACGCAGGATGCCGGGAACGGCTTCCAGCTTCTCCTGCGGCGTGTCGTAAGTGGCCTGCACGGCAAAGACCGCGCGCCGCTCGCGCATGATCTTGAAATTGCGGATGCGGCTCTTCAGCAGATCGTTGTTCGCGAAGATGATCATCTCGCCACTCAGGCTGCGTACGCGCGTGGTCTTGAGGCCTATGTACTCGACCGTGCCCGACATGCCGTCCACCACGATGAAATCGCCGACGACGAACGGCTTGTCGAGCACGATGGAGAGCGATGCGAATAGATCTCCCAGTATGTTCTGCACTGCGAGCGCGATGGCGACGCCGCCGATGCCGAGCCCCGCGACCAGCGCCGTGATGTCGAAGCCGAGCTGATCGAGGATCAGCAGCAGCATCATCGCCCACACCACCACGCGCGCGGTGAAGCCGAGCAGGGTGAGCGCCGTCACGCCTTCTCCGTCGACGCCGCGCCGCTTTTCCACCTGCCGCCCGACCCACAGGCCGATGAAGCCGTTCACCCACAGCACGATCTGGAAGACGAGGGCCACGACGACCAGCAGATTGATGGCGTGCTCCAGCCTGCCCGGCAGCTCGAGCGCCGAGGCGCCGGCGTAGAGCGCGAGCGGGAACAGCAGCCACAGCTTCGTGCCGGCGATCAGACTGGCGGCGTGGTCGTCGAGATCGGTGGCGGTGCGTCTCGCGATCGCGGCGACGGCCCGCGCGATGACGTAACGCAGCAGAGCGAGCACGCCGAGCGCGACGAGTACCAGCAGCCCCGCGATGGCCCAGTCGTAAAGCTGGTTATCGCGCCAAGCCTGATAGAGCCACTTCATGATGTCCGGGTTTCAGCAGGACCGCGCGGCGATGCGGCGAAATGCGGCTTACAGGCCACATTATGCCCCGGATACCGGAGACGGGACATTGTTTTCTCGGTCATCCTGCGCTGCGTATTTCTCGTCGATGAACGGAAAACATGGCGACGCCGTGGCGTCGCGCTTTCGGCCGATTGTTATAGCGGACTGTTTTTTGGGACACTTTTGACGGAAAAAGTTCCCGGCCGTTAAGCGTACGTCATAGCGGTGCGTCGACGCGGTAGAGCAGCGCCACTGGAAAGGCGTTGAAGAGACGGTGCGCGCGTATTGCCCCCGTGTCGTCCGGCATGATCCGCTCTCCCGTATACGTGTTGCAGTAGTGTCCGCTGAGCGTCTTCGGCAGTACCACCACGGTGTCCGTCCACGCCTGCTCTCCCAGCGGCGCGCCATGCGCCTCGACGATGCGGCCGACGAGACGGGGCGCGACCAGGACCGCGGCCTGTTCGCCTTCGAGGCGTGCGAACGCGCACACGCGCTCGGCCTGTTCGCCGCGCGTCTCGAGCGGCAGGTATTCGCCGCGTGTAAAAACGGAACGCATCTGCCGGCGCAGCGCGAGCCCGCGCCAGGTGACGTAGAGCTTGATGGCCCCGTCCTCCATGTGCTCGAGCAACTCGCGCGCGATGCCAGGATGGTATTCAGGCGGGCAGTCGAACCGGCTTTCAAGGCTCGCGAGCAGCGACGCACGTCGCGCGTAATCCACCGGGCGCCGATTGTCCGGATCGACGAGGCTGTCGTCCCATACTTCGTTGCCCTGGTAGAAATCCGGCACGCCGGGAGACGCGATCTTGAGCGCGGTCTGCGACAGACTGTTGAACATGCCGATGCGCGCAAGACGCCGCGCCCACGGCGTGAAATCCGCGATGAACGGATTGCGGTCGGGTCGCGCCAGCACTTCGCCGACGAAGCTTCGGACGGCCGCCTCGTACTCCTCGTTGACGCGGGTCCAGCTGGTATGCACCTTCGCCTCGCGCACGGCCTTGATCATGCAGCTTTCGACGCGTTCCCGGCATGGGTCGAGCACCGCCTCGCTCACCTCGCCACACGGCCAGATGCCGACCAGCGTCTGGTAGAAGAGATACTCGTCGTTTGCCGAGGGCGCCATCAGGCCTTCGAGCTGGCGCTTGCGCCGGCGGTTCATGCGGCGCCAGCGCTGCAGCCGCTCCGACCATTCCTCGGGGAACTCGCTGATGACGTCGATGCGGGTGCGCACGTCCTCGGAGCGCTTGTTGTCATGCGTGGACGTCGCGAGCATGGTGTGCGGCCAGTGACGCGCGCGGTCCAGGCTGGCGTGGTGAAAAGCCTTCAGCGACACTCCGAAGCAGCGCGGATTGCCGCCGACTTCGTTGAGGGACACGAGCCGGTTGTAGCGGTAGAAGGCCGTATCTTCCATGCCTTTCGCGGCAACCGCGGAAGTGAGCTGCTGAAACCGCATCACGAAATCGCGCAGTTGCGCCCGCCGCGCATCCTCCTCGCCGGTCACCTCGCGCAGCAGCACCCGCCGCACGAACTCGAAGACCTCTTTTTCGACGATCGTTCCGCTGCGCCGCGCGCCGGCAACCGCCCACTCGATGTAGCGGCGGTCTTCCGGGGCGATGCTCTCCGAGATGTAGGTCCGATAGACCGGGAAGGCGGCGACCACGCTCGCCAGCGCCTCGCGCAGTGAATTCAGCGTGAAATCGCGCGTATGGCGGTCGGCTCGCGCAATGCGCACCAGGCGATTGGCCAGCACGTTGAGCTCCGCAGACAACGCGGTGCGGATGATCAGAAGCTTTGCACCGGTGAGCAGAGCGTCGTAATCCGGTCTTGCGCGTATGAATGCCGCGTAGATGCGGTCCATGCGCGATTCCGCGGATCCATCGACGAACAGTGCGTTCACCAGATTGGCGTAGCGGTAGCCGGTGGTGCCGTGCACCGGCCAGTGCTCGGGAAGTCGCTCGAAGTCGGCGAGGATCTTTTCTATCACGAGGTAGAGCGGTCGCTCCGGCGCAGCGCCTCGCGCCCCCGCTACAGGCCGACCGGACACCCGCGCCTGCAGTCGGCGCACGTACTGGAGAGGGTCGTGCAACCCGTCGGGGTGGTCGATCCGTACGCCGTCTATCTTCTGCTCCCGGAGTAGCTGGAACAGCAGCCGATGAGTGGCCTCGAAGACCCGTTCGTCTTCGATGCGCAGCGCGGCAAGATCGTTGATGTCGAAAAAACGCCGATAGTTGATTTCATCGGACGCCGCGCGCCAGTAGGCGAGCCGGTAGGCCTGGGATTCGAGCAATCGATCGAGTGCCTCGAAACTCTCCGGCCGGCCGGCGATGCCGTTCAGCTCCGTCAGGTTATCGACGATGCACGAGGCGATCTCCGGGCTGCCCTCGCACAACCGGACCAGGTGCTGCTTGTGCACCTCTTTGTCGCGCTGCCTTTCCGCCAGAGCGGGCGTGTCGCCGGTGTTGCGGTTCGGCAGGTGGCTGAAAGCGGTGACGAGCGTTTGAAACTCCGCGGCAACAGCGGGTTTCGGCTGCAACCGCTGCGCGAGCCGCTCGCCGTTGAAGTTGAGGATATGCGGGTACTCCGCCGGGTCGATGGGAAACCGGTGATGATGGTAGGAGACACTGAAAACGCCGGCCTGTGCGTCGAACCCGAGTTCCAGCTCACCGCGCTCCAGCACCGCGCCATAGTGATCGCCCAGCACCGGCACCAGCACCTTGCCGCGCAACGCGGCCTGCGTGGATTCCCAGTCTATGTCGAAGTAGACGGCGTATTCGGACGCCGGCCCGTTCTCCAGGACATCGAGCCACCACGCGTTGTCCGCGCCCATGATGCCCATGTGATTGGGCACCATGTCGACGATCTGCCCCATCCCGTGATGCCTGAGCGCCTGCGCGAAGCGCTCGAAATCCTCCGCGCTCCCGATCTCGGGATTGAAGGCATTGTGGTCCACGATATCGTAGCCGTGCGCGCTTCCGGGCCGGGCGCTGAAGTACGGCGACGCGTAGCAATGGCTCACGCCCAGCTCATGGAGGTAGGGCACCAGCTCCGTGGCTTGCGCGAACGTGAACGACCGATTGAACTGCAGGCGATAGGTCGCATCCGGGATGCGGGCCTCGACATGCGCTTGCGGCTCGACCGCCGCGGGACGGCCGCCCCTGTCAGTCGCGAGCGTCTCCGCAAGTGCGGTGTAGCGCCCGTCCGCGGCCCAGTCCTCGAGCGGCACTGCAACCCGGTGACGCCAGTTCGGATACTGCCCTGTGGTGGTCGCCGGGACGTTGATCTGATCCACCTGGCCGAAGACGTCCTCGGGCTGCACCATGAGCAGGCGCGCCGGCGTGCGGGCGAGAAACCGGTGCACGGCGAGCATCAGCTCCGTGCTCATGTCGGCCGCGCTCAGCGGATCAGCCGTGATGCCGTCCGGAAGCAGCCCTTCGCGCTGCAGCGCGAGGAGCAACTGCGCGCGCGCCTGCGCCCGCTCCACGAGCTGCCGCCCGCGCACCGTCTCGTTCGGGAAGAGATTGAGGCGGGCGCGCAGATCGAGATCCCGACCGAACCAGTAGGCGCGCAGCGTCGGCAGGTCGTGGGTGCTCACGGCGGCGAGCGCGTGCGGGGGATAGTTGGCGGGGGCGGTAAAGGCGCCGTCCGGCTCGCGTTGAAAGTAGAGCAATCGGTAGGACAGGATGTCGTTTTCTCTCAGGCGCTCCGCCAGCCCCGGCGGCAGCGTGCCGAGGTCCTCGGCTATCACCATGCAGCGGTTGCGCTCGCTCTCCAGAGCCAGCACGCCGAAGAGGTCGTCGCTGGGATAGCTGACGTAGCCGCCATTTTCGGGCGACGTGCCGGCGGGCAGCCAGAACTGCCGCACGAGGCCCATCACGTGATCGATCCGCAGCGCGCCGGCGTGCTGCATGTTGGCGCGCAACAGCGCGACGAAAGGTGCATAGGCCGTCTCGCGCAACCGCTCCGGCAGTAGGGGCGGCATGCCCCAGTTCTGCCCGGTGGGGCCGAATTCGTCGGGCGGACAGCCGATCGTCACGTTTTCCGCATGGATCGACTGCCGGCTCCAGGTTTCCGAGCCGCCGGGGTCCGCCCCGACCGCGAGATCGAGATAGATGCCCACCCCCAGATGCAATTCGTATGCGCGTTGGCCCGCCGCGGCCAGTTGCTGGTGGGCATTCCACTGGAGGTAGCCGTAGTACTCGATGCGTTCGACGTGGTCGCGCTCATATTGGGCCACCGCGGACGAACCGGGATCCCGGTATTGCACAGGCCACGTACGCCAGCCCCAGGCCGAATTGTCCCGGCGATGGAGTTCCTCCTGCAGCGCATGGAAGAGTGCAGCGCGGTGCAGCGTCTCGCCGCCGGCGTTCTGGAAGTCGCGAAAGGCGCGCTCGCGCTCCGTCCCCTGCCCGAGATGACGCTCCCGGAAATGCGCGTAGAGCAGGTCCATCACTTCCAGCTTGAGCCGGGCGGTCTCTGCATACTCCACCCGGTCGGCACTGCGCAGCGAACGCAGCGTGTCCTGGAAGCTTCTGTCCTGCACGCGCTCGCGCGCCGGCATGCAGTCCGCAAACTCGGGCACCGCCTCGGCATCGAGGTACAGCAGGTTCAGCAGCAGGCGGCTCGACGGGCTGTACGGGCTTGCGTGCTCGGCGTCGTGCGGGAAAAGCGCATGCAGCGGATTCACACCGATCGCGTGGGCGCCGGAGGTTGCCGCGATTTCGACCAGCGCGCGCAGATCGGTGAAGTCGCCGATGCCCCAGTTGCGGCGCGAACGCAGCCCGTAGAGATTGACGACCGGCCCCCACACGCGGCCTTCCGTCACCGCTTGAGGAAGATAACAACGCTGCGGCGCGACGATGAGTACCATGGCGGCGCGTGGTGCAAAACTTTCTGCTGGAACGCCCAGTTCGAGCTTGTGGTAGCCGGTCGCCGAGGGCTCGGCCAGCGTGAAACGATAAGCGCCGTACTGCACGTCGCCGATGCGCCTGCCCGAAGTTTTCTGCAGTTCGAGCGGCCTGAACGCGCCGCCGCGCTGTCCGCCGTCCTCGAGCGTCAGTTTCCATTCGAACATCTGCCCCGCATGGGCTTCGGGCAGCGCCAGGGCGATATGCAACGGGCCGGCGCCCTTGCGCGTAACCTGGACCGGCGGCAGCAGCCGTAACCACGGCTGCTGCTCGCGTTCTTCGGCCGCGTGCGCCATGTCGGCGTCCGACGCGACGCGGATGCCCATCGCCGCAAGTAACGCGCGCCGGGTCTGTTCCGGAACGTCCCTCGGATGTCCCCAGGCGTCGCGGTACGAGGTTTCTATCCCGCACATTGCGCACAGACGCTCGAGCAGTGCGCGATTCATGACGGCTCGATGCACCAGGCGACCCACCACGGGGGCATCCTGCTCCCTGCCGTGGAGCCAGGACTGCAGAAGATCATGCGCCCTTGCAGCTGTGGATCGATGCGGACCTCCCGTTCACCGAGATTGGCGACCGCGCGCATGCTGCTACCGTCCGCGCACTGCCACCGCAGGCTGAGCGCGGTGTCGTCGAGCAGTGTAAACCTGCCGCCGCGGGATGCGAGCGATGGCAACCGCGGAACGATATCCCGCTGCCTGATCCCCAACAGGTCACGCACATAGGCATGCCAGTCCGCATGCGGGGATTGCTTCAGTGCATCCCAGTCGATGACCGCGCTTTGAAACGTCGCGGGCGCGTTCGGGTCGGGAATGGACTCGATTGCGCCCGGATCCTGGAATCTCGCGAATGACGCAAACTCCCTGCGCCGCCCGTCCGTCACGGCGCGCGCGAGGTCGCCGTCGAAATCGCAGAAAAACGGGAAGGGTTGCATGCAGCCGAACTCCTCGCCCATGAACAGCAGCGGGACCGAGGGCACCAGCAGCAGCAGCGCGAGCCCCGCACGCACCGCCTCCGGCCTGGCCAGGGCGCTCATCCTTTCCCCGTACGCGCGATTCCCCACCTGGTCGTGATTCTGCAGAAACGCGACGAAGGCCGTCAGCGGCAGATGGCGGGACGGTTCGCCGCGGGGCTGGCGCCGGTATCGCGAAACTTCGCCCTGGTAGACGAACCCTTCGGTGAGCGCGCGCCCCAGGTGACGCAGCGGCTGATCCGCATAGTCGGCGTAATAGCCATCGCGCTCGCCCGTCAGCACGACGTGAAAGGCGTGGTGCGCGTCATCGTTCCACTGCGCGTCATACCGTGCGCGAGAATTGGAGTTACCGCCGCCCAGATACCGCGCAGCGTTGTCGTCGTTCTCGAGCACGAGATGCACGTGACGCCCGCGCCCCGGACCGCGCCGCACCGCTTCCGCAAGCTCGACCAGGATGTCCGGTTCACTGTCGTCGCAGATCGCGTGCACGGCATCGAGGCGCAGCCCGTCGAAATGGAACTCCTCCAGCCAGTAGAGCGCGTTGTGTATGAAAAAATCGCGCACCACGGGGCTCCCTGCGCCGTCGAAGTTGATCGCCGCGCCCCACGGGGTCTGGTGGGCCTTGTTGAAAAAATGCTCGTGGGCGTAGACGTGCAGATAATTGCCGTCCGGGCCGAAATGGTTGTACACCACGTCGAGCATGACCGCCAGCCCCAGAGCGTGCGCATCGTCGATGAGCTGCTTGAGGGCCTCGGGGCGCCCGTAGCGGCTCTCGGGCGCGTAGGGCAGCACGCCGTCGTAGCCCCAGTTGCGCGCACCGGGAAAATCGGCGACGGGCATCAGTTCGACAACGGTCACGCCGAGGTCTCGCAGGTATTCAAGCCGCCGTGCCGCAGCCTCGAACGTGCCCTCGCGCGTGAACGTTCCGACGTGCAGTTCGTAGATTACGGCTTCGTGCCACGGACGGCCGCACCACGCCGCGTCGCGCCAATCGTAGCCGCGCGGATCGATTACCTCGCTCGGTCCATGCGCGTCCTGCGGCTGATGGCGTGAAGCCGGGTCGGGCACTTCGGTTCCGCCGTCGATGCGATAGCGATAGCGCGCCCCCGCACGCCCGCCGGCGTGCGTATGCTCGAACCAGCCCTGCCCTGCCGCGGTCATCGGCATCACGGTGCCGGCGCCCGCCTCTTCGAACACCAGCTCGACACGCATCGCGCCCGGCGCCCACAGCCGGAACGCTATGCCGTCCGGGCGCAGCGTGCTCCCGAAAGGCATCGCGTGGGCGCGCTTCACTGGCGCTTGTCCTTCTGCGACCGCGTTTCGCAGACGAACACCAGCATGCTGCGCGCCGTGACCGCGATCTTCCTTTCGGCGTCGTATGCCTTGCCGATGCGCTCCCCGTCCTTTTCGCCCGAGTCCACCACGACCACCCAGCGCGCGCCGCCGTTGGCAGCGGGCAGCCTGAAGGTCACCTTTTCGTGCGATCCGTTCATGAGCATGAGAAACGTGTTGTCCGGCTCCTGCTCGCCGCGCGCGGTAAGGTGCGTGAGACCCGCTTCGCCGGACAGCAGCACCGCGAGTGCCTTGCCGTGTGCGTCGCCCCAGTCCGCCTCCGCCATCTCCTGCCCATCCGGCCGCAGCCATCTCACGTCCTTCACGTCGGTGCCGGGGATGGTCTTGCCGTAAAAAAAGCGGCTGCGGTGAAACACCAGGTGATCGCGCCGCAGTCTGATCAACCGGCGGGTATATTCAGTCAGCGCACGGCCCTCATCGGTCACGCCATCCCAGTCGATCCAGCTCAGTTCGTTGTCCTGGCAATAAGCGTTGTTGTTGCCGCCCTGCGTGCGACCGAGCTCGTCTCCGGCGAGCAGCATCGGCACACCCTGCGAGAGCAGCAGCGTGGCGAGGAAATTGCGCACCTGGCGCCGGCGCAGTGCGTACACGTCCTCGCGCCCGGTTTCGCCTTCCGCGCCGCAGTTCCAGCTGTGATTGCTGTCGCTGCCGTCGCGGTTTTCCTCCTTGTTGGCCTCGTTGTGTTTCGTGTTATAGGAAACGAGGTCGCGCAGGGTAAAGCCATCGTGCGCCGTGACGAAGTTCACGCTCGCCCACGGCCGCCGCCCGCGGCGATTGTAGATGTCGGCGGAGCCCGCGAACCGCGAAGCGAGGCCGGCGAGCTGCGACTCGTCTCCTTTCCAGAAACGCCGCACGGTATCGCGATACTGGTCGTTCCATTCCGCCCAGCCCGGCGGAAAGTTTCCCACCTGATAGCCGCCCGGTCCGGTGTCCCAGGGTTCCGCAATCAGCTTGGCCGTGGACATGGCCGGGTCCTGCGCCACAGCGTCGAGGAAGCCCGCGTGCTCGCTGTAGTCTCCGTTCACCCGCGCGAGCGTGGTGGCAAGGTCGAAGCGGAATCCGTCCACCCGCATCTCCTGGTGCCAGTAGCGCAGCGAATCGGTCACCATGCGCAGCACGCACGGGTGACGCAACTCCAGCGCGTTGCCGGTGCCGGTGAAGTCCCTGTAGTAGCGCGGCGATTCAGCCTGATGGTAGTAGGTGCTGTTGTCGATGCCGCGAAACGACAGCGTCGGGCCCATGTGGTTGCCCTCGGCGGTATGGTTGTACACCACGTCGAGGATCACTTCGATGCCTGCGTCGTGCATGAGTTGCACGAAGATCTTCACCTCGTTGATGCCGCCCTTGCCGAGATATTCCGGATGGGGCGCAAAGAAGCCGATCGAGTTGTAGCCCCAGTAATTCCGCAGTCCCCGCTCGATGAGATGGCGGTCGTGCAGAAACGCGTGCACCGGCAGCAGTTCGACGGCGGTCACGCCGAGCGACTTCAGATATTCCACGACCGGCGCCGCGGACAGGCCGGCGAACGTGCCGCGCATTTCCACCGGGACGTCGCCGCGGCGCATGGTGTAACCGCGCACGTGCATCTCGTAGAGAATCGTTTCATGCCACGGCCGCGCAGCCGGGCGGTCGCGCCCCCAGGTGAAAGCCGGATCAATCACCGCGCACTTTGGCATGAACGGCGCGCTGTCGCGCTCGTCGAAAGAAAGATCGGCCTTCTCGTCGCCGACCCGGTAGCCGAAGAGCGCATCATCCCAGCGGATCGCGCCGACGAGCGCCTTTGCGTACGGGTCGATCAGAAGCTTGTTCGGGTTGTAGCGATGGCCGGACTCGGGGTCGTAGGGCCCGTACACGCGATAGCCATAGCGCTGCCCGGGTCGCACATCGGGCAGATAACCATGCCATACCTCGTGCGTGTACTCGGGAAGTGCGATCCGCGCGGTTTCCGTTTCACCGGCGTCGTCAAACAGGCACAGTTCGACCTTTTCGGCATGTGCTGAGAACAGCGCGAAGTTGGCGCCCACGCCGTCCCATGTCGGGCCGAGCGGATTCGGCATCCCCGGCCACAACCGGTTTTGCATGCTGGAACCTCCTGCGGCGAGCTTTCGACATGGCCGCCCGCCCGTGTCGCGGGCAGGCAAGCTGCCTTCCTGTGACAACCCCGGCGGAAAAGCGATCTGCGGCCGGCGGAATGCCCTTTACCCGTTGCCAGCGGTCTCGCTGAGCAGCGCGAACGAGCGTGCCTTCACCGGGTACGTTTCGCCGGCCTGCCAGCGGCGGCCGCTCGAGCCTTCGTCGCGGGCGGTGTCGAAGACCACTCCCCAGATGCCCGCCAGCCTGAAACGGGGAAGAATGAATGACACGTCACGCTCCTCAGCGTTCGCGAGCAGTAGAAAATCATCGTCCGGCGCGCGCCGGCCCTGCGGCCCCGGCCAGTCGATGTCCACCCCGCAGATATAGGCGCCGAGGCAACGCCGATCCGGGTCGTGCCAGTGCGCCTCGGCCATTTCAGCGCCGTCCGGACCGAACCAGACGATGTCCTTGGCGTTCCACCCCTGGACCGGACGCCCGCGGAAGAAGCGGCTGCGCCTGAACACCGGATGGCGATGGCGGAAGGCGATCACGCGCCGCACGAACCTGAGCAACGGCTCTTCCGTCGCCGGCAGGGTCCAGTCCACCCAGCTCAGTTCGTTGTCCTGGCAGTAGGGATTGTTGTTCCCCGATTGCGTCCGGCCGAACTCGTCGCCCGCCAGCAGCATCGGCACGCCCTGTGAGAGGAACAGCGTCGCCAGGAAATTGCGCTTCTGACGCTCGCGCAGCGTCCGGATATCAGGACCCTCGGTCGGGCCCTCCGCCCCGCAGTTCCAGCTCAGGTTGTGATTGTCGCCGTCGCCGTTGTTCTCGAGGTTCGCCTCGTTGTGCTTCTCGTTGTAGCTCACGAGGTCGTGCAGCGTGAAGCCGTCGTGGGAGGTGACGAAGTTGATGCTCGCGCGCGAACTGCGGCCGCTGTGGCGATAGAGATCGCTCGAGCCGGTCAGGCGCGAGGCGAAATCGCCGATCACCCCGCCGTCGCCCTTCCAGAAGCGGCGCACGGTATCGCGATAGCGCCCGTTCCATTCCGACCAGCCGACCGGGAAGTTTCCGACCTGGTATCCGCCCTCCCCGAGATCCCACGGCTCGGCGATGAGCTTAACCCGCGAGATCACCGGATCCTGGTGGATGATGTCGAAGAAGGCCCCGGAGCGGTCCACGGCGTGCGCCTCGCGCCCCAGCGCGGAAGCGAGATCGAAGCGGAACCCGTCCACGTGCATTTCGACGACCCAGTAGCGCAGGCTGTCCATGATCAATTGCAGCACGCGCGGGTGCATGGTGTTGAGCGTACTGCCGCAGCCGGTATAGTCCAGGTAGTGGCGCCGGTCCTGGTCCGCGAGCCGGTAATAAGAAGCGTTGTCGATGCCGCGGAAGCTCAACGTCGGCCCGAGGTGGTTCCCCTCCGCGGTGTGGTTGTAGACCACGTCGAGGATGACCTCGATGCCGGCGGCGTGCAGCGCTTTCACCATGGTCTTGAACTCGCTGAGGTCGCCGGTTGCGCAGTAGCGCATCTCGGGGGCGAAATAGCCGATCGAGCTGTAGCCCCAATAGTTCTTCAGGCCTTTGGTGACCAGACTGCGCTCGTCGACGAACCAGTGCACCGGCATGAGTTCCACCGCCGTGACGCCGAGCCGCTGGAGGTGCTCGATCACCGGCGCGCTTCCGAGCGCGGCATACGTGCCGCGCAACTGCGGCGGGACGTCGGGGTGATTGATGGTGTAGCCGCGCACGTGCAGCTCGTAGATCACCGTGTCGGTCCACGGCGTGTGCGGCGCCCGATCATCCCCCCAGGTAAATGCCGTATCGACCACCTTGCATTTCGGCATGCCGGCGGCGCTGTCCCGGCGGTCGAACGACAGATCTTCCCGCGGGCTGTTCACGCGGTAGCCGTAGAGCGCGTCGCTCCATCGCACCACCCCCATGCTGGCCTTGGCGTAAGGGTCGAGCAGTAGCTTGTGCGGATTGAAGCGATGTCCCTGCTCCGGCGCGTACGGACCGTAGACGCGATAACCGTAGAGCTGCCCCGGCCGCGCCTCGGGCAGATAGCCGTGCCACACCTGGTCGGTGCGCTCCGGTAACACCACGCGCTCGGTCTCGCGCCGACCCTGCGGGTCGAAAAGGCACAGCTCCACCTTTTCGCCGTGCTCGGAGAAGAGCGCGAAGTTGACGCCCTGCCCGTCCCACGTGGCACCCAGAGGGTAAGGCGCGCCGAGCCAGACCGCCGTCACTTTCCGCTCCCCTGGCTCTTCTTCAGCGCTTGTCCGCGTCGCGGTCGCTCGGCCACCAGCGCTCGAGCAACTGCGCCACCTTCGCCTGACCGCCGAGCCCGAACGCGAGCGCGAGCGCGAATACCACGCCGCCCAGGATGATGAGAAAGCTCAGCCGGACGATCTCGCCGCCGACGTTCACCTGCTCGAGGCAGATCAGCACGACAAACGTCATGATGGCGTACTGCGCGAGCGTGCCGAGCAGCTCCGCGTCCTGGATGCCGACGTTCCTGCAGTAGGTCATCACCGTGCCGCCGATGAAGCGCGCGAAGTACGCCCCGAACGCGAGTATCAGCAGCGCGACGATCACCTTGGGCACGAACAGCACGACCTGCCGCAGCAGATCGGTGATGTAGGTGAGGCCCAGGCTGTTGAAGCCGATGATGAGCGCGGCGAGGATCACCAGCCAGTAGATCAGCATGCCGAAGATCTCGGTGGTGTCGCTCTCCACGCCGCCCTGCCGCAGGAACCCGTCCATGCCGGCGCGCTCGGTGAGCACGTTGAAATTGATCGCGTGCAGGGCCTTCACCGCCGCGAACCGCGCGACCTTCGCCAGCATCCACCCCGCGATGAGCACCACGATGGCGAGCGCCAGCTTGGGCAGGAACTGCCCCACCTGCACCAGGAACACGCGCACGGGTTCGAGCAACATGTCTACCCTATCCATGACAGCCTCCTGCGGTTGCGTTCATCGGATCCTCCTGCGGGACGCCCGCTCCTCCTCACTGCGCACTCGCGTCGTTCGGGGAGCGGATTCCCGAGAGCGCGAGTATCCCCTGCAGCGGAATGGCAGCCCAGCCCGGCCGGTTGGCAAGCTCGTAGCGCAGTTCATACTGCGCCTTCTCCAGCTCGAACAGCTCCAGCAGCCCGCGCACCGCTTCGAGCGCCGGCATCGACTCGTTGCCGCGCGCGCCCTCGTCGTAGGCGGCGAGAAATGCGCGCCGCACCTGCACCTCCCACTCCCGCGCAAGCGGCGCGAGCCGCTCGTCGTCCTCGTGTCCGCGCACGGCGGCGCGAAAGGCCGTCCACCGCGCATAGTTGAACGAACGCAACATGCCGGCGACATCGCGCAGCGGCGAATGCTTGACGCGCCTTTCCTCGAAGGTGCGACCCGGCTCACCCTCGAAATCCGTGATGAGAAAGTCGTTCTTCGTGAGCAGCACCTGCCCCAGGTGGAAGTCTCCGTGATGGCGCATTTTGAACGCCTGCGCAGGGCCGAGCGAGCAGGAATCGATCCGCGCCATCAGTTTGTCGCGCTGGGCGATCAGCGCGCGCGCATCGGTACGCGGGGGCAATGTGAGTTCGCCCAGGCGCTGGCCGAGCACTTCCAGCGTGGCGGCAGCCTCGTCGAGAATGCGGCCTTTCCAGGCCTGCAGGTCCGTGTCGGCGAGCGGCTCCGGGTCGAATGCAAGGTTGCCCGTGCGCAGCGAGAACGCCTCGTGCAGTTGCGCGGTACGCAGGGCGAGGGTGCGGATGAGCGCGAGATACGCGCCGTGCACGTCTTCCGGCGGCGGCTCGGTCATGCTGCGCCATTGTTCGAGGAAGCGTCCCAGGTAATCGAGCGTGTAGGTCCAGCCGTCGCCCTGGTTGGCGACATACGCCTGCAGCAGAGCGAGCGTGATGGGCACCCCATCGGCCGAGAGATGCTCGAGTGCGCCGGCCACCGGCACGCAGTTGGGAAAGCGCGCGATCTCCGTAAGGTAAGTCCCGATCTCGAGTTCCGGATTCACGCCCGCGCGCAGCAAGCGGTACGCCTTGAGAAACAGCCGGTCGCCGATATTGACGATGGTGTTGCTGCTGAGAGACTGCGGGCGCCCCACCGCAAGGCCGGCATAGTCGCTGCCCGCGATCTCGGCGAAGCGCCGCGTCGGCCGGAAGCGGAACCGTCCGTGCGCGCTGGCGACTTCGACGCCACCGCCGATCGCTTTCACCAGCGCCCGGCAGAACGGCTCGTCGGCAAAAGCGTCCCCGATCACGCCGATGTTCGCCTGCTGACGAACCTTCGCCACGGTGGCCGGCGCAAGCGCGCGCATGCGATCTTCGTCGCGGTCCTCCCAGGCGAGCGAGAGCGGCAGGAAATACGTTGTGCGCTCGCTGCCGCTCTGAACCGACATCAGCGCAAGCAGGCACTGTTCGCCGGCCTCCCACAGCACGTAGTCCGAGAGCGTCGCGCGCTGCGCCTTCTCGCCCTTGGCGGCATACCAGCGCTGCGCCTCGAGGTAGCGCGGCAGCGCCACGGTCTCCAGCTGGGCGCGCGTTTTTTCCGCAAGGCCGATGCGCCACGGCACCACGCGATCGCGGAAAAAGCTGGTCCAGCCGTCGAACAGGATCAGCACCGGCAGGTCCTCGGGCGCGAGGCGCTCCTCGTGCCAGCTCGGCGCCTCGACGTCGGCCGCGAGCCGGAACCAGTAGAACCCGTGCTTGGGCAGGGTGAGCATATAGGGCAACGCCCCGATCGGCGGAAATACGGTGCGCCCGAGCAGTTCCACCGGTGTGCGGCCGCGGTAGCGGCCGAGGTCGAGTTCCACCGGTTGCGCCGATCGTCCGAGGTTGGCGACGCAGAGTATCGCTTCGTCCCCCGCCTCGCGCAGGTAGGCGAGCACCTTGCGATTGCCCGGCCTGAGAAAGGTGAGCTTGCCGCGGCCGAACGCCTGGCTCTCTTTTCTGACCGCCAGCATGCGCTTCATCCAGTTGAGCAGCGACGACGGATCGCGCAACTGGGACTCCACGTTGACCGCCTCGTAGCCGTAGATCGCGTCCATGATCGGCGGCAGGTACAGGCGCTGGGGGTCCGCGCGCGAGAACCCCGCGTTGCGGTCCGGCGTCCACTGCATCGGCGTGCGCACGCCGTTGCGGTCGCCGAGGAAAATGTTGTCGCCCATCCCGATCTCGTCGCCGTAGTAGATGATGGGCGAGCCGGGCATCGACAGCAGCAGGCTGTTCATGAGCTTGATGCGGTCGAGATCGTTCTCCATCAGCGGCGCGAGCCGGCGGCGGATGCCGAGATTCAGCCTCGCGCGCGTATCGGCCGCGTACATCTGGTACATGTAGTCGCGTTCCTTGCTCGTGACCATCTCGAGGGTCAGCTCGTCGTGGTTGCGGAGGAAGATCGCCCACTGGCAGGAATCGGGAATGTCCGGCGTCTGCTGCATGATGTCGACCACCGGGTGGCGGTCCTCCTGCGCGATCGCCATGTAGATGCGCGGCATCAGCGGGAAGTGATACGCCATGTGGCATTCGTCGCCTTCGCCGAAGTATTCGCGCACGTCCTCGGGCCACTGGTTCGCTTCTGCGAGCAACAGCCGGTTCGGGTAATGCGCGTCCAGCATGCGACGGATTTCCTTGATCACGACGTGCGTCTCCGGCAGGTTCTCGTTGTTGGTGCCCTCGCGTTCGCAGAGATACGGAATGGCGTCGAGCCGGAAGCCGTCCACGCCCATGTCGAGCCAGAAGCGCATGGCCCGGAACAGGGCCTTCAGCACCCGCGGATTGTCGAAATTGAGGTCCGGCTGGTGGTTGAAGAAACGATGCCAGTAATACGCCTGGGCGATGTCGTCCCACGCCCAGTTCGAGTTCTCGGTGTCGGTGAAGATGATGCGGGTGCCCGCGTACCTGCCCGGATCGTCGCTCCACACGTAGTAGTCCCGCTTCACCGAGTCGCGCGGCGCGCGCCGGGCCGCCTGGAACCACGGATGCTGGTCCGAGGTGTGGTTGACGACCATTTCGGTGATGACGCGCAGGCCCCGGCGGTCGGCCTCGCGCATCATCAGGCGGAAATCCGCACGCGTCCCGTACTGGGAATGGACGTTGTGGTAGTCCGCGACGTCGTAGCCGTCATCCTTCAGCGGCGAGGGATAGAACGGCAGCAGCCACAGCGTGTTGACGCCGAGGTCCTTGACATAGTCGAGCTTGGACGCGAGGCCGCGGAAGTCGCCGATGCCATCGTCGTTGGCATCGAAAAACGCCTTGACGTGGAGCTGATAAATGACGGCGTCCTTGTACCACAGCGGGTCGGTAGGCGCCGAAGTAAGCTCCCGGCTGGGCGTTGCTTCACTCACCTTACGCGAAGGGCTCGTAGTCTTTTTCGGAACGCAGCTGCTGGCACACCCTCAGCACGTGGGCCGGGCATGCTTGCGGATCGAGCTCCACGTAGTTGCGCGGGCCCTGCCACAGATAACTCTCGCCGCTCAGCAGATCGTCCATGCGGAAGGGGTGAGCGGGGTCGATCCCGAGGTCCGCCAGCGGCAGCTCGAGAAACGCCGAGCGCTTGTGCCGGGGATCGAGGCTCACCGCGGTGACGATGACGTTGGCGCGCGCGTCGTCGTATTTCGCATAGCATATCAGTTCGTCATTGTCGCTCGGCACGAACCTGACATTCCAGTCCTGCTGCAGCGCCGGGTTCTCGCGCCGCGCACGGTTGAGCCGCGTGAGGAGCGGCGCGAGGCTGTCCGGGCGCCCGAGGTCCCAGTGGCGGATCTCGTACTTCTCCGAATTGAGATATTCCTCGCTGCCCGGCTCGCGCGCCGTGTTCTCGCAATGCTCGAATGCCGGTCCGTAGATGCCGTAATTGGCGCCCAGCGTCGCAGCGAGCACCGCGCGCGCCGTGAAGGCCGGGCGCCCGCCGTTCTGCAGAAACGCGGTCAGGATGTCCGGCGTGTTGGGCCAGTGGTTGGGCCGGAAATAGTTTCGCGAAGGGCTGTACGCCAGCTCGGAAAAATACTCCGTCAACTCCGCCTTGGTGTTCCGCCACGGGAAATAGGTGTAGGACTGCGTGAATCCGAGCTTCGCCAGACGGTGCATGATCTTCGGTCGCGTGAACGCTTCGGACAGGAGGATGAGTTCGGGATGTTCCCGCTTGAGCTCGCCGATCGCCCATTCCCAGAACGCGAAGGGCTTGGTGTGCGGATTGTCCACGCGGAAGACCGTCACGCCCTGCGCAATCCAGAATTCGAAGATGCTCTTCAACTCCAGCCACTGCGACGACCACTGCTCGCTTTCGAAATGGAACGGATAGATATCCTGGTACTTTTTGGGCGGATTCTCCGCGAACTGGATCGAACCGTCGGGCCGCCGCGGGAACCACTCGGGGTGCTCCTGCACGTAGGGATGGTCGGGCGCGCACTGGAATGCGATGTCGAGCGCAACCTCCAGTCCCCGCCTGCGGGCCGCGTCCACCAGCGCGTGAAAATCCTCCAGCGACCCCAGTTCCGCGTGCACCGCCTTGTGACCGCCTTCCGCAGAGCCGATGGCCCACGGGCTGCCCGGATCGCCGGGCCCGGCTTTCAGCGCATTGTTGCGTCCCTTTCGCTGCGCGCGTCCGATGGGATGCACCGGCGGCAGATAGACGATGTCGAACCCCATCTGCGCGACGTAATCGAGCCGCCGCGCGCAGTCCCGGAACGTGCCGTTCCGCCCGGGTTCCGGCGCGCACGACCGGGGAAACATCTCGTACCAGGCGCTGCAGCGCGCGAGCGGCCGGTCCACCTCCACTTCCAGCTCGAGCGAATACGCGGCGCTGAACGAGCGGTCGGGATAGCGCAGCATCATCTGGTGCAGCTCTTCTCCTGCGGCGAGCGCGCGGCGATCGTCACGCGAGCGGTCCGAGGTCAGCTCCTGCGCCCAGCCGCGCAGCGTTTTGCCGTCGCCGCCCTTCGCGCGCGCGGCCGCCGCATTGACCAGCATCGCGCCGCCACGCAGCGCAAGCTCGATGTCCGCCGGCTCGACGCGCTTCACGAAATCCTGGCGCCACGACAGAAAGCCGTCCACCCACGCCGCCACGGTGTATTGATGGCGGCCCAATTCGGCAAGTTCGAATGCAGCGTGCCAGCGGTCGTTGTTGATGAGCGCCATCTCCGTTTCTTCCCACGCCCGCGCACCGCGCTTGCGATGGCGCAGCATGCAGCGCAGCGCATCGTGCCCGTCCGCAAAGACGTCGGCCTCGACGCGCAGACGGTCGCCGACGACGCGCTTTACCGGAAAGCGCCCGGCGTCCACCGCTGGAGCAACCGCTTCGATGACGACGCGCCGTCGGCCTTCTTCGGGAGGCGCTTTCATCGATTGACACGCTTCAGCCAGATGGCGGCAAGCGGCGGCAGCGTGAGATTGAGCGACCATTCGCGCCCATGGCGCGCTTCGCGCTGCGCTTCCACGCCGCCCATGTTGCCCGCGCCGGAGCCGCCGTACTCTCCGGCATCGGTGTTCAGCACCTCCCGCCAGTAACCGCCGCGCGGCACGCCGACGCGGTAATCGCGGCGCACCACCGGCGTGAAGTTGCAGATGACGAGCATCATCTCGCGGGCGTCCCGGCTCAGCCGCACGAAGCTGATGACGCTGTTCTCCCAGTCCTGGTGATCCACCCACTGGAAACCCTGCGGCTCGCAATCGTGCTCGTGCAGCGCCGCCTCACTGCGATAGAGCCGGTTCAGGTCCGACACCAGCGACTGCACGCCGCGGTGATGCGCGTACTCGAGCACGTGCCACTCGAGGCTTTCCTCGTGCGACCACTCGCGGCACTGACCGAACTCGCCTCCCATGAACAGCAGCTTCTTGCCGGGATGCGCCCACATGTAGCCGTAGAGCAGCCGCAGGTTCGCGAAACGCTGCCATTCGTCGCCGGGCATCTTGCCCGCAAGCGCGCCCTTGCCGTGCACCACCTCGTCGTGCGAAAGCGGCAGCACGAAATTCTCGTTGTAGGCGTAGACCATGCTGAAGGTGAGCGCGTCGTGATGGTACTTGCGGTGCACCGGGTCCTGCGACATGTACTTGAGCGTGTCGTGCATCCAGCCCATGTTCCACTTGTAGCCGAATCCGAGTCCGCCCATCGAAGTCGGGCGCGAAACCATGGGCCAGGCCGTCGATTCCTCCGCGAGGGTCTGCGTATCCGGATGATCGCGATACACCGCCTCGTTGAGCCGGCGCAGGACACTCATGGCGGCGAGATTTTCCCGCCCGCCGTGCTCGTTGGGTATCCATTCGCCTTCCTTGCGCGCGTAATCGAGATAGAGCATGGACGCCACACCGTCCACGCGCAGGCCGTCCGCATGATAGCGATCGATCCAGAACAGCGCGCTGCTCATGAGGAAGGCCCGGACTTCGTGACGGCCGTAGTTGAAGATGCAGCTGTTCCACTCGGGATGGAAGCCCTGCCGCGGATCCGAGTGCTCGTAGAGATGCGTGCCGTCGTAGTACGCCAGCCCGTGCTCGTCGCTCGGAAAGTGGGACGGCACCCAGTCGAGTATCACCCCGATGCGGTGCTGGTGCAGGTAATCGACGAGGTACATCAGGTCCTGCGGCGTGCCGTAGCGCGCGGTGGGCGCAAAGTAGCCGGTCACCTGGTAGCCCCACGAGCCGTAGAAAGGGTGCTCCATCACCGGCATGAACTCGACGTGGGTGAAGCCCATGCGAGTCACGTACTCGGCGAGCGGCTGCGCGAGTTCGCGATAGGTGAGCGGGCGGTTCGCCTCTTCCGGCACGCGCCGCCAGGAACCCAGATGAAGCTCGTAGATCGAGAACGCGCGCTCCCGCGCGGCAGCCCTGCCGCGATCGCGCATCCATTCCGCGTCGCCCCATGCGTAGTCCAGCGACCAGACGCGCGAAGCGGTGTGCGGAGGCGTCTGCCAGTAGTACGCGAAGGGATCGCCGCGGTCCGTCGTGTAGTTGTTGACGCGGGAGCGTATGCGGTACTTGTATAGCGCGCCTTGTGCGACACCTTCGAATATGCCTTCCCAGATTCCCGATCCGTCGTGGCGTACCTGCAGCGGATGGCGTACAGCGTCCCAGGCGTTGAAGTCGCCGATGACCGAAACCGCTTCCGCATTCGGCGCCCACACCGCGAAATGAACGGCGCGCCCGTTTTCGATCAGATGCGCTCCGAGCTTCTCGTGGAGCCGGTAATGCGTGCCTTCGCGAAAGAGAAAAATATCGTGATCGCTGATGAGATGCGAACGCCTGGCGATGGGTGTCGCGGCGGTCGTTCCTGCAGCGCTCGATCCGGCACTCACCGTGATGACTCCTCTAACCCGACTGTACGCGCCAGCGGTACAGAAACGCAATCAGTTCGCGCGGCGGCTGCAGCCATACGTCGGCCTGCGTTTCCCGCAATTCGGGCCGTACCAGTACAGCGAGCCCGCGCGGCTTGACGGCCGCGAATGCATCCTCGTCCGTGAGGTCGTCACCGAGATAGGCGATGGCGCTGTTGCCGACCGTTTCGGACAGCACTGCCTTGACCGCATGCTGCTTGTTGCAGCCGGCAGCGCGCAGCTCGAGCCCGCCGTCGAACGGCAGGAGCTGCAGCGTTTCACCCGCAACGAAGTTCTCCCATGCCGCGCGCGCGCGCGACTGGACCTTGACGGCCGTCAGCGCCGGCAGCCCGCGCCAATGCACCGCAACGCTTGCCCGCTTGCGCTCCAGCCGGCCGCCGGTGCGGATCGCCTCGGTGGCCGCTGCCGCCGCTTCTTCCAGCGAGACCTTGACCTCCGGTGAAGGGTCCTCCGTCTTCAGTTCGCCGCCCGGCAGCAGGCGTTCCCAACCATGTCCACCCCATATTTCCGGCGGCTCATGCAAAGCGAGCAGCGGCACCACGTCCGCGGCGGGACGGCCGCTGATGATGACGATCCGCGTACCGCCGGCTGCGATCAGCGCGGCCAGCGCCTCGCGCACGCCAGAGTAAGGCACTGCGCGCTCCGGGCGCGGCTGGAATGGCGCGAGCGTTCCGTCGTAGTCCAGCATCAATACCCGGCTTGCCGACTCCGGAATGCGCTCCAGAAAGCCGTTCCAGTCTACGCTCGGACTCAAGACCTGCATGCCGGAACTCCGTCAGTCGGCCGCCTTTCGCGGTCCGCGCAGTGAAATGCCGTCATGTCCAATCCCTGTTTCATGCCGGTCGCGTCGCAGCGCATCCGCACCGCTGCACGCTTATCGGAATGAAATTGGATGTGCCGTTCATCTGTCTGTTTGAGTACATGTTTTACCTGCGCAACGCTGGAACGGCGCGTTATCACAGTCGGACAGCAGCCCCGTCAAAAGTTCCCACACCGACGAAGACAGCGCCTGCTCAGTAACTTACGGCGCCTCGACCTTTTTCTCAGCCGCTCGCAATGACAATGATATGCACGCGGTACGGGCCGTGCGCGCCCAGCGTCACGGTCTGCTCGATGTCCGCGGTCCGCGACGGTCCGGACACGAAATTCACCGCGCGCGGAATCAGGCTACGCTCCTGCCGAAGCAATGCCCACGCCTCTTCCATGTGAGGCACGATCCGCCCTGCAGGAAGAACCGCGATGTGCGTCTCCGGCAACAGGCTTACGGTGGCCGGCGTAGCGGGTGCGGATGCGAGCATCAATGTGCCGGTTTCGGCGACCCCGCACAGGGCGCCGGTGATGCCCACGAGGTCGTCGTTGCGCGCGGCGCGGATTTCCACCTTCACGCCGGCGGCATTCCAGTCGAGATCCGCGAATTCCGGCCAGCACACCGCGGCAAGCGGCAAACCGCTTCCACGAAGATATTCGCTGACCGCACGCGGCACGTCGTTGCGGTGCACGATTTCGGCAATCGTGCTCGCCAGCGCGAGCGCCCGAGCGCGAAACTCCGCTTGCGGATCGCCCGGCGTTCTCGGACGCGGACTCAAGGGCCGCGCAGCAAGGTGCGCCCGCACCGCCTGTCGCTCCGAATCGTCCGCGACCGCGGGCTTGCCCTGGGCGGCCCTGATGCGAGCGTAGATGTTATCGCGCGCGCTCACCGGGCCGCCTCCTCGGGACAGATCAACGAACAAACACGCATCATGTCGGCGGCCACGCCGATTCGCCCGGTCGCATCCCCTCTTAGGCTCATGGCGTTACCCCAGCGTCGGCATGTTGAAGCTCGGCGCCTCGATGTCCGTGGTCGGCCACCGTGTCGTGACCACCTTGCCGCGCGTGTAGAAACGAACGCCCTCCACGCCGTGCACGTGCTGGTCGCCGAAGAGCGAATTGCGCCAGCCGCCGAAGGAATAGAACGCGATCGGCACCGGTATCGGCACGTTGACTCCCACCATGCCGACCTCGATTTCGCGCTCGAACTTGCGCGCCGCCGCGCCCGAGCGCGTGAACACCGCGGTGCCGTTGGCGTACGGATTGGCGTTGATGAGCTGGATCGATTCGTCCAGCGTCCTGGCGCGCAGCACGACCAGCACCGGGCCGAAGATCTCGTCCTTGTAGACCGTCATGTCGGGCCGGACGTGATCGAAGAGCGATGCGCCGAGAAAATACCCATCGCGTCCCGCCGCTTCGAATGCGCGTCCGTCGAGCACGAGCTTGGCGCCTTCCGCAACGCCCTTGTCCACATAGCCTGCGACCTTGTCGCGGTGCGCGCGCGTCACCAGCGGCCCCATGTCCACGTCTTTCTCCGTTCCGGGACCGATCTTGAGCCTGGTCGCCTTCTCCCTCAGCTTGCCGACGAGCGGGTCACCTGCGTCGCCGACCGCCACCACGGCGGAGATCGCCATGCAGCGCTCGCCCGCGGAGCCATAGGCCGCGCCGATCAGTGCATCGGCGGCGAACTCGAGATCGGCATCGGGCAGCACCACCGCGTGATTCTTGGCGCCGCCGAGCGCCTGCACGCGTTTGCCGTTGCGCGCGCACGTCTGGTAGATGTACTTCGCGATCGGCGTGGAGCCTACAAACGAGACCGCCTTGATGTCGGGATGCTCGAGTATCGCGTCCACCGCCTCCTTGTCGCCGTGGACGACGTTGAAGACGCCCGCCGGCAGCCCCGCTTCGGAGAACAGCTCCGCCATCCGCATCGAAGCCGAGGGCACCTTCTCCGAGGGCTTCAGCACGAACGTGTTGCCGCAGGCGATCGCCACCGGGTACATCCACAGCGGCACCATCACCGGAAAGTTGAACGGCGTGATGCCGGCGCAGGCGCCGAGCGGCTGGCGCAGCGAATGGCAGTCCACGCCCGTGCCCACTTCCTCGCTGTGCTCGCCCTTCACGAGATGCGGGATGCCCATCGCGAACTCGACCACCTCGATGCCGCGCTGCACCGAGCCCGCCGCGTCGGCCAGCGTTTTACCGTGTTCTTCGGTCACCAGCCGCGCCAGCTCGTCGCGATGCGCTTCGAGCAGCTCACGATAGCGCATGAGGATGCGTGCGCGGCGCAGCGGCGGCGTATCGCGCCACTTCGGGAAAGCCGTGCGTGCGGCGGCCACGGCAGCGTCGATGTCATCATGACCGCAGAACGGCACGCGCCGCGCCACCGCGCCGGTCGCGGGATTGGTCACTTCGCCGAAACGCTTGGTCTGCGCGGGCTGCTTTGCGCCGTTCACCCACAGCGCGACGGTTTCGATATGGGCCGTATCAGCCGGTTTGCTCATCCTGGTCTCCTGTGGTTCTCGCCTCTGGCGTAAAGCTCGCGGAAAGTTCGGCCCTCGGGCGCGGGGAAATCGCGCCCGCCGGTCCAGCCGCCGCCAAACGGCAGATTGTGTATCAATTTCGCGCGGCCGCCCATCACCGCAAGCAGGCGCGCGCCGATGCGCGTGGCGAGCGCATACAGCCCCGGGCGGCTCGCGAGCCAGCCCCACGCGCGCAGCGAAAACCGCTCGCCCCACGGCTTGATGCGCTGGTCGAACTGGCGCTCGCGGAGTTTGCGCATGAGGTCGGGCAGCGGGATCTGCACCGGGCATACCACGCCGCACTGATTGCAGAACGTCGCTGCGTTGGGGAGATCGGGCGCCTTGTCCAGTCCCGCGTACATCGGCGTGAGGATCGACCCCATCGGGCCCGGATACACCCAGCCATAGGCGTGGCCGCCGATGCTCTGATATACCGGGCAGTGGTTCATGCACGCGCCGCAGCGGATGCAGCGGAGCATCGGTTGCAGGTCGCCGCCGATCAATCGGGTGCGCCCGGCATCGACCAGCACGATGTGGAAATGCTGCGGACCCTCCGCCTCGCCCTCGCGCCGCACGCCCGTCGTCACGGAAACATAGTTCGTGATGGTCTGGCCGGTGCCATGCCGCGGCAGCAGCCGCACGAGCGTGCTCGCGTCTTCCAGCGTCGGCACCACTTTCTCGATGCCGGTGATCGCGACATGCACGCGAGGAAGCGTGGTCACCATGCGACCGTTGCCTTCGTTGGTGACGATCAGCGTGGAGCCGGTTTCGGCAACGAGAAAATTGGCGCCGGAGATGCCCATGTCGGCGGAAACGAAATGCGGGCGCAGCATCTCGCGCGCCTCGCGCGTCAGTTCCGCGATCACCGTCTTGCGCGGACGCGCGTGCTTTTCCTGGAAGAGATCGGAGACTTCATCGCGCGTCTTGTGCACGACCGGCGCGACGATGTGCGACGGCGGCTCCTGCGCAAGCTGCAGGATGTACTCGCCGAGGTCGGTCTCCACCACTTCCACGCCCGCGGCTTCGAGGGCGTCGTTGAGCCCGCATTCCTCGCTCACCATCGACTTCGATTTGACGGCTTTCCGCACGCCGTGGCGCGCTGCGATTTCGCAGACGATGCGGTTGGCCTCTTCCGTGGTCTCCGCCCAGTGCACCACGGCGCCGCGCGCGGTGGCGTTGCGCTCGAATTCCGCGAGATACAGATCGAGGTGTTGCAGCGCCCGGTCGCGTATCGCGGCGCCGGCTTCGCGTATGGCTTCGAAATTGTCCAGCTCGGCGACGCGCTCGGCGCGGCCTCTGACGAAGTTGCTCTGCAGTTTGCGCAGCGCGGCCTGCAGCTTGGCGTCGGCCAGCTTCTCGCTCGCCCGCGCCTTGAAGTGCATCGACGTGACCTGCATGCCTTATCCGCCTACCCGGTAGCGCGCCACGGCGGCTTTGTCCCAGGAAAGGCCGTTGCCGGGACGATCGGCAACGAGAGCCCTGCCGTCTTCGATGCGCAGCGGTTCTTCCAGTAGCGCGTTCGCCCAATCAACGTATTCGAGCCAGTGGCAGGTCGGCGCGACGGCGAGCAGATGCGAGCTCACTTCCGGGTAGAGGTGCGACGACATTTCGATCCCGCGCGCCGCGGCGAGGGCTGCTGCATGCTGCCAGCCGGTCACGCCATCGATGCGCGCAAGATCCGGCATCACGTAGTCGCAGGCATTCGCGGCGAGCGCCTCCGCCATGGCGCGCGGCCCGGAAAAATTCTCGCCGATCTGTATCGGCGTGGCGAGTTCTCGTGCAAGCTGCGCCGCGCCCGCGTAGTCGTCATGCCGGATCGGCTCTTCGATCCAGTAGACGCCTTCGTCGTCGAGCGCCCACCCGCGCCGCAACGCTTCGGCAACGGTAAGCGCCTGATTGAAATCCACCATGACTGAGACATCGCCGGGAATGCGCTGGCGCACGGCGCGCACCGCCGCGAGATCGGCTTCCAGCGTGGCATATCCCAATCTCAGTTTGACGGCGCGGAAACCACCGGCGAGCAGCTTTTCCGCCTCGTCGGCCACTGCCTGGGGCGCCATCAGGCCGAGCCCGCAACTGTTGTACGCGGGAATCGGCTTCACCGTGCCGCCCAGGTAGACGGCCAGCGGCAGCCCGGCGGCGAGAGCGAGCGCATCCCACGCCGCGATGTCCAGCGCCGCCATCGCCATGCGCACGAGGCCCTGCACGCCGACCAGGGTGAAGCGCTTGTTCAGCCGCGCCGCCAGCTCGACCGGCGCCACGCGCTCTCCCTTCAAGGTGCGCTCCACTTCCGCGATGAGAGTAGCAAGCGCCGGAGCGGCGGCCGGCAGATAACAGAACAAATACGAATGCCCTGTGATGTCCTCCTCGGTTTCCAGATCGACCAGCAGCAAGGGCGCGGCACGCACCGCTTCGGCGCTGGTGCCGAGCGTGTACGTCATCGGCACCAGAACCGCGGTGGTGCGGATCGAACGCACCGTAAGGCGTGGCGCCGTCACGTCTCGGCCCGCCCGCCCGCGTGCAAGGCGAGGATGTCCCACACCGCGCGGTTGGCGGGCGTCGGTATGCCCGCTTTCTCGCCGAGCTGTACCACGCCCCCGCTCAGCCACTGCACCTCCAGCGGATTGCCGCGCTCGAGATCGTGGTGCATGGAGGAGGTCATGGCTTCCGGCAGGGAATCGCAGAACGCGAGCCGCTGCTCGGCATAATCCTCCGGCAGCGCGACGCCGTGCGCGCGCCCGACCTTCACCGCCTCGCGCATGATTTCGAGCAGGAAAGCCCGGGTCCGGGGATTTGCGCGTATCGGACCGATGGGCACACGAATCGTGGTGGTCGTGCCCGACAGCGCAACCAGGAACACAAATTTTTCCCAGATCTGGCGGCGAACATCATCGTTCAACTGCGCATCGATGCCGCCCTTGAGGCACGCCGCAAGAAACGCTTCCGCGCGTGGAGAGCGCCGCCCGTCGTATTCGCCGAATACGAGCCGCTGCAACGTACCGGTGTGCTTGATCACACCGGGGCGTCCGATCGCCGTTGCGATGTACGCCACGCCGCCCATCACCGGCTTGTCCCCGAACACGCCGCGCAGGATGTCGTCCTTCTGCACGCCGTTCTGGAACGACACGATGCCGGTGTCCGGGCCGAACAGCGGCTTGATGGACTGCGCCGCGGCTTCGGTATCGCGCAGCTTGACGGAAAAGAGCACGAGATCTACCTTCCCGATGGTTCGCGGGTCGTCCGTGACGGTCACCTGCGGCAGGTGTATATCGCCGAGCCCGCTTTCAACCTTGAGACCGTGCTCCCGCATCGCTGCAAGATGTGCGCCGCGGGCGATGAATGCCATCTCGGCGCCTGCCTTCGCAAGGCGCGCGCCGAAATAGCCGCCGACGCCGCCCGAACCCATGATCGCTATCTTCATTCCTGTTTCGCCAG
>JBQTHU010000153.1:0-9365 GCA_052389535.1 Betaproteobacteria bacterium | reverse complement strand
CCGTTGGGCGCCACACCCAGTAACGCTGTAAAGCCGCTGGGGCCGGTGCCGTTCAGGACGAGGTTGAACTCGTTGTTGGGCCGGAAACTGAAGTTGCGTTCGACGTCTACATTGAGCGCGGCGGCCGCGGTGCCGATACGGCCCCCACCACCCGCGAACGTAGTAAGAGTCACGTCGGCAGCGGTCACCTGCGAAGTCGGGCTCATGGCCAGTATCGAGCCGCTGGTGGAAGTAATGGAAACCGATTCCGAAAGGAAAATTCCTGAAGGCACGGCGGTGGCCGAGACCGTCCCGACGTTCATGTCGCCGCTTGCATTGAGCGTCACGGAGGCAAAACTGCTGCTGGAATTTGCCGCCACCGACGTCGCGTTGAGCGCAGTGTTGGAGTTGATCGTTACCGTCGCATTGAATGCGGTGGCGTTGGCCGTCAACTCGGACGCGTTATTGACGGTGGCGCCTATCGAGCCGTTCGTTGCGGTCAATGCGACCATGCCCGTCGTATCGATGAGGCCGCTATTCACCGAAGTGCCGGAAAGCGAAACATTGCCGCCCCCTGCAGCGATGCCAGTGGTATTTACGAAGCTTCCGCTGGATACGATCGAAACAAGGCCGCCGGTTGTCGCTATGGGCCCGAATATCTGGATGGAACTGGGCGCTGTCGCGTTGAAGCTCCCTCCGTCTATCGAACTCAACTGAATGAAGCTTCCGGAGGCGACATTAACGGCGCCGCTTCCTGCATCGAGCGAAAGCTGCGACGCCTGAATCGTGGCGCCGCTGGAATCGAGCGTGATTGCGCCACCGGCAGTAGTTATCGTTGATGCGGCGACGGTCTGGATAGTCGGTGCACTGAGCGTAACGGCCCCGCCAGCGGTCGTGATATCAGCACCCAGTTCCAGTCTGTTTGAAACGCTGGTGCTCAGGCTGTTGGGATCAGGCAGCGGCGGTGGCGTGTAGGTCTCGACCGTGGCGGTCAACGATTGGCCCGGCGTCGTCAGCGTGATGGGATCGCTGATACGCATGTACCGCCGTGCGTGAAGAGTCACGTTGCCGGCGATGCTCGCCAACGTCGCGGGCGATACCGTCGCGGCGTTGCTGGGGAAATCGGTGTTCTCATCGATGATCGACGTAACGACGCCGCCGCCGTTGAAGACAAACAGATCAAGCGGATCCAGCAACAGATTTCCCAGGCCGCCGTTTGGCGCGCTCAAGTCGGCATTGCCGGCAAAGACCAGATTTTGTTTACCGGAGACTTCGGCGAAGCCTCCGTTGCCACCTTCGGGACCTCCGCGCGCGCTGAGGTGGCCGTAGAACTGCGCCTTGTCGTCCGACCAGACGATGATGCGACCGCCGTCGCCGGACTGCGTCGCATCGGCACGGAGCGTTGCGTTGGCGCCGACAAAAGTATCTGTAGCGTTCTGTATCCTGGCATTGCTGCCCTGGAAATCCCCGCCGACGAGAATCTGCCCGCCGCCTGCGCTGCCGGATGCATTGACCTGGGCGCTCTCCACAACCGCCACCTGATCTCCGAGGAGCTTGATGTCGCCGCCCTGCCCGGCGCTCCCCTGCGCCGAAACGCCGCCCGCAACACGTGTGAGACCGCCAGACTGGATCGTGATATCGCCACCGACCTTGCCATCCGCGCTCGTCGTGCTCCCCGCCGCGATTTGAGTTTCGTGTTGGGCCTTGAGCACGATACGACCGGCTTCGTCGTATACCAGTGCGTTGGCGCGAATCTCACCGCTATGCCGCAGGCTGCCTGCGAACACACCGACTGCCCCGCCGTCGGCGAGCAGCCTGCCGACGTTGAGCACGGAATCGGTGGGCGCCTGCACCTCGAACTGCACGCCGTCGAGGTCGAGGCTGGTGATGGTCAGCTTCTTGCCCGCCGCAAGGATGATTTCGCCGCCCGGTGTATGGATGAGCCCGCTGTTCTCGATCTGCGGCGCGACCAGCAGCACGTGCCCGCCGTAGCCGGTCCGTATCCAGCCCTGGTTGATGATCGAGCCCGAAGTCGAATCGCCCTGGAATTTGAGCTTGCCGGCGAGAAAGTCGCCGTCGAGCATGTTGAGCGTCGAGGCGACGAAACCCGCGGTGTCGATCATGGCGCCGGGGCCGATGATGATGCCGCTGGGATTGATCAGGAAGACCCGGCCGTTGGACAGCAGTTGGCCGTGTATCTGCGAGATGTCGGCGCCGACGACCCGGTTCAGAATGGCGCTTGAGGACGATTGCTGTATGAAGCGGGTTAACTCGCCCGTTCCGATCGAGAAACCCTGCCAGTTGATGATCGTGCCGGGGGTGTTGGCGATGTTGAGCGTGCGGTTGTCTGGCCGCTGAAAGCTGGCCGCACCATTGATGACCTGGGGACCCGTGGGATTGGCGTATGCGGGTGGCGCATCAGCGAAGATCAGCTGAATGCTGGCCGCGATGATCGTAAGATGCCCGAGCCTGACGCGAGACTTTTTCACACCCTGCCTCCCCTGTACTCAGCCGCCCCCGTGGCCGGCCCCCTGTCACCGGCAATGGAACACTATTTTTATGACAAAAACAAGGGACTAAAGGCCCGGCTCATACCGGAACTTTCGTATCGGTTAGCGGACCGTGTAAGCACTCGCGGTCGTGATTCGGAGCAAGGTTTCCGCCATCGCTGCCCCGAACCGGCGCACGACCCGCTCGGCGATGTTCTCGCGCGGCGTGAAATCGACGATATCTTCCGCCTTGACCACTTCCCGGGCGACATATTCGACGCTACCCAACGCATCGGCCAGTCCCAGTTCGATGCTTTTGGTGCCGATCCAGAGCAATCCTGAAAACATCTCCGGCGTCTCCTTGAGACGGTTGCCGCGGCCCTGCCGGACAACAGTGATGAATTGCTCGTGAATCTCTCCGAGCATGTTCTGCGCGTGCGCCTTCTGAGATTCCTCGATCGGCGAGAATGGATCGAGAAAGCCTTTGTTTTCCCCGGCCGCGAGCAGGCGGCGCTCGATGCCCAGTTTTTCCATGGCGCCGGTGAAGCCGAAGCCGTCCATCAATACGCCAATGGAACCGATGATGCTCGACTTATCGACGAAAATGTGGTCCGCCGCGACGGCGACGTAATAACCGCCGGACGCGCAAATGTCCTCGACGACCGCATAGACCGGTATGTTGGGGTGTTTGTGTCGCAGACGCCGGATCTCGTCGTTGATATGTCCCGCTTGCACCGGGCTGCCTCCGGGACTGTTGATGCGCACGATCACACCCTGGGTGCGCTTATCCTTGAAGGCGTCCTGCAGGCCGGTCATCACGTTGTCAGCGCTGGCGCTGCCCTCCGGACCGATTACACCACGGACTTCGACGAGCGCGGTGTGTTTGCCGGGTCCCGCATCTTTCTTGCCCCACCACCCCATCGCGATGAAAAGCAGCGCGAAGAGGTATACGAAAAGCAGCAGCTTGAAAAAGATCCCCCAGTACCGGGCGCGGCGCTGTTCCTGCACCGCCGCCAGCGCGACCTTTTCCAGTACGGTGCGCTCCCAGTTTTCGGATTTGGACGGTTCATCGGACATGTTCATACCTTTGTTTGGTTCAGCTGCGAAAGCGAAGTATAAAGCGACACCTGTATCGACGCAGACTGCGCTGCGACAGATCAGGCATGCTCCAGCAGCCAGCTTCGCAACTCCGGCACGCTGTCCACGCAGGCGAGCGGCCGATACGCCAGCAAAGCGTCCTTCACGTGGGCGCCATAGCCCACGCCGACCCGTTCCACGTTGGCCGCCTGGGCCATGGCCATATCGTGGCTGGTATCGCCTATCATCAGCGTTTTTTCCGCCGGCACGCCAACTGCGTCCATCAATGCCGTAAGCATGCCTGGATGCGGCTTGCAGTAACCTTCGTCGGCGCAGCGCGTCGCGTGGAAATAATCGCCGAGACCGGTGGCAGCGAGGGCGCGGTCAAGCCCGCGGCGGCTCTTCCCGGTTGCAATGCCGAGCAGGAACCCCGCGGCATGCAGCTCCCTGATACTTTCCGCCGCTCCCGGGAACAGCGTCGTGGCGCCGTCCCGGAGCAGAAAATGAT
This sequence comes from Betaproteobacteria bacterium, assembly GCA_052389535.1. Taxonomy (GTDB): domain Bacteria; phylum Pseudomonadota; class Gammaproteobacteria; order Burkholderiales; family SG8-41; genus DSOT01. The sequence goes on along the minus strand of JBQTHU010000153.1, from coordinate 5,312 downwards.
GGCGGTAGCGCTCTGCTACGCGGGGATGCCCGGCCGGGTCGAGATCGGGCAGGACGTGCGCAAGCGCATCGTGCAGGCTCATGCCGATGATGAATCGCGCAGTGTCGTCGGTCGGTACCGGCAGTTCCAGGTCCCGGCATGCGCACTGCAGCGCCTCGACGATCGCCTCCGCTGAATCCATGAGCGTGCCGTCCCAGTCGAACACGAGCAGATCGAAACGCCTCGGCATGGCTAGAGGGACTGCAGTCCAGGCACGCGCAAGAAGTCCTGCAGCTCGGCGGGCAGTGGCGCTTCCAGCGTGATTTTCTCCCGCGTCTCGGGATGCTCGATCACCGTCTTGCAGGCATGGAGGAACATGCGTTTCAGGCCTTGCCGCGCGAGCTGCTTATTGAGCGTGAAATCGCCGTACTTTTCATCACCGGCAATCGGAAAGCCCAGGTGTGCGAGATGGACCCTTATCTGGTGAGTGCGCCCGGTCTTCAGTTCGGCTTCCAGCAGGCTGAACTCGCCGAGGCGTTTCCGCAGACGGATGCGGGTATGAGCAGACATGCCGCCTTCGCGAATGCTGACCCGCCGCTCCCCGGAGGCCAGCACGTGCTTGTGGAGTGGCAACTGGACATCTCGCGCGCCGCCCTGCCATGTGCCATGTACCAATGTCAGGTAGAACTTGCGGACGCTTCCGGCGCGCAACTGCGCGTGCAGCGCGGTAAGTGCCGCGCGTTTTTTTGCAAGCATCAGAACACCGGAAGTATCCCGGTCCAGCCGGTGCACCAGTTCGAGAAATCGGATGTCCCCGCGGGATTGCCGAAGCCGTTCGATCACCCCGAAACTCACTCCGCTGCCCCCGTGTACCGCCAGTCCGGATGGTTTGTCCAGCACCAGCAGCGTCTCATCCTCGTACAGGACCGGAACATGAAGCGGCGGGCCGGGCATCGCCACCCCGCCGGCTTCCTTGCGCGCGACCCGAACCGGCGGTATGCGTACCCGGTCTCCCGCAGAGACCCGGTAGTCCGGTGTCACGCGCCCGCTGTTGACCCGCACCTCCCCGCCCCGCAGGATGCGGTATATATGGCTCTTCGGCACGCCTTTGAGCAATCGGGTCAGGTAGTTGTCGATACGCTGCCCCGCCGCTTCCTCCGCCACGTCATGCCAGTGGACAGCTTTACTTAACTCTTTCATTTGCCTATACTATTCGAGCAGTCCCGCGCCGTGTCAGCACTGTGGTGCTGCAAGCGGCTTCCAACCGTCTGCCCGCAATGCCTTGCAGACAAGGCCCAGGGCGGAGGGCATGATAACTGGTCTGCACAGTCGGCGTTCCGCAGTGCACGAAGCGCGCGGTAACGGATTCCGGACAGATGAACGCCTTTGCCCGTCATCCACCGTCCGGCTGGATTGGTTAACTCGCTCACCACAAGTAGCGATATTGAAGTAGACGATATACGCGCTCAATACACTTACAGATTCTTGCATCCGCGCAACGCGCGGATCCAAAGTGGCAACTGCAAGAGCACATCGATACGATGCCGACGTTCCCATCTCATGGTTTGATCGAGACCAGCGGCTGATCAGGTGGACTTTGCCTGCCGCGGCAGGCTGAAGCAGTGTTGCCATCCCGTGTTTGAGTGCGGGAGAAGAGAAAAATGAAGCGAATGTTGTTCAACGCGACGCAGGCCGAAGAGCTGCGCGTCGCCATCGTCGACGGTCAGAAGCTCATCGACCTCGATATCGAGTCTTCCAGCAAGGAACAGCGCAAGAGCAATATTTACAAGGGCGTCATCACGCGCATCGAACCGAGCCTCGAAGCCGCTTTTGTCGACTACGGCAGCGAGCGCCACGGATTCCTCCCCTTCAAGGAGGTCGCGCGGAGCTATTTCAAGCCCGGCGTGGACGTGGGCCGGGCGCGCATCCAGGATGCCCTGAAGGAAGGCCAGGAAGTCATCGTCCAGGTGGACAAGGACGAGCGCGGCACCAAGGGCGCCGCGCTGACGACTTTCATCAGCCTGGCCGGCCGCTACCTGGTGCTCATGCCCAACAATCCTCGCGGGGGCGGCGTCTCGCGCCGGGTCGAAGGCGAGGACCGTAACGAACTGCGCGAGGCGATTGGCCAGCTCGATGTGCCGCAGGGCATGAGCGTGATCGCACGCACTGCAGGCATCGGCCGCAACGCTGAGGAACTCAACTGGGACTTGAGCTATCTCGCGCAGCTCTGGCAGGCGATAGAAAACGCGGCCCGGCAGCAGAGCGGTGCATTCCTGATCTACCAGGAGTCCAGCCTCGTCATCCGGGCGATTCGGGATTATTTTCACCAGGACATCGGCGAAATCCTGATCGATACCGAGAACATCTACGAGCAGGCCCGCCAGTTCATGGGGCATGTCATGCCCGGCAACGTCAGCCGCGTCAAACTGTACAAGGACGACGTGCCGCTTTTCTCGCGGTTTCAGATCGAGCACCAGATCGAATCGGCTTTCTCGCGGTCGGTGAATTTGCCCTCGGGCGGCGCCGTGGTGATCGATCATACGGAGGCCTTGGTCTCGATCGACGTCAACTCGGCGCGCTCCACGCGCGGCGCCGATATCGAGGAAACGGCATTCCGCACCAATCTCGAGGCTGCCGATGAAATCGCGCGTCAACTGCGGCTGCGCGACCTGGGCGGATTGATCGTCATCGATTTCATCGACATGGAGAGCGCGCGCAACCAGCGCGAAGTCGAAAACCGCTTTCGCGACGCGCTGAAAGTCGACCGCGCGCGTATCCAGACCGGCAAGATCTCGCGGTTCGGGTTGATGGAATTGTCGCGTCAGCGTCTCCGTCCCTCTCTCGGCGAGAGCAGCCACAGCCCGTGTCCGCGCTGCCACGGTACAGGTCACATCCGCGGCACTGAATCGACCGCGCTGCATATCCTGCGGATCGTCCAGGAAGAAGCGATGAAGGACAACACCGCTGCCGTGAATGCCCAGGTGCCGGTGGACGTCGCCACTTTCCTCCTCAACGAAAAGCGCGTGGATCTGCAGCTCATCGAAGCGCGCCACCGGGTGACGGTCACGTTGATTCCCAACATGCACCTGGAGACGCCGAATTACTCGGTTACCCGCCTGCGGCACGATGATCTGAACCAGGCCGAGCCGCTGCCGCCGAGCTATAACCTGGTGGAACTGCCCGCCGAGGAAGAAAAACTGGTGGCGTCAGGTCAGGATGCCGCTGCGCCACGCGCCGAAGCGGTGGTGAAAGGGATCACGCCGCGCCAGCCTGCGCCCACCAGTGTGCCCAGTGTGCCCAGCGCGCCGATGGCGCCGGTGGTGCATCCGGCGGAGCCACCTTCCATAGTGAGCAAGATCATGGGCTGGTTCAAGAAGAGCCCGGTTACAGCCGAGACCACGCCCGCGCCGGAACGCTCGCAGCCGCAGCAGCCGGCCATACCCCAAATGCCGCATCGCGGGCGGCGCGATGGCCGTCCGCGTGCGGGCGGTCAAGGGCGCGAGGAGCCACGTCGCGAGCGTCCTGCGACTCCGGGACAGCGTTCTGAAAGCGTCCAGCCGTCCGGCGAAGGCAGGCGCGAGCGGGATGCCCTGCGCCGCCGGGGTCGGGAAGAACGCGACGCGCGCCGGCACGAACCGCGACCGCAGGACGCAGGCCAGCAACAGCGCCACAGACAACCGCGCGAAGATGCGCCCGCCGATGCCGAACGTCGTCCCGGAGAACCGGCGGCACCAGGCGCTCCAAGGGAACATGAAGGTCGCGGGCGTCGCCGCCGCGGCCGGCGCGAGCGTCACGACCACCGCGAAGGCGCTGCACAGCGCAGCGCTCAATCTTCACCTGTCCCCGCGGATGAAACGCCGATAGTGGTTCAGTCGGCACCCGAGAGCGCATCCGTAGCCGCTTCCACGGAACCGGCCATCTCGGCGGCCTTTTCGGAACCTGCGGCTGAAACGCGGGCTGCGTCCCCGGCATCGGCTTCTGTCGAACACCATCCGGCTCAGAACGAGCCCGCGTTCCAGGCGCCAACGGCCGAACCCGAGGAGGAAATCGTCCGCGAGCGGGACCAGGCACAACCAGTCGCGCAGCGGCCTGTTCTGGAACTGGACTGGCAGACCGATCTCACGCAGATCGAAACGGACCGCGAAAAGCTGCGGGCCGCGCAGCTACGCGCAGAATCCGAGTCTGCTGCGCCACCGCCGAAAAAGCGCGAGCGCGGAGCGCCTCTGCCCATCAGCGACGAGCCGCTGGTCCAGGTTGAAACCATCCGGCGCGCACCGGAGACAGCAGCCAAAGGCGCGGATGCGGGCGCCGGCAAAGAGGAGAATCTGACGCGTGCGGCAGCGGGTTAGCCGATGAGCTTCGAGCGGATATGGCGCAGCAGCCCCTGCGCCGCATCACCTTTGCGCGGTAGCGAGACTCCGGGCTAGCTTTCTCATTTCGCCGCTTGGGGCGTCGCCAGCCGGTTCAACTCGTCCAGCGTGGTGTTGAATGCCTGGCGCTTCTGTCCCACGACGATCAGCACTTTCACGCCGTCGTTCACGGCGTCCTGAAGCAGCCGGCCTATTGAACCCTCACGCCATGCGAGCGGATACGAGGGATCGACATGCGCGGCGATGCCCTCGGCGCCGACAAGGCCGGTCAGGACGACATGGCAGCGGTCGGGCCTGAGCGAGTCCGGCAGGGACATCTTGTCTGATGTAGTCACCGGATCGCGCTCGAGCCAGGCGCATTGGAATATCGCACACCCGGCTGGGCGTTCGGGCGTGCCGTAAATTCTGCAGCCCGGTCGCGCGTGGACGCACCACACTCCGGGTTCCTTATCGAGCTCGCGCACCGCGATCAGCTTGCAGCACAGCGAGCAGCTGCCGCACGCTCTGGACGTCATTCGTATGACTTGGGGTCCATCATGCCGCGGAGATGAAAAGACGCTCTTTGAGCGTGGTGAGCTGATCCCGGAGCGCAGCCGCGCGCTCGAACTCGAGATTGCGCGCCGCTTCCAGCATCTCCTTCTCCAGCCGCTTCACTTCGCGGGTCAGGTCTTTTTCTCCCATCGCTTCGTAGCGCGCGGAATTCTGCGCCGCCCTGATGCCCTGCCGCGCGGACTCGGCGTCGTATACGCCGTCGATGATGTCTTTGATGCGTTTCTTGATGCCCTGCGGCGTGATGCCGCGTGCCTCGTTGTAAGCGAGCTGTTTTTGTCGCCGGCGCTCCGTCTCGTCGATCGCGCGGCGCATCGAGTCGGTGACCCTGTCGGCGTAAAGAATCGCAGTGCCGTTGATGTGGCGCGCGGCGCGTCCTATGGTCTGTATCAGCGAACGCTCGGAGCGCAGGAA
>JBQTHU010000152.1:0-13068 GCA_052389535.1 Betaproteobacteria bacterium | reverse complement strand
TTGCTGACGCCGCTCGACTGCGCGAGCATCGGCTTTTCGTACTCGGCAGGCATCGGCGCCAAAGTCGCCGCGCCGCAGCGCACGGTGATTTCGCTGATGGGAGACGGCGGCTTCGGCATGACGATGGGCGAGATGGGTACCGCGGTGATGCACGACATTCCCACCATCGCGGTGGTCATGGACAACGGCGCGTGGGGCTCGGAGATCGCCTATCAGCGCGACTTCTTCAACCGCCGTTACATCGGCGCGCACGTCCACAGCCCGCGCTTCGACGAAGTCATGAAACTGACGGGTGGCGTGGGGTACTACGTGACGGATCGTGGTGAGACTGCAGATGCGGTGAGCCAGGCGATCAAGGAGAACCGGCCGGCTGTCATCCACGCCAAGGTCGATCCCGACGCGGTGATCAGCTTCCGCACCGACGCGATGAAGAAACGTTGATCCGCGCCGCTGTGCGGCCGGATTTAACTGCACCGGATGGATCGGACATGCATGCCGATCATCCGGCGCGGAACAATTTTCAGTGCAGGTGCTTGTTGCGCGGATGGAGCGGAATCACCGTCGAGGGCGCGTTCTGCTCGCCGCCCGAACGCTTCGCCGTCAATGCGCTGTCGAACATCTGGTTGATCAGCGATGCGACCTGATCGACTTCCTGCTTGCTCAGGTGGCGCGACAGCATGCTCGAAACGTCCTCGACGACGCACTGCCTGCGGAAATCGTGTATCGCTTCCGGAGTCGGGCCGACGAACATCTGGTAGAACTCATCGTCACCGTGCTCCGGGTAATACGTGACCTCGACCTCCGAGGCGTATTCCGTGAGCAGCCCGAGATTTTGGAACATCTCCGTCAACCGGCTGTGAAAGCTGCGCCCGACTTCGCCGGTCCAGCAGATATTGAGGGTGCGCTCGCGCGGATCGAATACGATGCCGGGCTCCTCGCGCTCCAGGCTAGCCGCCTCCGCAATAGTGTCCACGTCCAGGTAGTCGAGCCACGGCCGCAGCGCCTGCTCCACCTGGGGCAGCCGCACGCCCTTGCAGAGGAACGCATTGCCGTGCACGTGCGCTTCCATTCTCATAGCGCTTTAGGATAGCACAACGATACGAGCCGCTCACGTCCTGAGAAGTTGCAACTCGCCGAGCGTGGCGCGGAATTCGGCTTCTTCCTGCCGCAGATGGTCTTTGAGCGCCGGACCCGCCAGATACATGCCGGTCCAGTAGTGCCGGTCGAGATCGGCGCGCCATGCATCTGTGCCCATGGCGGCATCGAGAATCCTTTGCCAGTAGTCCACTTGCGCCCCGGCGAGACCGCGGGGTGCGGTAACGCCCCGCCAGGCACCGATGATGCAGTCCACCGAATGTTCCCCCCACGTCGGCGTGTCGGCGTACAGGCCGGACAAACGAGCGGGCGCCGACACCGCAAGCGCGCACGCCTTTTTCTTGGCCAGCGCATCGACCGCCAGCGCATCGACCGCGCTTGCTGCCGTGATGGCGGCGACATCGGCATGCCCTGACAAAACGTCGTCCAGTGCATCGAGCGCCGAATCGAAGACGCGCAGCCTCGGCGCCTTGACATCTCCTCCCGCGTGCCGGATTACTTTCGCGAGGGCGATGTGATTCGGATTGCCCAGCGCCGTGGACAGCGCCACGGTCACCCGGCCTGCCTGCGTCGCTAAACGCTGCAGCAGATCGGCCGCGCTCGTCAGGCCGCTGTTCGCGCGTGCGATGAACGCGATGTATTCGTTGTAGAGAATCGCGAGCGGCGTGAAATCGGAATGGTCGAAGGATGCGACGCCGGTGAGGCGGTCGGTGGCGAGGTTGGGTGAGCTGATAGAGAGCACGTGCGCATCGCCGGCGCGCCGTTCGACGTGCGTCCATGCTTTCCGCGCACCGTCGCCGGGGATGTTGATGACCTGCGCCGGAACATGCAGCATGCCGGTCGCTTCAATGGCGCGGGCCAAGGCGCGAGCCGTGCGATCGAGCCCGCCGCCCGGCGGTGTGCCGGCGATGATCTCCACTGCGCGCTGCGGGCGCCATGCTGGAATGGCGTTCATCGACGCGGGTATATCGTCAGGCTTCGCGAAAGAGGCGTCCCGCCCCGGCTACCGCGCGACGGTCATCGATCACACGCAGCATCTTCCACATCGTCGAAGCGTTGCTGGTCACGACCGGTTTGCCGAAACGCTGCTCCAGCGACTCGATGATTTCCAGCGTGCGGAAATTGGAGCAGCTGATGAAAATGGCCTGCGCGTCGGGTGTGTTGACTTCCGCGGCGAGCGCCTGCACGCGCTCCAGAGTGATGGTCGCGTGCGCCTCGGTGCCCAGTCCCTGGATCGCCACGACGTCGAATCCATCCGCTTCCAGAAACTTGCGGACCCGTTCGTTGAGCCACACGGCATAAGGCGACGCAACGCCCACCCGCCGCGCGCCCATCGCGCGCAGCGCATCGGCGATCGCCGTCGCGGACGTGGCGACGGGAATCCCGGTGGCCTCCGCAATTTCCACGCCGACCTTGCGGTCGCCTTCCGGACCCTTCAGAAATCCGCCCGCCGTGCAGCCGTAGCCGATGACGTGCACCTTGGCATGCGCGAGGAGTTTCGCGACCGCCGGCGCCTGAACGGCGAGATTCAGCAGGTTCTCCTCGGTGTCGGCGGTGTGCGGGATGCGCACTGAATGCGCCGACATGGCGGGGCCGGCCATGCGCTGCACTTCGTATTCCATCACCGTATTCCACGAAGGCACGATGAGCCCCAGCTTGCGTTCCCAGTTTCCTGTCATCTCGATTTGCTCCGTTTGCGCCCGCGGATTGAAGGATAGCAGATGCCGCGCATGACATTTCCTGGCGTCCTTGACGGGCGCGACGGCGGCGCGCTAGTGTGCATTGCAACCAGACTATCGAAGGAGGCGCAGTTGCGGAACTTTCATCTGACGCGCGTGGCGATAATCGCGGGCTGCGCCACGGCATGGATCGCGGCGGCGGAAGCCCAGGCACAACCGGCGGCTGCCTTTCCCACCAAGGCGATACGCATCGTGGTCCCGTTCCCGGCCGGCGGGACGTCCGACATACTTTCCCGTGCGATCGGCCAGAAGCTCACGGAGGAATGGAAGCAGCCCGTAGTGGTCGACAACCGTCCCGGCGCGAGCGCCAATATCGGCGCCGAGATCGTCGTCAAGTCGCCGCCGGATGGCTACACGCTGCTCTGCGCGTCCACGATACACACCATCAATCCCAGCCTTTATCGCAAGCTCGCGTACGATCCGATCCGCGACTTCACGCCCATCACCTTGATCGCGACCACCTCGCAGGTGCTGGCGGTGCATCCCTCGCTGCCGGTGAAAACCGTGAAACAACTCATCGCTTACGCGAAGAAGCGGCCGGGCCAGATCAATTACAGTTCCGCCGGAAACGGCAGCCAGCCGCACCTGACCGCGGAGCTGTTCAAAACGCGTACCGGGATCGATATCGTGCACGTGCCGTACAAGGGCGCTCCGCCGGCGATGAACGACCTGCTGGCGGGACACGTCGCACTGTCTTTCGCGACCTCGCCCTCCGCGGTGCCGCACGTGAAAAGCGGAAAACTGCGGGCGCTCGCAGTGAGCACCGCCCGGCGCGTGTCTGCGCTGCCTGATGTGCCGACCATCGATGAGTCCGGCGTGCCGGGATTCGAAGCAAGTGGGGCGAACGGCTTTGTCGGCCCTGCCGGCATGCCGGCCGCGGTGGTGGACAAGCTCAATTCCGCGGTCGTCAGAATCGTGAAGGACCCGGCGATGAGCAGATTCCTGAGCGAGCAGGGCGCCGATCCTTACACCACGACGCCCGGGGAGTATGCCGCCTACATCAAGTCCGAGGTGGCGAAGTGGGCGAAGGCGGTGAAAGACTCCGGCGCCCGCGTGGACTAGCGGGCGCCTGCCGTGGCTGCGCGCGGTGCTTCGCCGTTCGGTATGAAGAAAACCAGGAAATTGGCGAAGATGATGATCGCCGCGAGGAAGTAGAAAGCGGCATAGAGGTCCCACGCGTCCGCGATGATGCCGAAGAGTGCGGGCGCCACGCTTGCTCCGGCCGCGGTGATCCCGAACTGCACGCCGACCCCGGTTCCCGCCAGATGTTTGGGCGTGCACTCCACCGCCCATGCCTGCAGGACCGAACGCATCGCGTACAGGAAGAATCCCACCAGCGCGATGAAGACCACGAAGAGCAGGCTGCGCCCCGCGAGCGCCATGCCCACGATCATCACGCCCGTCAGCAGCATGCTCGACATGACGACGCGCTTGCGGCCCATGCGATCCGAAAGATGTCCCGCGAACGGGCCCGCAATGAAGCCGGCCACCTGCAGCAGCGTCACGCAGATTCCGACGATGAACGGCGAGTAGTCGAGCTCGTAGGCGAGATAGACCGGAAGAAAGGTAAGGAGGCCGGTCTGCGTCATCGAGCGGAACGCCGCGCTGCAGGAGACCAGCATCAGGCCCTTGTTCCTGAGCAGGCTCGCGAACTCCCGGAGGTAGCGCTTCGCATCGAAGGACCCGCCCTGCGCATTGAGGGCGCCGTCCTCCTTGCTCTTGACCCTGGTAAAGGCGCCCAGCAGGACCAGGATGAGCGTCGCCATGATGATGCCGGGAACGACGTTGAGGACGACCACCGTGCGCCAGCTCAACCACGCCAGCAGCGCGCCGACGACGAACGGCGCGAGCGCTTCTCCCAGGTTGCCGCCCATGCCGTGAAAGGACAGCACCAGTCCCTTGCGTTCGGGATAACGCAGCGCGAGCGTCGGAATGGCCGCGGGGTGCCAGAGGTTGTTGCCGATGCCGACCAGCGTCACGCAGAGGAGCAGCATCCAGAAGTTGTGGGTGAGGCTCATCAGCGCGTAGGGAAACCCCACCCAGAACAGCGAGGCTGCCATCAGGTGGCCTTTCTTCCCCACCGTGTCGACCAGCATGCCGCCCGGTATGTTCGATACGGCGCCGGCGAGGTGCTGGATCGTCATGATCAGCCCGATCTGGGTATAGGAAAGCCCCAGTTCCCGGCCGATGAGCGGCAGCAGCAGATAGAACGTCGCGGTATACCAGTGGGTGAGGCCGTGGCCGAGCGAGATCAACCATACGTCCCGGGACAGGCCCCAGCGGCCGGAAGCAACGAGAGTGGACATCAGAATTCGGCAGCCATGAAATGGCTGCGATCGTAACATGGACAGCGTCGCTCTCTGCCAAGCCGGCTGTGCATTCTCTAAGTCCACTATACGGACATGGGGGTACGCGGCAGGCGGCCAAGCGCCGCTCCGGCGCCGCCCGGCTGATGGCACCGAGCGTGCGGAATTCCCTCGCCTGAACCCTAAAAGAGTGCCACCGTGGCGACGCTTGAGTTTCGCGGGTTTGTGATTTACCGTGTAGCGACAAGGCACTAGGGAGGATGCCGTGAACGAAACGCCGGTCAAGGAGGCCCCGACCCAGACCGCGGAGATCGCGCGGTTGCGCGCGGAGCTGGCCGCGGCACGGGCTGAAGCGGACAGCCTGCAGGCGCTGCTCAACGAGCAGGAACTGCGCTCGCGTCGCATCGAGCAGGCGCGGCAGGCTTGGGCGCAGACGGTTGACGCGCTGTCGCAACCCATATTCATGCACGACAACAAGGGCTGCATCGTGCGCGCCAACCGGGCGTACGCCGAACGCACCGGCATGCCGGTGAAGAATCTCATCGGCAAGGTGTACTGGAAATTGTTTCCGATCCAGAATGCCCCGTTCCCCATTCCCGATGCCGCCGATGTGCCGGACGAGTTCGAGTTTGCGTTATCCGACAGCGAGGTTTTTCTGGTGCGCTCGGCGGGGCCGTCCGCAGGCCTGCCCCCCGGCTGGCGGCTCTACATCTTCCAGGACGTGACCGAACTCAAGCGCGCGGTTGCCGCCGTCCGCAATTCCGGACACTACGCGCGCAGCATCGTCGATTCCTCGCTCGCCGTCATCGTGGCGGTGGACCGCGAGCGCCGCATTCTGGAGTTCAACCCGGCCGCCGAACGCGCCTTCGGGTATGCCCGCGACGAGGTGATGGGGCGGCCGGTGAACATGCTCTACGCCGATCCCGAATCCGGCGAGGCGATACGCCGCCTGGTCTTCGAGCGGCAGGGTGTGGTGAGCGAAGTGGAGAACCGGCGCAAGAACGGCGAGGTCTTCACGAGCCTGATGTCGGCCGCGGTACTGCGCGATGCCGAAGGCAAGGCGCTGGGCATACTTGGAACGTCCATAGACGTGACCGACCGGAAGCGCGCCGAAGCGAAGATGCGCGACGCCGCGGCGGAACTGGAGCTGCTGTTCGAGAACGCCGTGACCGGCATCGCATTCACGCGCGACCGGCTGATCGAGCGCGTAAACCGGCGTTTCGTCGAGCTGTTCGGCTACGGCAAGGACGAACTCGCCGGACACGGCATGGAGCTGCTGCTGCATTCGAAGGAAGACTACGAGAAGCTCGCGCGCGAGTCGCAGCCGCAGCTGGCGCAGGGGCGGGTCTACCAGGGCGACGTCCAGATGCGCCGCAAGGATGGGTCGCTCGCATGGATGCATCTCGCGGGCAGATCCGCGCTACGCGAAAAAGAGGGCGCGGGCGCCATCTGGGTGTTCGAGGACATCACCGAGCGCAAGTTCGCCGAGGTGCGCCTGGAGCGCAGGGAAACGTACTTTCGGGCCCTGATCGAGAACTGCAACGACGTCATCGTGGTGGTCGACGCCGCCGCCGTGATCAAGTACGAAAGCCGCGGCATCGAACGCGTGCTGGGCTACAGCCCGGCAGAGCGCATCGGTCGCTCGGGACTGGAACTCGTGCATCCGGACGATGCGGCCAGGGTGCGCACCGCGTATCAGCGGATCCTGCGCGGCGAGTCGCAGCACGTCGCCGTCGAGTTCCGGATGCGCCATCGCGACGGCAGCTGGCGTATGGTCGAGGGAATCGGCAGCGGCGCCTTCGACATCGACGGAGAAAAAGTGGGCGTCGTGAATCTCCACGACGTGACGGAACGCCGCCGCGGGGAGCAGCGGCTGCTGAAAAGCATGGAAGGCGCCATCGTCGCCATTGCGGCCGCGGCCGAGCTGCGCGATCCGTACACGGCAGGGCACGAGCGTCGCGTCGCCGATCTCGCCGCCGCGATCGCCCGCGAGATGGGCCTGCCGGAGGACCGCGTGCACGGGATACATCTTGCAGGGGTCGTGCACGATATCGGCACCATTCACGTGCCGGCGGAAATCCTGGTGAAGCCATCGCGGCTCTCGCAACTGGAAGTGGCGATGGTCCGCACGCACTGCCAGGCCGGGTACGACGTGCTCAAGAACATCGACTTTCCATGGCCCATCGCGCGCATCGTGCTGCAGCATCACGAACTTTACGACGGTTCGGGGTATCCGCTCGGCCTCAAAGGCGAGGAAATCCTGCTCGAGTCCCGCATCGTGACGATTGCTGACGTCGTCGAGGCGATGTTGTCGCATCGCCCGTATCGCGCCGCCGTGCCGATCGACGCCGCGCTTTCCGAAATCGTCATGAACCGCGGCACGCGTTTCGACGCGCGGGTCGTGGACGCGTGCCTGCGCCTCTTCCGCGAGAAGAACTACAGCCTGCCCGCCGCATAGCGGCTCCGGCAAAGTTGAGCGCCGGCGCGCGGAGCGCATATCATGTGCGCTTTTTCAGCCGGCGTGCCGGTCCCGGCGCGGCCTGCTGCATTTTCCATCACGCATGCGCACCGACCTCGAACGATTCTTCAATCCGCGCGCGATCGCGATCGTCGGCGCGTCCCGGGACCTCGGCACCATCAGCGGGCAGCCGCTCAAGTTCCTGAAGTCCCACGGCTATCCGGGGACGCTGTATCCGGTCAACCCGCGCTACGAGGAAGTTGCCGGGGTGAAGTGCTACGCAAAGCTGGCAGACCTGCCGGAGACCCCCGACCTCGCTCTGATCCTGGTGAATGCCGCGCGCGTGGCGGATGTGCTGCGCGAGTGCGGCGCGAAAGGCATACCGTACGCCATCATCTTCAGCTCGGGATTTTCCGAGGTGGGCGGCGGCGGAATCGCCCTGCAGCGTGAGCTTGCGGCGATCGCCGGCGAGTACGATATCGGCGTGATCGGCCCCAACTGCCAGGGCATGATCAATATTGCCGACCGGGTTTTCGCCGGTTTCGGCTCCGTGTTCAACGCGGATTACGAGCCGGGCGCCGTGAGCATGGTGTCGCAGAGCGGAGGCTTCGGCTTCTCGGTGATGAATCTGTCCTCGAAGGACGGCGGGCTCGCCTTCCGGCAGATGGTCACCACCGGAAACGAGATCGGCGTTTCCACGCTCGATTTCATCGAGTATTACATCCGCGACCCGCAGACCGGGCTCATCGCCGCCTACGTCGAGGGATTGAAGGATGCGCGGCGCTTGATCGAGGTCGGACGCAAGGCACTTGACGCCGGGAAACCGGTGCTCATGTGGAAGGTGGGCAACACCGAGCAGGGCCAGCGCGCCGCCGCGTCGCACACCGCGAATCTCGGTGGCGCGATGGCGCTCTACCAGGCCGCGTTCCGGCAGGCGGGCATCCTGCAGGTGGAGGACGTGCAGGACGTCATCGACTATGGGCGCGCCTTCCGCAGTGGACGCCTGCCGCAGGGCAACCGCCTTGCGATCATCACGATCTCGGGCGGGGCCGGCATCCTGATGACCGACGAGTGCATAGGCCGCGGCATGCAGCTCGCCGGGCTCGCTCCCGACACGCTGGCGAGGCTCCGCGAGTTCGTCCCCAGCTTCGGTTCGCTGCTCAACCCGGTGGATGTCACCGCCGCGATATTCAACGATCTTTCGCTCATCAATCGCACGCTGCGCACGATCATCGACGATCCCAATGTCGATTGCGTCGCGATGATCAATGCTTCGCTGCAGGGCGAGATCGCGGCGCGGATCGCCTCCGAAATCGTTGCGGTCGCGAAGGAAGCCGAGAAGCCACTCCTGCTCGCGTGGAGCGCGCGCGATGTGGTTGCCCCGGAAGCGTACGCGCTGCTCGACGCGGCCCGTATCCCCCATTACAAGTCTCCGGTGCGCTGCGGCCGCGCGCTGGCGGCGCTCTCGTGGTATGCCGCGGCGCAGCGCAGGCTGCAGATGGTGCGCACGGAAGCACCGCTCGTCCTGAAGTCGGCGGCCGCTCGCGTAGCGCTCGCCGGGCAAACGAGCGACGTGGCGGAGCATCAGGCGAAGCGCGTGCTTGCCGAATACGGCATCCCCGTTACGCGCGAAGCGCTCGCGACGACCAGGGCGCAGGCGCTCGCCGCGGCACAGCGCATCGGCTACCCGGTGACGCTCAAGATCCAGTCTCCGGACATCTCGCACAAGACGGAAGCGCGCGCGGTGGCGCTCGGCATCGCGAATGACGAAGAGCTGGCCCGCGCATACGACGCGGTGGTGGCCAACGCGCTGGCCCACAAACCGGGCGCGAAAATCGACGGGGTGCTGGTGCAGGAAATGGTGACGGGCGGCGTGGAGACAATCGTCGGCATCGTCAACGATCCGCTGTTCGGGCCGGCCCTGATGTTCGGGCTGGGCGGTGTTTTCGCGGAGGTCCTGAAGGACGTCGCATTCCGGCTCGCGCCGGTGACGCCTTCGATTGCGCGAGAGATGATTGCGGAGATCAAGGGCCATGCAGTGCTGGCCGGCGCGCGGGGCAGACCGCCGGCGGACATCGATGCGCTGGCGGAGGTACTCGTGAGGCTGTCGGCGCTCGCATTGGACCTCGAGGCGCACCTTGCCGAACTGGACATCAATCCGCTCTTCGTGATGGAAAGGGGCCGGGGCGTCAAAGCGGCGGACGCGCTGATCCGGCCGCGGCTCAAGTAGAATCGAAGGAAAAAGCGGCCCCCAAAGAAAGACAGTGAAATCCGGGACAGCAACCGAGGACGAGCCGTGATGCAGCTTTCCCAGGAAGTGAGGCTCTTGTGCGATGAAGTGCACCGCTTCATCCGCGACGAAGTCGATCCGCGCTCGCGCTGGATCGAAGAGCACGACGCCCTGCCGGAGGATCTGTTGCAAAAGGCCCGCGACATGGGCCTGTTCGGATTGACGATACCGGAAGAGTACGGCGGCAGCGGGCTGGATCTCGCCGGCAAATGCGCGATCGAGGAAGAGATGGGCAAGACCAACTACGGTTTTGCGACCGTCATCGGCAATCATACCGGCATCAGCACCACCGGCATCGTGGCGCTCGGCAACGCGCAGCAGAAGGCGAAGTTTTTGCCGCGCATGGCGACCGGCGAGTGGATCGGCAGCTTTGCGCTCACCGAGCCGCAGGCGGGTTCCGATCCGGCCGCGCTCCGTACCACCGCGGAAAGGAAAGGTGACCGCTACATTCTGAACGGGGAGAAGATCTTTATCACCAACGCCGGTCTCGCGCAGGTCTTTACCGTGATGGCAGTGACCGACCGTTCCAGGGGCGTCAAAGGCATTTCGGCGTTCATCGTGGAGCGCGATCTTCCCGGCTTCAGCGTGGGGCGCAACGAACTGAAGATGGGCATGCACGGCTGCAGCACGGCGCCGCTTGCGTTCAACGATTGCGAAGTACCCGTGGAGAACCTGCTCGGCGCCGAGGGGTTGGGCTACGTTCAGGCGCTCAAGACGCTGACCGCGGGCCGTGTGACCGTGTCGGCGCGCTGCGTCGGTATGATGGACCACCTCATCGCCCGCTGCGTGGAGTACATGAAGCTGCGCACGCAGGGCGGCCGCAGGCTGGCCGAGTACCAGGGGCTGCAGTGGATGCTGGCCGACATGGCGGTCGCGCGCGATGCGGCGCGGTCGCTCAGTCAGCGTGCGATCGAGGCGCTTCTGCGCGGCGAGCGCGGCACCTTGGAAGCGTCGACAGCGAAGTTGTTCGCGACCGAGGCGCTGGCGAAAGTCGCCGACTGCGCGGTGCAGATCCACGGCGGCATGGGCTACATGCGCGAGACCGGCATCGAGACCGTTTACCGCGACGCGCGCATCGTGCGGATCTACGAGGGTACATCGGAGATCCAGCGCAACATCATCGCCGGTCAGCTGCTGAAGGACGATTGAACCGCCAGGGCTGCTAAAAGTCCTTCCCCTTCAGGGGTAAGGTTGGGATGGGAGTGGGTGCCGCACCGATTCAAATTTTCAAGGAGTGACGATCCGTGGCAACCATCAAAGAGCTTATGAATCTGGAAGGGCGCGTCAGCGTCGTGACCGGCGGGGCGACCGGGCTCGGTCTGCAGATGGCGACCGGTCTCGCCGAAGCGGGATCCAACATCGTGATCTGCTCGCGCAAGCTCGAGAATTGCGAGGCCGCCGCGCAGCAGATCGAGAGGATCGGCGTCAAGGCGCTGGCGGTAGGGTGCGATGTAACCAGGCCAGAGCAGGTCGAGGCGATGAAGGACGCAACCCTGAAGAAATTCGGGCGCGTCGATGTGCTGGTGAACAACGCCGGTCGCGCCTGGGCGGCGCCGCCCGAGGACACGCCGCTCGATCGCTGGCAGCAGGTGTTCGATCTCAACATCACGGCGCCTTTCCTCTGCGCGCAGGCGCTCGGCCGCGAGATGATCAGACAGAAGCGCGGCAAGATCATCAACATCGCTTCCATCGCAGGTCTCGTGGGGCGCAACCCCAAGGCCTACAGCTCGATCGCTTATACCGCGAGCAAGGGCGCGCTGGTCAACTTCACGCGTGACCTCGCAGTCAAGTGGGCGCAGCACAACATCCAGGTGAACGCGATCTGCCCGGGTTTCTTCGTGACGCCGCTCAACCAGAAGCTCTACGAGAAGAACAAGGAAAACATCGACCGTGAAATTCCGCTCGGGCGCACCGGCGGCCCGGACGATCTTAAGGGCATGACCGTGCTGCTCGCCTCCGATGCGTCCAGTTTCATCACCGGCGCGATCATCCCGGTCGATGGCGGCTCGGTCGCGTGGTAACTCTGCGCGGCCTAGTAAAACATTATCAGATGATAAGAGATTTCTGGTAAGATAGAGGGGATGGCTGCAGCTATCCCCGGCGCCACCCAGGCGTTTCTTTCGGTCACGCAATTTGCGGCGCGCGAGGGTGTCACCCGCACGCGGGTGCTGCAGTTGCTGGCGGCAGGGCGCATCCCCGGGGCGCGAAAAGCCGGACATCAGTGGGTCATCCCCGCTACGGCGAGAATGGTGAGGCGCGCCGCCGGCCGACCGGGAAAGGCAAGTCGATCAGCCGCGGATGCCTTCCTGCGCCGGATGGCCGGAAAATATGTGTGGTGGCTCTCGCCCGACGAGGCGCTGCAACGGCAGTATCTGGTGATGTCCCAGGTCATGGAGCTTGGCGACTACGACGACGTGAGCCGGCTGGTATCCACGCTCGGGCGCGACGCACTCGTCGCCGCGCTGCGTGCAGCGGAGCCCGGGCGCTACTCGGCGCGATCCTGGACTTACTGGCACTACCGGCTCGGACTCGCGCCGCTGGGCGCCGTTCCACCGTTGCCCGAGCGCGTGATTCCGTGATCGGCACTCTCGTTCCGAAGCTCGCGAAGCTGCCGCCGGGGCAGACGCGCCTGTGGCCGGTGCTGCGACCGAGCGTAGAACTCGGTTTCGTTCTGTACGGCGGCACCGCGATTTCGCTGCATCTCGCACACCGCCGGTCCGTAGGCTTCGATTTCTTTTGCGATCAGGCGCTGGACAAGGACGAGATCCGCGCGCGCTTTGCGTTCATGGAGCGCGCCACCGTGCTGCAGGATGCGGTCGATACGCTCAGCGTGCTGGTGCCGGCGGGGCATGGCGGAAATCGCGGCGGGGTGAAGATATCATTCTTCGGCGGACTCGGCTTCGGCCGGGTCGGAGAGCCGCTGCTGACTCGCGATGGCGTGCTTGAAGTCGCATCGCTCGACGATTTGATGGCGCACAAGCTGCGGGTGATTCTGTTGCGCCCCGAGAAGAAAGACTACGAGGATATCGCCGCCCTGACGCGCGCCGGCCAGTCGATGGCCCGCGGTCTCGCGGCTGCCCGGGCAATGTTCGGGAAGTCGTTTCAGCCTGCCGCGGCACTGAAGGCGGCGGTCTACTTTGAGGATGGCGATCTCGCGGCGCTGTCGCGGACCGATCGCGA
>JBQTHU010000151.1:0-2222 GCA_052389535.1 Betaproteobacteria bacterium | reverse complement strand
AAAACGCTTTAGCGCTGGAGCAGCGGGCGTAGACTGCGCGCGTCCGACAGGCGCTCGATTGCCCACACCGTCGCGATAAGGCGTTCCGTGCGCGCCTTGCCGAGCACCGGCACCAGCAGATCGCGGCTTTTCAACGCGACTTCGTCGCGCGTCATGGGATTGGTCGCGCTGCCACGCACCGCCTTCGTGTGATGTGAAAAGCGTTCGCCACGCCGCGTCATGATTTCGACAATCGCCTGCGTGGTTTTGGCCCGCGACAGTGCTGCGCTTCCCGCAAGTTCAATGCGCTTCCGCACTCTGGCAACCGCGGGATCGCGCAAGCGCGCTTCGTCGTGCGCGGACTTGAACGCGATCTCGCCGTCCACCAGCATCAACGCCGCGAGATGCTGGACGTTGATGTCTGCCATCCGGCGCTGGTTCACCGTGCGCGCCCCCTGCTCGTCTATGGTGACCACGACGCGGTCGACGTCCGGCGCCTTGATGCCGTGCGCGGCGATCAGACTCGAAAGCGCGTCGAGCGGCGCCTGGATCGGATAGCCCACCGCCCAGCGCTTGATCGCGGTCTGCATGATGTCGAACTCGCGCCCGAGCCCGCGCACCAGCAGTTCCGGCTCGGCGAAGCGCTCGTGGGCGTGGAAGAAACCGCGATCGCCTGAAAATACGTCCTCGACACCGGTGAAACGGCTCGCGACCATCGTGGCAGCGGTGACGCCGTTGCGCGCCGGCATGCCGCCGAAATCGAACGCCTTCTCGATATGCTCGGTGTCGCGCGCCCAGCAAGACAAGCCGGACGCCTGCTGTGCCGCATAGGACAGGAGATAACGCGCCTGATCGGCGTCGATACCGGCAAGCGCGCCGGCAGCCGCGGCGGCCCCGAACGCACCGCCATAGCTGTGCGTGGAAAAACCGGCGCTGCGGAACTTCTCCACGCCGAGCCCCTTGGAGATGCGCGCGCACACGTCGTAGCCCAGCACGATCGCGCGCAGCAGCGCTGTTCCGTTCCTGCGCTGGCGCTCCGCCATGGCAAGCGCTGCCGGCACCACCGCACAGCCGGGATGCACCAGCGCGATGTAGTACGCATCGTCGGTCTCGTCCGCGTGCGCCAGCATGCCGTTGGCGAGGGCCGCATTGACTGCGGTAGTGAGGATACGACTGCCCACCACACACGCTTCCGGCTTCCCGCCCTGCGATCGGACGTACTCGATGGCGCGCTGACCGGGAAGGAGCGGCGAGCCGGAAACCATCGCGGCGAGCGTGTCGAGCAGATGATGCTTGGCGCGCTCGGTGACGTCCTTCGGAAGCGGCCGGCGCACCGCCTGAGCGATGTAGGCGCTCAGCTTGCGCATGAGAGGAGAGATGGCGGGGCCGGTGTTTCTCATCCGCGCCTCCTGTGCAGGCCGCGCACGTGGTGCTTTCTCTGGATTCCAGCTTGCCCTGGAATGACGGCGCTATTTGATCGCGAGCGGATTCACCGGCGAACCGACCGCGCCGGTGATCGGCAGTGCCGGCGCGACGAACAGGAATTCGTAGCGCTTGTCTTTGGCGCAATCCCTGGCGAGCTCCGTGAGATGGAAAATCTCGCCCACCGTGAGACCCATGATCGGAATCGTGATCCAGTGCCACGGCTGGTTGGTGTCCTCGGTCTCGTTCGGGCGCACTTCCGCACCCCACGTGTCGGTTGCGACGCCCGCGATTTCGCGCTGGTGCAGCCAGTCCACGGTCTCGAAAGCGAAGCCCGGCGCGTCACCACCTGAGTAACCATCCCAGCTCTTGCTGGTGAGGCAGCGCTCGACGTGACCGGTGTGGACCAAAAGATAATCCCCGCGCTTCACCTTCACGCCCTGCTTCTCCTCGGTATAGTCGAGCATCTCACCGGTGATCGCGAAGCCATCGGGCAGCCATTTCTTGCCCATGGCGCGCGCGACGTCGAGCAGCACGCCCCGCCCGACCATCTTTTCCCGGGTCTTCTCGATGCCGCCCTTCTGCGCGCCGGCGCTGGTGACGTTGCGGCAGTCGTAGCCGTTCCACATGTAGTCGTCGTACATGATGTGGCCGAGGCCGTCCCACTGCGTGCCGCACTGGAGCGGCATGATGATGATGTCGTCGGTGCCGCGGATCTTGCGCTGGTCGAGCACGCCGGAGTAGGCGTCGGTTCCGGTGCGCGTCATCAGGTGGATCGGGTTGAAGCGCCCGAGCGCCGGATACTTGCTCTTTGCGCCCTG
>JBQTHU010000150.1:0-2806 GCA_052389535.1 Betaproteobacteria bacterium | reverse complement strand
CGTCATCGAACATGATGTCGAACGTCAGCTCGAACGGCCCGGCGTTCTTGCTGCGGATCAAGCGCGCCAGCTCTGCAAGCGTCGTCATGCCGCAAGCCTCTTTTCCGTCTCGCGCGTCACCTCGAACAGATCCATCGGAAACATCTCCCAGGGCTCGTCAGGCTCGACGACGTGGTTAACGTTGAAGCGATAGACCGGCCCGCGGTCGATCGGGTTGTAGGGGCACGCGACCGCCGTGATCAGCCCGCTCCACTCCGGTATCGGCAGGTGCAGCGCCTGGTGGCGGATGATGCCGGCGATGGTGCTCGCGATTTCCTGTGTCGCCGCGGTCGCCTCGAAGACGAGGCACAGCTCGTGGGCGCGGATTTCCTTCACCGGCTCGAGCGGCCCCATGGTGCCGTCCTTGCCGTAGACGCGGATGTGCAGCAGGTAGTCGTCCGGCGCGAGTCTGTCTCCGTACACCATGCGCACGCGATGGTGGATGCGCTCGTGCAGGCGCGCGGTCCAGTCGTCGATCTGCCGGATGATGTAAGGATCGCGGATCGAGCCGATCAGGATGCTTTGATACCCGGCTTTCTCCGCGCCCTCGAGCTTGACCGTATAACGCGCCGCGGGGATGAATGCACTTCCCGAAACTTTCACCGCGCGTTCACTCAGCGCTTCGTATCGCGATCCCGTGAGATCGAGCGTGCCCGAGCACTCGACGAGCCGGAACGGGTCGGCGTTCTCGTAAAGACTGTGCGAGGCGATGCTCTGCGGCGTGCAGCGCAACGACGGATCGGGCGCCTCGACCACGAAGTGATCCTTGCGCACCCACGCGAACATGCAGTCCGGCGTTCTGCGGTTCACCACAGCCGCGGCGCCGCATTCGAGGATCTTTGCCGCGTGCCAGGCGATCCCTTCCGGGAAGCCGCGCAGTATCGGCAGCGCGGCGAAGATGGCGGTATCGCTGGCGCGGCCCGCCACTATCACTTCGGCGCCGGCTTCGAGGGCTCGCTGAAACGGCTCGGCGCCCATCATGCCGACGATGTGCTCGCTGCGCTCTATCGTTGCCTCGTCGAAATGCGGCGCGGGTTGGAGCGGCGTGATGCGCCCTTCGCGCAGGCGTTTCCCGAGGTAAGCCTTGTCCTGCTCCGCGTGGATCACCGCCAGCCTGAAACTCAAGCTTTCCTCACGCGCAATCTTCAGCACGAGTTCATGCACGAGGTTCAACTGGATGTCGTTGCCGCCGGTTCCCGCAGACCCGATCAGCAGCGGGATTCCGAGCCGCCGGGCGCCCAGCAGCATCAACCTCAAGTCACGCGCGATGGCATCCGGGGGAAATGCGGTGCGACCGGAACCGAGGAATTCGGGTCCCGGATCCGTGGATCCAGCATCGCAGCCGATGAAATGCGGCTGCAGTCTTAGCGCCGATTCGAAAGACGTCTCGAGAAACCCCGACCCGCAGACACCGGTCGGTGACAGTATCCTGATTTCCTCCATTCGGGCCGGACGTGGTTGAGGGAACGCCGCAGTATAATACCGCCCCTGCGACACCCGATACCAAGAGGAGGAACGATGAAGCGCATTACCGCGATACTCACCTTGACGATGCTGGCTGCCGTCAGTGCGATGGCGGCCTCCTATCCCGCCAAGCCCGTGGAGATGGTCGTGGCCGGTAATGCCGGCGGCGGCCTCGACCTGACCGGCCGCGCGCTCGAGAACGCGCTGCGCGAAGCAAAGCTCTTCAACCAGTCCTTCGTCATCAAAAACATGGGCGGAGCGGGCGGCAACATCGCGAAGACCTACACCCACCAGAAGAAGGGCGACCCGCACTTCATCTACGTGGAGTCGAACCGCATCTACGTGAACCGGATCGTCGGCACGACCGAACTCGATCACCGCGATCTCACGCCGGTCGGCCGGCTCATCACCGAGTACCTGGTGTGGGTGGTGCGCGCGGATTCGCCGTTCAAGTCGGCGAAGGACGTCCTCGCCAAGCTGAAGGCCGATCCCTCATCGGTCGTCTTCGGCGTCGGCACCGTGCCGAGCAACGATCAGATGAACATCCTGCGTCCGGCGA
The DNA here is from genome assembly GCA_052389535.1 of Betaproteobacteria bacterium. Classification (GTDB taxonomy): domain Bacteria; phylum Pseudomonadota; class Gammaproteobacteria; order Burkholderiales; family SG8-41; genus DSOT01. Next base: position 744 of record JBQTHU010000150.1, on the reverse strand, counting down.
TGGCATCCGGCGCCGACCCGAAGAAAGTGCAGATCGTGCCGTTCAAGGCGGGCGGCGATCTCATGATCCAGCTCCTCGGGGGACACGTTCCCGTCATTTCAACCGGTCTTTCGGAAGCGATCGAGCAGGTCAAGGCCGGCAAGGTCCGCCTCATAGCGGTCTCGTCACCCAACGCGCTGCCCGGCGAGCTGGCCAAGGTGCCGTCGTGGCGCTCCATGGGTATCGACGTGAGCATCCTCCACTGGCGCGGTCTGTTTGCGCCCCCCGGCGTGCCGGCGGACACCGTGAAGTACTGGGACGATACGCTCGGCAAAATGGTGAAGACCGACGCTTGGAAGAAAGCGCTCGACAAGCACGGCTGGTATGACGCGTATGCCGACTCCACCGCGTTCCGGAAGGACCTCGATCAGGAGACGAAGGTCTACGCGCAGATCCTGACCGATCTCGGCATGGCGAAAGGACTCGCCAAGAAATAAAGAGTGCCTAACATGATGAAACACGTGTGCGTTGCGAGCCAGAATTGTGGATGACGCGAAGGGCGGCGCAGTTCATATCGCGAATATGGGCCAGCCGACCGACAAAGTGTCCCGCGTAGGGTGGAGCAGGTTCCAACGGGTTCACTGTTGGATGCGACCCCGTAGCGGGACGGTAGCGCGCCATCATGCGGGACCTCTGCACGCCTACGCGGTCGCATCCCCGCAAGCGGGGCCCCTGCTCCGCGCTTCGGCGCGCCGCGATTGTGGC
>JBQTHU010000149.1:0-20078 GCA_052389535.1 Betaproteobacteria bacterium | reverse complement strand
TTCGTCAATCACGCGCAGGTCACGCTGCACATCGACAACCTCAAGGGCGGCAACGCCCATCATCAGGCTGAGACGGCGTTCAAGGCGTTCGGCCGGGCACTTCGGATGGCGGTGGAGGTCGATAGTCGCATTGCGGGTGCATTGCCATCGACAAAGGGCGTCCTGTAGCCGTTTGCCGCCTGACATGCGACCGGACCGTGCGTCGTCGCTTTGACATGATGATCGTCGTTCCACTTCAATGACCGACATCGCTGTAATCGATTACGGCATGGGAAATCTGCGCTCGGTGGCGAAAGCGATCGAGCACGTCGCGCCGGGACGCGCGGTCGCCGTCACCAGCGATCCGCGGGTCGTCGCGGAGGCGTCGCGGGTGGTGTTCCCGGGACAGGGGGCGATGCCAGACTGCATGCGGGAGATGGACGCGCGCGATCTGCGCCAGGCGGTGTTGAGCGCGGCCCGCGAAAAGCCGTTTCTCGGCATCTGCATCGGCTTGCAGATGCTGTTCGAGCGCAGCGAAGAGGGCGACGTGGCGGGGCTGGCGTTGCTGCGCGGCAACGTGCGGCGTTTCGCCGAGCCGCTGCTGGGCGCGGGTGGCCTCAAGCTGAAAGTGCCGCACATGGGCTGGAACGAGGTGCGCCAAAGTGCGAACCACCCGTTATGGCAGGGCATCGCAGACGGCAGCCGGTTCTATTTCGTGCACAGTTATTATGTCGAACCGGCGGATAGCGGATCGATTGCAGGATATTCCTCCTATCCCGCTCCCTTTGCGTGCGCGGTGGCACGCGATAATATTTTTGCGGTGCAGTTTCACCCGGAGAAAAGCCAGGCCGCCGGACTGCGGTTGCTCACGAACTTTGTTGCGTGGCAGCCACGGATCGAACGGCCCGCCGAGCGCCAGCGCACTTCCGTATTATGAGCCGGCGCCGAACGTTGTGTATGATTGCTACATATACAGGGAAGCGGCGTTCAAGCCCTCACCGCCATCGTCTCCAATTCACGCAGCCTCATTGAGCGCCGACACCCGCCTTCCGCAGTAGCCCCGCTTTCCCGGCCATGCTGATCATTCCTGCCATTGATTTGAAGGACGGCAAGTGCGTACGCCTGAAGCAGGGCGTCATGGAGGATGCGACGGTTTTTTCGGAAGATCCGGGCGCGATGGCCGAACACTGGCTCGCGCAGGGCGCGCGGCGCCTGCACGTGATCGACTTGAACGGCGCGGCCGCCGGCCGTCCGAAGAACGAGCAGGCGATACGCGCCATCGCCGCTGCGGTGGGAGAAAAGCTGCCGATACAGCTCGGCGGCGGCATACGCGACCTCGACACGATAGAAAAGTATCTCGACGCCGGCGTGAGCTACGTCATCATCGGAACCGCTGCGGTCAAGACACCCGGGTTCCTGCACGACGCATGCAGCGCATTCACCGGCCATGTGATGGTGGCGCTCGACGCCAAGGACGGCAAGGTCGCGGTGGACGGCTGGTCCAAGATGACGCGCCACGAGGTGGTGGATCTCGCGAAAAAATTCGAGGAGTACGGCGTGGAGGCGGTGATCTATACCGATATCGGGCGCGACGGCATGCTGACCGGCGTCAACATCGATGCGACGGTGGCGCTTGCGCGCCAGCTTACGGCGCCCGTCATCGCAAGCGGCGGCATCACCAACCTCGACGACGTCAAGGCGCTGTGCAAAGTGGAGCCCGATGGCATCGTGGCCGCCATCACCGGCCGGGCGGTCTATCAAGGGACCTTGAATTTTGCCGAAGCGCAGAAGCTCGCGGACCAGCTTTCCGGCAAAGGGGCCGGCTGAGCGGCCACGATGGGCCTCGCGAAACGCGTGATTCCCTGCCTCGACGTCAACGCCGGGCGGGTGGTCAAGGGCGTAAATTTCCTCGGACTGCGCGACGCCGGTGATCCGGTGGAAATCGCACGACGTTACGACGAGCAGGGCGCCGACGAGCTCGCCTTCCTCGACATCACGGCGAGCAGCGACGGGCGCGGGCTGATCCTTCCGATCATCGAGCGCGTGGCGGCGCAGGTGTTCATTCCCCTTACGGTGGGTGGCGGCGTGCGTACGGTCGAGGACGTGCGCCGGCTGCTGAACGCCGGTGCCGACAAGGTAAGCATCAATACGGCGGCGGTCGAGCGGCCGCAACTGGTGGTGGACGCGGCGGCCCGCTATGGATCGCAGTGCATCGTTGTAGCGGTCGACGCCAAGCGCGTCGAACCGGCAGCCGGCCACGGTGCAGGAGCGTTGCGCTGGGAGGTATATACGCACGGTGGCCGGCGGCCTGCCGGACTGGACGCGGTGGAGTGGGGCCGCCGGATGCAGCGCTTTGGCGCGGGCGAAATCCTGCTCACGAGCATGGATCGCGACGGCACGCGCAGCGGCTTCGACCTCGAGTTGACGCGTGCTTTTTCCGAGGCCCTCGACATACCCCTCATCGCGAGCGGCGGCGTCGGCAACCTCGATCATCTGGTGCAGGGCATTGTCGAGGGGCGCGCGGATGCCGTGCTGGCGGCCAGCATCTTTCACTACGGCGAGTTCACGGTGCGCCAGGCGAAGGAGCACATGCTGGCGAGCGGCATCGAAGTGCGGATGTGAACGCGCCATCGCGCACAGGCCAGTCTGCTAGACTGCCCGTACGCGAGCAGAGGACGCCATGACCACCAAGGACGGATGGCTCAACAAGGTGAACTGGGGCGCGCAGGACGGCCTGGTGCCGGTCGTGGCCCAGGAGGCCGGACCGGGTCGCGTCCTCACCGTGGCGTGGATGAACCGGGAAGCTTTGAGGAAAACCGTGCAGACCGGCGAGGCGCATTACTGGTCGCGCTCGCGCAGGAAGCTGTGGCGCAAGGGCGAGGAATCGGGCCACGTGCAGCGCGTGAAGTCGGTGCGCCTCGATTGCGACCAGGACGTCATCCTGCTCGAAGTAGAGCAGGAAGGTGGAATCGCCTGTCACACCGGTAGGCACAGCTGCTTCTTCCAGAAACTGGACGGCGAGCAGTGGGTCGCCGTGGACCCGGTGCTGAAGGACCCCAAGGAGATCTACGGAAAATGATCGACGCCAACATACTGCGGCGTCTGGGCGAAGTCATCGCCGCGCGCAAGCAGGCGGAGCCGGAAAGCTCGTACGTGGCCGCGCTGCTCGCGAAGGGCCACGATGCGGTGCTCAAGAAAGTGGCGGAGGAAGCGGCGGAGACCCTGCTTGCCGCCAAGGACGGTGATAAACTGCACCTCGTCCGGGAAACGGCCGATCTCTGGTTTCACAGCCTCATATTGCTGGCGTGGCACGGCCTGGGGCCGGACGACGTGCTCGCCGAACTGCGGCGCCGCGAGGGGATTTCCGGCATGGACGAGAAGCGTTCCCGCGGCTAGGCGGTGGAAGATCGGGGAACGGGCGCGCTGCGGTGGAGCCTAACTTTTATGGGGTCTCGTCAGGCGTGCAACGCGATGGATAACGGCTGCGACGCCGCACGGCGGCAGCGAGGAGCAAGGACATGGGTTCATTCAGCATCTGGCATTGGCTGATCGTATTACTGGTGGTGGTACTGGTGTTCGGCACCAAGAAGCTGCGCAACCTCGGCGGCGATCTCGGGAGCGCGGTCAAGGGATTCCGGGACGGCATGAAGTCCGAGGAAGACAAGTCCGCGCAGGCAAAAACCGAGATACCGCCCAACACCGGGCAGACCATCGAAGGCGAAGTGAGGAAGGAAACGCCCAGGGTGTGACCCGGGCGCGTGGGGCGGGACGGCGGCCTGACCACGTCCACGTAGCCAACCCTGAATGTTCGACATCGGCTTTTCCGAGCTGCTGGTCATCGCGGTGGTCGCGCTGCTGGTGATCGGCCCGGAGCGGCTCCCCAAGGCGGCGCGCACGCTCGGACACCTGTTCGGGCGCATGCAGCGCTACGTCAACGACGTCAAGGCCGACATCGGCCGCGAAATGGAACTCGAAGAGCTGAAAAAACTGCAGGCCTCGATGCAGGATGCCGCGCGGTCGCTGGAGAGCTCGGTTTCCAGGGAACTCAACGACACCGAAACCGAGTTCCGGAAAGTGACGGACGAGGCGTCCTCCAGTCTCGCGGAGACCCGGCCGAGCGAGCCCTCCACTGCCTCCGGCGCCTCGAATCAGCTTGAACTGGGACTGGACGGCAGCCCCCGCCCGTCCGAAGGCAAGTCGGGCTGAAGCGCGGCCGGCATGAGTGAAGACACTTTCATCTCGCACCTGATCGAGCTGCGGGATCGCCTCATCAGGGCGCTGGTAGCGCTCGCCGTGGTCACGGTGATCCTGGCGCTATGGCCCGGCATCGGCGCGGTCTACGATCTTCTCGCAAGGCCCATGACGCAGGCGCTCCCCGAGGGTACGCGCATGATCGCGACCGGCGTGGTGTCGCCGGTATTCGTGCCGCTCAAGGTGACCGTGCTTGCGGCATTCATGATCGCGCTGCCGTACGTGCTCTATCAGATGTGGGCTTTCGTCGCGCCGGGACTCTACGCCCACGAAAAACGGATCGCGCTGCCGATCGTGGTAAGCAGCACGCTGCTGTTCCTGCTCGGCGTGGCTTACTGCTACTTCGTCGTCTTCGGGCTGATATTCCACGCCATCCAGTCGTTTGCTCCTGAGGCCATCACCCCCGCGCCCGATATCGAAGCCTACCTGAGCTTCGTCATCACGATGTTTCTGGCGTTCGGCCTCACGTTCGAGATACCGCTGCTGCAGCTCGTGCTCGTGCGCAGTGGTGCCGTGACGGTCGAAAAATTGAAGGAGGTTCGCGGCTACGTGATCGTCGGCGCATTCGTAGTGGCCGCCGTCGTGACGCCGCCCGACGTGCTGTCCCAGCTTTTGCTTGCGTTCCCGATGTGCATACTTTATCAACTCGGGATATACGCCGCGGGTTTCGTGCGGCCGCGCCCGGACGAAGCGGATCCGTACCGCGCCGACGCGGGCATGGAAACAAGTCTCGACAAGGTTGAGCCCGATACCGAGAGCCGCTGAAGGCTGCGCTAGCGCTGCGGCCGCGGACGGCGGCCCACGGTCACGACCAGTTCGGTCTTGCGCTGCTCCCGGATCACGGTAAGCCGTGCGTCCTGTCCCGGCTTCAGCCCTGCGATGAGCTCGAGCATGACGCTGGAACGCGGCACCGGGTTTCCGTTTACCGCAACGAGCACATCGCCCGCCTTCACGCCGGCTTTGTCGGCGGGGCCTCCGCTCATCACTTCCGAGATCAGCGCACCGCTGGGATCGGCGAGCTTGAACGATTTCGCGATCTCCACCGTGATGTCCAGCGCCGCGACGCCGATCCAGCCGCGCGTGACGCCCCCGTTTTGCACGATCTGCTCCAGCACCCCTTTGGCGACGCTCGCCGGGATGGCGAAACCGATGCCCACGCTGCTGCCGGTGCTCGAGTAGATCGAGGAGTTGATGCCGATCAGGTCGCCGCTGATGTCCACCAGGGCGCCACCCGAGTTACCCGGATTTACGGCGGCATCGGTCTGGATGTAATTCTGGAACGGAATGTTGATCGGCAGATTCGAGCGCCCGAGCGCGCTCACGATGCCCAGCGTCACGGTGGAGCCGAAACCGTAGGGATTGCCGATCGCCAGCACGACGTCGCCCACGCGCGCCTGTTCGGGGCGGCCGAACGTGATGGAGGGCAACCCGGCGAGGTCGACCTTCAGCACCGCAATGTCGGTTTCCGGATCCGAGCCGACCACGCGCGCCCGCGCCCGGCGCGAGTCGGCCAGTGCGACTTCAATTTCGTCCGCCGCCTCCACGACGTGGCTGTTGGTCAGGATGTAGCCCTTTTCGCTGACGATGACCCCGGAGCCCAGGTTCGTACTCTTTTGCGTCTGCCCCCCGACCTGATCCCCGAAAAAGTAGCGAAACACCGGGTCTTCCATGAGCGGGTGGCGCGAAAGCTTCACCTCTTTGGTCGTCGAGATATTCACGACAGCAGGCATCGCTTTCTGTGCGGCGTCGCTGAACGAGGCGATCCGCACCGGGGGCGCCTCGGCAGAGGGCTCCTTGAGGGTTACGATGCTGTCGCGGCTGTTCCAGGCCAGCAGGTCGGGCCTGAGAGTCGAGACAACGAACAGCACAGCGACACATACGGTCGCGGACTGCGCGAATACGAGCCAGAGTTTTTGCATGGTGATCGTGCGCCCCGCAGGGCCGGCAGGGCACCCCGTACCCTACACGTCGGAATGCCGGATGATTGTTGGCAGCACTTATTATTCCTCAAAACGCGCCGGCTCGAAAATGCGTGATGTCCGGTGCGTATGACATCCGGATAGCGCCTGCCGTGTTTTCGAAGGCGCGCGCCGCGGCTTGCCGCATCTTTTCAAGTTGCTGATACCGCGCATTTTTTGGGCAATTTGCTTAAGTTTCAACGGCGTTTTGTGTACAATACGCGCTTTTTGCAGGCACCGACCGGAGAGCTCGAGCGCATATGGCAGATCAGGAGTTGGACACGAGCAAGCGACGCTTCCTGGTCGCTGCAACCAGCGTAGCGGGAGGCGTTGCAACGGGCGCTGTAGCCGTTCCTTTCGTTGCGAGCATGTTGCCTTCCGAGCGCGCCAAGGCTGCGGGCGCGCCGGTGGAAGTCGATATAGGCCGCCTCGAGCCCGGGCAGATGATGATAGTCGAATGGCGCGGCAAGCCGGTGTGGATCGTGCGCCGCTCGAAGGAAATGCTGGCGGCGGTGAAAGCGAGCGATGACAAGGTCGCGGACCCGGCGAGCAAGCGCAGCGAGCAGCCGGACTACGCGGCGAACGAATTTCGCGCGAGCAATCCCGAGTATCTGGTGGTGGTCGGCATCTGCACCCATCTCGGCTGCTCGCCGGTGGATCGGTTCCAGGCCCAGCCCGAGCCGTTCGACAGCGAGTGGAAAGGCGGCTTCTACTGCCCCTGCCACGGGTCGCTGTTCGATCTCGCGGGGCGCGTCTACAAGAACAAGCCCGCGCCGGACAATCTTCCCGTGCCGCCCTACAAGTTTGTCGGCGGCACGAAGATCGTGATCGGCGAAGACAGCGACAAGGCATAGCGATGGCGGCCACTGGAAAGACGCCGGTCACGGCGGCCGGTCCGTTCAACAGCGTGTTGACCTGGATCGACGCGCGCTTTCCGATGATGCATCTGTGGCGCGAGCATCTCGCGGAGTATTACGCGCCCAAGAACTTCAACTTCTGGTACTACTTCGGCTCGCTGGCAATCGTGGTGCTGGTCATCCAGATCGTGACCGGCATTTTTCTCGTCATGCACTACAAACCCGATGCCGGGCAGGCGTTCGCCTCCGTCGAATACATCATGCGCGACGTGCCGGGGGGCTGGCTGATCCGCTACATGCATTCGACGGGTGCTTCGGCGTTCTTCATCGTGATCTACCTGCACATGTTCCGCGGTCTGCTGTACGGCTCGTACAAAAAGCCGCGCGAGCTGGTCTGGATCATCGGCATGCTGATCTACCTCTCGCTGATGGCTGAAGCCTTCTTCGGCTACCTGCTGCCGTGGGGCCAGATGTCGTACTGGGGCGCGCAGGTGATCGTGAACCTGTTCGATGCGATACCGCTGATCGGCCCCGAGCTCTCGCTGTGGATACGCGGCGATTTTGTCGTTTCGGACGCGACGCTCAACCGCTTCTTCTCCTTCCACGTCATCGCCATACCGCTGGTGCTGCTGGCGCTGGTCGGAGCGCACATCATGGCACTGCACGAGGTGGGCTCGAACAATCCGGACGGCGTGGAAATCAAGGAGCGCATGGACCCGGCAACCGGGCGTCCGCTGGACGGCATTCCGTTTCACCCCTATTACACGGTCAAGGACACGCTCGGCGTCGCCGTCTTCGCGATTGTCTTCGCCGTGATCATGTTTTTCATGCCGGAATTCGGCGGCTACTTTCTTGAATACAACAACTTCATCCCCGCCGACCCGCTCAAGACGCCGGCCCATATCGCGCCGGTCTGGTACTTCACCCCGTACTACTCGATCCTGCGCGCGACGACCGAGAACTTCATGTGGGTGCTCGCCGTCGCGGTGGTTGCGCTCGGCGCGCTCATCGCTTTCAGCTCGAGGGACGTGCGGGTGTGGATCGGCGCCGCCGCGGGCGCCGCAGTGCTCGTGGTGGGGTTCTTCACCATAGAGCCCAAGGTCTGGGGCGTCGTGCTGATGGGCGTCTCGGTCATGATCTTCTTCCTGCTGCCGTGGCTGGACCGCAGCCCGGTCAAATCGATACGCTACAGGGGCAAACTCTACAAGAGCGCGCTCGCGATGTTCGTCGTCGCGTTTTTCGTGCTCGGCTACCTCGGCACCCAGACCGTGTCGGATCTGCGCACGCTGCTGGCGCAGGTCGGAACGGTGGTCTACTTCGCGTTCTTCGCGCTGATGCCCTGGTATTCGCGCATGGACCCGACAAAACCGGTCCCGGACCGCGTGACGTGGTGAGGCGGTCGAAATGAGGACTGCGAAAATTCTTGCGGTAATGGTCCTGCTGGCCATGCCGGTCACTGCCCGGGCGGCGGAGAGCGTGAAGCTCGATCGCGCGCCCATCGACAGCAACGACATCGTCTCCCTGCAGCGCGGCGCGCACACCTTCATCAACTACTGTCTCGGCTGCCACAGCGCCAACTACATGCGCTACAACCGCCTGCTCGATCTGGGCCTCAACGAGCAGCAGATCCGCGACAATCTGATCTTCACCGGGCTGAAGGTCGGCGATCTCATGAGGACGGCCATGGCGCCGAAAGACGGCAAGGAGTGGTTCGGCGCCGCGCCGCCCGATCTTACCGTGATCGCACGGTCACGATCCTCGCCCGCGGGATCCGGCGCGGACTGGCTGTATACCTACATGCGCACCTTCTACCGCGATCCGGGCCGGCCGACCGGCTGGAACAACGTCGTGTATCCGAACGTCGCCATGCCGCACGTGCTTTACGAGCTGCAGGGCGAGCAGTTGCTCAAGACTGAGCGCCTGATGCGCCCGGAGGGCTATCCGGAGGACGTTCAGCGACTGGTACTGGAGACCAAAGGTATGCTGTCGCCGGCCGAGTACGACAGGCTGGTGGCGGACCTGGTGAATTACCTTGATTACATGGCTGAGCCGGCGGCTGCGACGCGCAGGACCATAGGCATCTACGTGCTGCTGTTCCTGGGCCTGTTCTGGGTACTGGCCTACGCGCTCAAGAAGGAGTTCTGGAAGGACGTGCATTGACGACGCAAGTCATGCGTCAGCGGTGAAGCGGGGCGACGCCAGCGTGCCACATGCGCGGCCCGGCCCCGGGACGTTTGCTATCGGGTGATCCTACATGATGACGCTTTATTCGGGCACGAGCTGCCCATTCAGCCAGCGCTGCCGCATCGTGCTCTACGAAAAGGGCATGGATTTCCAGATCATCGATGTCGATCTCTACAACAAGCCTGAAGACCTGGCGGTGATGAATCCGTACAACCAGGTGCCGGTGCTGGTGGAGCGCGATCTCATCCTCTACGAGTCGAACATCATCAACGAGTACATCGACGACCGGTTCCCGCATCCACAGCTGATGCCGGCGGATCCGGTGATGCGCGCCCGGGCCCGGCTGTTCCTGTTCCGCTTCGAACAGGAGATGTTCAGCCATATCGAGGCGATCGAGAAGGGCACCCAGAAGCAGGCGGAAAAGGGCCGCACCATCATCCGCGACAGCCTGACCCAGATCGCACCGGTGTTCACCAAGCAGAAGTACATGCTGGGCGAGGAATTTTCGATGCTCGACGTGGCCATCGCGCCGCTGCTGTGGCGGCTCGATTTCTATGGCATCCAGCTGCCCAAGCAGTGCGCGCCGCTCATGAAGTATGCCGAGCGGCTGTTCAGCCGTCCGGCGTACATCGACGCGCTCACCGCATCCGAGAAAGTGATGCGCAAGTGAACGCGCCCGCAGCACGGAAGGCTCAGTGTAGTATGCTGCGTTCGTAGCACACTGGAGCACCATGGCAGAGCGTTCCACCAAACCCTATCTGATCCGGGCGATACACGAATGGTGCTCGGACAGCAACTTCACGCCCTATATATCGGTGCGCGTGGATGCCAACACCCGCGTCCCGGCGGAGTGCGTGAAGAACGGGGAGATCTTGCTCAACGTGAGCTACGACGCAACGCACAAGCTCACCATCGGCAACGACCTGATTCAGTTCGCTGCCCGTTTCGGCGGGGTTTCTCGCGAATGCTCGATACCGATCGAGTCGGTGCTGGGAATCTTCGCGCGCGAGAACGGCCAGGGGCTTTTCTTCGCCGAGGGACAGAGCGCGGATGTGCCCGCCGCGAGCCAGGGCAACGGCACGGCAAGCGGCCCCGGCACGCCGCCCGCATCGCCGAACGGCGGCAAGCCCAGGCTGCAGATCGTCAAGTAGCGTTCATCGTTTGCAGTCTTTGCGTTGACGCCGGCCGGTCAGCCGCGGCCCGTTAGTCGCCTGCGGAGGGCGCGCTATAATGGCGCCCGAGCCGGCATAGCTCAGTGGCAGAGCAACCGCCTTGTAAGCGGTAGGTCGTCTGTTCAATCCAGACTGCCGGCACCAGTCCGGCGGACCGCCTGACAGAACGTGCGACGCATCCGGTTGCAGTCCAAGTCGGCAGAAATCAAGCGCTTTTTCGTAACTGCGCCGGAACTTGTGTACGCCGCGCGGTCAAACAGCGCAAGCTCTTGAAATGGTTGGCGGCAGACCTATTTAGTGGCACAGAAGACCGCTTGAGTTGAACAGAAGAACAGGCATGGCGCGCGGGGGTCCGCAGCGCGATGCGCTGGAGGGACTACAGTGATCAGAGTTGAGCATCTGAGCAAGTCGTTCGGGCTCAAGCTTGCAGTGAACGACGTTTCGTTCGCCGTGGAACGCGGCGAGGTGCTGGGTTTTCTCGGGCCGAACGGCGCCGGAAAATCGACCACCATGCGCATGGTGACGGGATTCATTCCCCCGACTTCCGGAAAAATTACGGTGGGCGGCTACGACGTTCTGGAGCAGCCGATTCCGGCCAAGCGCCTGGTTGGCTACCTGCCCGAGAACGCGCCGGGCTATGCCGACATGACGGTGCAGGGCTTTCTGCGGTTCACGGCCGAGTTGCGCGGGCTCTACGGCGAGGCGCGCAAACGCGCCGTCGATCGCGCGGTCGAGCTGTGTTTTCTCGGGAACGTGGTCTACCAGAGCATCGACACGCTCTCCAAAGGCTACAAGCACCGCACGTGCCTCGCGCAGTCGCTGATACACGACCCGCCGATACTGATCATGGACGAGCCGACCGACGGTCTCGATCCCAACCAGAAGCACGAGGTGCGCAACCTCATCAAGCGGATGGGCAAGGACAAAGCGATCATCTTTTCAACCCATATCCTCGAGGAGGTCGAGGCGGTTTGTTCGCGAGTCATCATCATCGATCGCGGGAAAATCGTCGCCAACGGCACTCCCGAAGAGTTGAAGGCGCGCTCCGAGACTGCGGGTGCGGTGCACCTGCGCCTGAGGGATGTTCCGGCGGGCGCTGCGCGGGACGGACTCGCCGGCGTGCGCGGCGCATCCCGGACAGAGGTGCTCGCCGAGCGCGACGGCACCGTGGAACTGCGCGTCTATCCCGACAAGACCGGCGAGCGCGGGAGCCTCACGCGCGAAGTGGCGCAGATGGCCGAGCAGCAGCGCTGGCACGTCGTGGAAATCCATACCGAGGAGGGCCGCCTGGACGAAGTGTTCCGCAGCATCACGCTGCCGGACACGGTCAGGGCGGCGGCATGAGCCGGGAAGCAGGGGCCGGCGTAACGTTGAGCAGGGACCCGCTTGCGGGATGCGACCGTGTAGCCGGCCATGGGCGCGTCTTCGCCGGTCCTTATGCGCGTCTGCGGGGTCAGATCCCAAAGGGGCCCTCTTCCGCCCTTAGACGCGCCCCGATGGGGATGCGACCAGGCGAATTGACGCCAGCCGCCGACACGAGAGCCTATGACACCCGGAAAGCGGTCATAGGAGGCGGCGGCATGACGCAAGCGAGTCTCACATGAAGGCACTATTGAACATCAAAGCCATCATGAAACGCGAGCTGGGCGGCTACTTCACTTCGCCCATCGCCTACGTGTTCCTGGTGATCTTCCTCCTCCTGACCGGCTTCTTCACGTTCACGGTCGGCAGTTTCTTCGAGCGCGGCGAGGCGTCGCTCGTGTCGTTCTTCACCTGGCATCCCTGGCTGTACCTGTTTCTCGTTCCCGCAGTGGGCATGCGCCTGTGGGCGGAAGAGCGCAGGCTCGGCACGATGGAGCTGCTGCTTACCATGCCGATCACCACGTGGCAGGCCATCGTCGGCAAGTTTCTCGCCTCATGGCTGTTCCTTGCGCTCGCGCTCGCACTGACGTTCCCGGTGGTGATCACGGTCAACCATCTCGGCGATCCCGACAACGGCGTCATTGCGGCGGGATACGTGGGCAGCCTGCTGCTCTCCGGCGCCTATCTCGCGATCAGCTGCATGACATCCGCGCTGACGCGCAACCAGGTGATCAGCTTCATCGTGTCCGTGATGATCGCGCTGTTCCTGATACTCGCGGGCTATACGCCGGTGACCGATCTCCTCACCCGCTGGGCCAATCCCGTGATCGTGGAGATCATCGCGGCATTTTCCGTGATGACCCATTTCGAGGGATTCCAGCGCGGCGTGCTCGATGTGCGCGACGTCGCGTTCTTCGCCTCGGTGATCGGCTTCGCGCTGTTCACGACCGGCGTGATCATCCGCAACCAGAGGGCCGGTTAGCATCATGCAGAAGAAGGGTCTCGAAACACTGCTGTATTCCGCGGGCGGCGTCATCGCGCTCGCCGCCATCCTGATCGCGGTCAACTTCCTGCTCGGCGCATTCAACGCTCGCGTCGATCTCACGCAGGGCAACGTCTACACGCTGTCGCCCGGGACCCGGGCGATCCTGTCGAGACTCGAGGCGCCGGTGAAGATCCGCCTCTACTATTCCCAGGGCAGCAACGCCGTCCCGGTGGGGCTGAAGACGTTCGCGAAGCGGGTGGAGGATCTGCTCTCCGAGTACCGCGCCGCTTCCGGCGGCAAGGTCATGGTCGAGAAGTTCAACCCCGAACCGGATTCCGACGCCGAGGATTCCGCAAGTCTCGACGGCATCGACGGGCAGATGACCAATACCGGCGACAAGTTCTATCTCGGGCTTTCCGTTTCCTTCCTCGACCAGAAGGCCGCCATCCCGGTGCTGGCGCCCGACCGCGAGCGGCTCCTCGAGTACGACATCACGCGCGCGATCTCCCAGGTCTCCACACTGAAAAAACCGGTGGTCGGGCTGATGAGCGCGCTGCCGGTGCTCGGCCGGCCGCTCAATCCGGTGCTCAAGCAGCAGCCCACCGAGCCGTGGGTGCTCGCCTCCGAGCTGAAGCGCGTGTTCGACGTGCGCGAAGTGAAGATGGAGACCGAGAAGATCGACGACGACATCAAAGTCCTGCTCGTCATCCACCCGCGCAATCTTTCCGAGGCCACGGAGTATGCGATCGATCAATTCGTCCTGCGGGGCGGAAAGCTGATCGCTTTTGTCGATCCCTACGCCTATTTCGATCAGCAGCCCGACCTGCAGAACCCGTTCGGCGGCCAGCAGGCCGGCCAGTCGATGTTCTACAACCTGTTCAAGGCCTGGGGCATCGACATGAACATGGGCAAGGTGGTGGCGGACCTGACCTACGCGAGCGGCGAGGGCCCGCGCCTGCTGCCGACGCTGCTCTCGCTCAACCAGCACGCGCTCAACCAGGACGACGTGGTCACGAGCCAGGTGGGGACGCTGCTCGTTCCCTTCGGCGGCGCGTTCAGCGGCAAGCCGGCCGAGGGACTCACGCAGACGGTGCTCGCCCATACCTCGAAGAACTCGATGCTGGTCGATCTCATCATTGCAACGCTCTCCGGCGAGCCTTCGACGCGCGGATTCGAGCCTTCGGGTCAGGAGATGCCGATCGCCCTCCGCCTCACCGGCAGGTTCAAGACCGCATTCCCCGAGGGCAAGCCCAAGCCGTTCATGCCCCGCGATGAGAAGAAGGTCGAGAAGAAGGAAGCGGCGCCCGGTGCCCCGCAGCTCAAGGAGTCGGCGGAAGAGAACTCGGTGGTCCTCGTCTCGGACGTCGATATGCTTACCGACAATGCGGCGGTCGAAGTGCAGGACGTGTTCGGCCAGCGGCTCGTCGTGCCGCGCAACGGCAACCTCAATCTCGCATTGAGCCTGGTCGAGCACCTGTCAGGCGACCAGAACCTGATCAGCCTGCGGAGCCGCGCCGCGTTCACGCGTCCGCTCACCGTCATACGGGACATGGAAGCGCGCGCACAGCAGACCTACCTCGGCAAGATCAAAGAGCTCGAGGACAGCCTCAACAAGACGCAGGAGAAGCTGCAGGACCTGCAGAAGACACGCGGCGGCGCGCAGGCGACGATACTCACGCCCGAACAGCAGGCGGAGATCGAGAACTTCCGCAAGGCAGCGGCCGAAACGCGCCGGGACCTCAAGGAAGTGCGCAAGAATCTGCGCGTAGAGACCGACACGCTGCAGTTCTGGACCAAGGTCGTCAACATCGGGCTGGTGCCGTTGCTGATCGCGATCGCCGGATTGATGCTCGCGCTCGTCCAGCGGCGTCGGGTGCGGGCCAGGGCATGAGCGGAAGCGAGCGATGAACCGCAAGCAGTTTCTCATTCTCGTCATCGTGCTGGTCGTGCTGGGCGGAGCCGGGCTGGCACTCTTCTGGCAGGACATCGCCCACTACCGCGAGAGCGGCGCCCGGATCGGCGCGAGACTGCTGCCCGAGCTCAAGGTCGCCGACGTAACGGAGATCCGGCTGCAGGATGCCCGTGACCAGGTCACGCTGGTCAACAAGGGCGACCGCTGGGTGGTGCAGGAGCGGGGCGACTATCCCGCGAACGTCCAGGATATCGGCAGCCTGCTCGTCAAGCTGGTGGAACTCAAGGTGACGCAGGCCGAGACGGTGGGTGCTTCACTGCTGCCCCGCGTGGAACTGGTGGCACCCGGCCAGGCGGCCGGTGCGTCGAAGGAAGGGGTCGGCACGCTGGTCGAGTTCAAGGACAGGAGCGGCAAGGTTCTGGCGAGCCTGGTGCTCGGAAAAAGGGTGTTGAAGAAGGATCCGCTCAATCCGCTGCCGAATGCCCGCGATGGCGTACCCGCAGGGCGTTATGTGCTCGTGTCGGGAAACAAGGACAAGGTGGTGGTAGTTTCCGACCCGCTGAACGTCGCCGAAGCCAAGCCGGGCAAGTGGTTGGCGAAGGATTTTTTCAAGGTGGACCGCGTAAAGACGCTTGCGGCAGGGCCCGAGGGCGCAGCACCGGAGTGGAAAATCACGCGCGAGGTGGAATGGGGTCAATGGAAATTCGCGGGCGCCGGAGTGGTGGACGCGAGCAGCGCGGTGAGCGCCGTGAACGCGCTGGGCAACCCTGGTTTCGATGACGTCGCCATCAAGCCGGACGAAGGCGAAAAACCGCTGTCGGTGGTGGCCGAGACATTCGACAATCTCACCTACCGGATCAAGCTGGCCCGCCGCAAGGGCGGAAACGATTACTATCTCAACTTCACCGTGAGCGGTGAGCCGCCGGCAAAGCGCGTGCCGGAAAAGGACGAAAAGCCGGAAGAGCGCGAGCGCCGGGACAAGGAACACGCCGAGATGACGAAGCGCCTCGAAGAGCGCATAGCCAGGGAGAAAGCACTGTCGAAATGGACCTATGTCGCGTCGCGGTCGGCGGTAGACCCGCTGCTCAAGGACCGCAGCGCCATGACGGCACGCAAGGAGCAGAAGCAGAAGGAGCCGCGCTAGCCGCGGCTCATCATCATGCACAGCCTCATCGTGGCGACGTTGGCTTTCCTGATAGGCGGCTGTTCGATCGCGCTGACCGGACAGCAGGCCGCTGGCGCGGGAGGCACTGCGAGCACTGCAGCGTCCACCCGGCTTCAGGCCGGCACCGGCACGATCCGGGCGGGCGGCTCGTTCGGGGCACCGGCTCCGGCGGGCTCGGCGGGCGGACAGGTCAGCTTGTCGCGCGGCGCAGCAGTGGCACTGGTGCTCGGCCTGGTGATCGCCGATTTCCTGCATGTTCTTTCGTCACCCGTGGATGCGGCCATGCCGCAACGCTCCATCGCCGATACCTGCTCTTGTTATGGCTACACACCGGCGGCGGCGCATTGAAACCTTATACTGAGCGGCATCGTCATGAAGTTCACCCGATTTCCCAAGTCCCCGGTCTTTCCCGCCGGACATCCGTGGAAGTTCGAAAAGCGCAAGGAGGGCTACGAGTCCGACGTAACGGCGCTGGTTCGCCGCATGCTCGAGGACGAGTCCATCCTGGAAGACCAGCGCCTGGCGTGGGAGCGCTGGCGCAACGATGACAGCGGCCTGAAGAAGCCGTAGCCCGCAAACTTCTCACGATCGCCCGTCCGCGGCAGGCATGTCCGGAGGGCGCTACCGCTTCGGTTACTTCGGATTGATGCCGAGCCGCGCATAAATCGGCGTGATGTGCTCGCGGATCTGCGGGCGCTTGCGCGCGAGGTAGAGCGCCCCGCACGCGCAACCGATCCCGCTGAGCGTCAGCGTGGCCGAGACGCCGATCGCATCGGCCAGCGCGCCGGCGGCCAGACTGCCGAACGGCGACACGCCGAGAAATGCCGCCGTGTACAGGCTCATCACCCGCCCGCGCTTGTCATCGTCCACTATGGTCTGCAGGATCATGTTGACGGACACCGACGTCACCAACAGACAAAACCCGATGACGACCAGCAGCGCCAGCGCGAGCCACAGTCGGTGCGACCATGGCACCAGCGCAAGCGCGGTGCCGGCTCCGAATATGGCGTAGACGATGATCGCGACCAGTCCCCGCACGCTGCGCCGCGAAGCGAGATAAACCGTCCCGGCCACGCCGCCGAGCCCTGCCGCCCCCACCAGGAATCCCATCTCCTCGGCGCCCCCGCCCAGCACGTCGCGGGTCAGCGCCGGCATCAAGGCCGCGTACGGCATGGCGAGAAAGGCCGTGGTGGCGAGCAGCGCGAGCAGCAGGCGGATGGGAATGGAGTTCCACGCGTAACGCAGCCCCTCGTTCAATCCTTCCATCACCGATGCGTGCGTTGCTGCCCGGGCGCTGGGCGTGACGCGGATCATGAGGAAGGTGACGACGACGGCGATGTACGAGAGCGTGTTGATGACGAAGCAGCCCGCTTCGCCGATCGACGCGATCGCTATTCCTGCCACAGCGGGGCCGATCAGCCGCCCGGTATTGGCCATCATCGACGTCACGGCCACGGCATTCGGCAGGTCGGTCCTGTCGCCGATCAATTCCAGCAGGTAGGCGTGCCGCACCGGAAGTTCGATCGCAACCAGGATGCCGAGCAGCATCGACAGCGTAACGATGTGCCAGGGCGCGATGAGGCCGGCGACCGCCAGCGCTGCCAGCGTCGCGGCCTGGATCATCTCCAGTAGCTGGATCGTGAACATGAGCCGGTGCAGGTTCGCGCGGTCCGACCACAGTCCCGCGAATGGCGCGAGCACGAGGATCGGTACGCTGCCCGCGAAAGCGAGCACGCCGAGCAGCGTGGTCGATTCCGTGAGGCGGTACAACAGCCAGCTCTGGGCGATGTTCTGCATCCAGTAGCCGATCAGCGAACACATCTGCCCGGCGATGAACAGCCGGAAGTTGCGGTGGCGCAGCGCCCGCAGCGTGTTCCGAATCATGGACGGGTCGGGAGGGGAAACGGTGATTGTAATTCAGGCGCCGGCGTCCGCTATGCGGAACCCCGGCCGACGTGAGCGGTCCCGCTCCGGTAAAATCGGCCGGCTCATTCCCCATGTGGATCTACGTCGTCTTTCTGATCGTCCTGTGCAACATGACGGTCTTTCGCGGCAGCAAGGTGCTGGTGTCGCTGTTCGCGATCGAACTGGGCGCGCCCCAGGTCTACATCGGCATGCTGGTCGCGCTGTACTCGCTGTTTCCCATGCTGCTTGCGCTCTACGCCGGCAAGCTTTCAGACCGGCTCGGCGTGCGCTCGCCGATGATCGCGGGCTCGACCGGCCTCGCCCTGGGTCTGTCACTGCCCTATATCGCTCCGGGCCTGCCGGTGCTGTATGCCTCCGCCGCGCTGATCGGCGCATCCCACGTCTTCTACAACGTCTCGGTGCAGAATCTCGTGGGCACCCTGAGCGGCGCGGACGACCGCACCCGCAACTTCACGAACTACGGGCTGGTCATGGCAGCCGGTGGATTCTTCGGCCCGCTGGCAGCCGGCTTTTCCATCGATCACTACGGCTACGCGGCAAGTTACCTGCTGCTCGCCGCCGGCCCGCTGGTCCCGGTCTTGGTCCTGCTGTTCGTCCGCAAGCTGGGGAAACTGCAGATCAAGCCGACAGCGGAAGGCGAGCCGGCGGTGCAGGCGAAGAATCTGCTCAGCAACCGCCCGCTGCGGCGGACCCTGATCACGGGCGCCGCGATCCTGACCGGCATCGACCTCTTCCAGTTCTACATGCCGATCTACGGCAAGTCGGTGGGACTGTCCGCATCGACGATAGGCGTGGTGCTCAGCATGTTCGCGGTCGCTTCATTTGTTGTGCGGCTGATCATGCCCGCGCTGCTGCGGCGCTGGACGCCCGAGACGGTCCTGCTCTGGTCGCTCTACGCCGGGTGCATCATGTATTTCCTGTTCCCGCTGTTCGAGAGCGCGGTGCTGCTTGCAGTGATGTCGTTTGCGCTCGGGCTCGGCATGGGCTGCGGCCAGCCGCTCACCATGTCGCTCATTTACAGCCGCGCGCCCGAGGGGCGTTCCGGAGAGGCGCTGGGACTGCGCGTCAGCATCAACAACTTCATGCATATCGTGGTGCCGCTTCTGTTCGGCACGATCGGATCCCTGCTGGGCGTTGCGCCGGTGTTCATCGCCAATGCGCTGATCCTGGGCGGCGGCGGGGTGCTCATCGGTCGCGGAGACAGGAAGTGACCGCGAAGTAAACCTATAATGCCGGTTCACTCCACGGAGGACACATGAGAATAGCGGTCATCGACGACTACCAGGACGCGTTTCGCAAGCTGAAGTGTTACGCGAAACTGCATGGGCATCAAGTGGACGTCTGTCACGACACCGAGAAGGATCCCGTTCGCCTCGCCGCGCGGCTCAAGGACGCGGAAGCTGTTCTGCTCACCCAGCAGCGTTCGCCGTTTCCCCGGGCGCTCGCCGAGCGGGTTCCGAAACTCAGACTCATCAGCCAGACCGGACGCAACGCCAATCATATCGACGTGGCGGCGTGCACCGAGCACGGCATCGCGGTCTCGGCCGGCGGCGCGGGAAACCCGAGCCCGACCGCCGAGCTGACGTGGGGGCTCATTCTTTCGGCGCTGCGGCGCATTCCGCAGGAAGTGCAGCGCATGAAGGACGGCAAGTGGCAGGGCAGCGTCGGCACCGGCGTCGAGGGCAAGACGCTCGGCATCTACGCCTATGGCCGCATCGGCAGCATCGTGGCGAAGGTCGGCAAGGCGTTCGGCATGCGCGTCGTCTGCTGGGGTCGAGAGGGCTCGACGGCGCGCGCGCGCGAAGCGGGCTTCGAAGTGGCGGCGTCGCGCGCAGCGTTCTTCGAAAACGCCGACGTGATCTCGATCCATCTGCCGCTCAACAGGGAAACCCGCGGCATCGTCAAGGCGGACGACCTCGCGCGCATGAAGCCGACCGCGCTCGTCGTCAATACCAGCCGCGCGCCGATCATCGGCGAAGGCGCGCTCGTTGAAGCGCTCAAGCGTGGCCGGCCGGGACGTGCGGCCGTTGACGTATACGAGGACGAGCCGGTCCTCGGGGCAAAGCATCCGCTGGTCGGGATGGACAACGTGGTGTGCACGCCGCATCTCGGCTATGTCGAGGAAAACACCTATGAGTCCTACTTCGGCACCGCGATCGACCAGATCCTCGCCTACGCGGCGGGCAAGCCGATCAACGTGGTCAATCCCGAGGCGCTGGGGAAGAAATAATGGCCAGAATGAGCTGTGGGCGGGCCGCGGTCGAGGCGCTGCGCGCGGCCGGCGTCATCCGGGTGTTCGGACTGATGGGATCGAGCACGCTCGAGAT
>JBQTHU010000148.1:0-38997 GCA_052389535.1 Betaproteobacteria bacterium | reverse complement strand
TCAAACCCCTCGCGAGCCCGTTCCGCCTGCTGGCGCCCGGTTCGGGCAGCGTGGCGGGCGCGCTCGCGCATCGTGCCGGCAGCCTGCGCCCATTTTTCGGTTACCGCCTGCGCCGAGCGCGCGGCGCCCTTGCGCGTTGAAGAGATCGTTTCGGACACGCGGCCCAGCGTGTCGCTCGCTCTTTCGGCGAGGCCGGGAGAATCAGTGGCGCCCGATGCGCCATACCCGCCGGCAGCGCCGTAGCCGCGACGGCTGGAGAACATGAGCCAGGCGAGCCCGATCCCCACCAGCGTCACTGAAAGCGGGTTGTGCTTGACGGAGTTGCCGAGATTGGAGGCGAACTCGCGTACGCCGCTGTTGCGCAAGTAGTCTATCCCCTGGTCCACGAGCTGGCTCCTCGTCAGCCTGCCCTCGATTTCGCTCAGCGTCGTATCCATGCCCCTGCGAGCGCGCGCAATTTCCGCTTCGATTTCCGCAGGCGATCGTTGCCGGTTGTAGTTCATCGGAAGTGCTCCCGGGTCAGTTCGGCATCACGCCGCAATGAGCGCATGGTACGGGTGGGCGCCAGTTTGCCGGCCGCGAGGTCGCGGCGCCCTTTCGCCAGCGCAATCAGGCCGAGCGCGCCGACTATCACGCCGACGATGAGCGGTGCGAGCCATGAGGCGTGCTCGGGAGGCAGTACCTGCGCGAGCGCGTTGACGGCGGCATCGAGCAGAACCAGCACGGCGGCAAGCACGATCGCCCCGCCTATCGCAAGGGAAATAACCGCGGTCTGCACCTGCGAGACCTTTTCCGCAAGCTCGGCTTTGGCGAGTTCGGTCTCCGCCCGGAAAAGCGCGGATGTGTCGCGCCACAGCTCGGAGAAAAGCCCGATCAGCGAACGTCGCTCCGGAACATCGTTGCGTGCACTCATCTCCATCATGTTCTCCTGGGGTCGTGATCAAAGGCCGGCGTGGTGTCCGCCATGGCGTCGAGGTCCGGTCGCGGCCCCGCAGGCGTGAATCCGGTCGGACCCGCTTCAGGACGAGCTGCGCGGTCGGGACCGGTGCTCTTCAGAAAGCGGACCGCGAGGAAACCGGCGGCAACTGCCATGCCCAGAAATACGGCCGGCTGGCTGCGCGCAAATGATTCGACGTCGTGGATCAGTCCATCGAGGTCCTTGCTGCGCAGTTTCCCCGAGAGCTGTTCCAGGCCGTCTGCCGCCTGTTCCGCCACCCGGACCACCGGTCCGCGCTGATCAATGTTCCGCGCCGCGCCCCGCAACGCGTTGGCGAAATCGTGCAGTTCCGCCGCTGTCGAGCGCTGTCTTTCGTTCAGAACGGAACGCACGCTCGCCTTTGCATCGTTCCAGACCGCCTCCGCCTGCGCTCTGCCCGTTTCGCCGATGCTGTCGCCGCGAGCGGCGGCGCTGCCGGCGCCGGCCGTCTGCTGTTCCGGCCGTTGCCGGCGGGCCCTCTGATCCGGCTCCGTATCGACTGCCATGGCGCGCTCCTCGAAGTATTCAGGGAAGGTTACGACAGCACCGTGTCGCAAATTATCCCGCGCTCTTTTCGTGTATGACTCTCCGATTCGCGTCGCCCCGCAACGACACGCAGCCCACGCCAGTTCTGATATCGACCCGAATCGGATACCATTAATGAAAAACAGAAACGGTGCGGTGTCGCGGAACAAGGGCATCGTATTCGTGAGATCTTTGTAAACATCAACCAAGGGGACGGGACACCATGCACAAAGGGAGGGATGGGCGCCAGATCAACACCACAGGCGTCCGTATCGAGCGCAATGACCGGCACTGCGTCGTCTATCGCGGGACGCGTACTGCGCTGATAGAGGCCGGCCTCGCCGGCCCGGAACATTTTCCGGATGTGAATCGGCGGTTGACCTGGCATTTCCCCAAGGCCGGGGCAAACTGGGGCATCCGGCGCCGGGCCGGCGGCGTCTATTCTCTTACCAAGCTCAAGGACCGGTGCGGCCTGGTGGACGCCGAACTTGAAGCCTTCCAGAAAGCGGCGGTGGCGGAGGCGAGGCGGGATCCGGCCTTCCAGCGCTTCCTCGCCGGCGTGGGCCGTGCATCGGAAACCGGCGCTCGCGACATGCGGCTGCGGCCCGCAACGGCAGCCTTCGCCGCCATGCCTGCATTACGTCCGGCAGCGCGAACGAGCGGCCTGGAAGCCATAGCCGTCGCCACGCTGCTGGTCGGCGTCACTCTCTATTTCTGGTCCCGTCAAGCGTAGGTGCCCGGTGACGGCGGCGGAACTGAGCGCCATTCTGGCACGACTGGGCGTGCCGATCCTGGGGCACCGCGAAGCGGACGAAGATTTCGACGGCCTGATCCGGGTCACCGAGGCGATACACGTCGAGCTGCCGCAGGAAGGCGGTGGCGCCATGGTCGTGAAGGCGATCAACGACAGTGATTTCGAGTTCTACAGCCGGCGCACGAAGGTGAAGGAACTGGTCTTCGACCTGATACAGGCAGGCGCAGTCGTGCTTCACTAGCGTATCCGCGAGTGTGGCGGCGAACTGAAATAACAAAGGAGCGGTGACGTGGGCCACCGCTCCCGGCCATCGCCCACACTCTTGAACTACCACAATGTCGCGACAGCATAGTTACGACCACGGCCAGGGGAAGCGAGTTTCCAACAAAAAACCTATCGCGAAGCGTCGAGGACTCAAAGATGCGGGGTTCGACAGCAACAGTACGCGGAATATGACAGGAACATAGAAGTCAGTGCAGGTTTGAAATTGGGGATTCCGCGCTTATGGGATCCCGCCACAGCCGCAGTACCGAGTCGATCTCGTCCTTGAGCTGCGCAAGCTGACTGCAGGAAAGAACGTAGCGCCGATCCGGTACCGAATCGCTGAGACAGTTTTCCGTCAGGGTGAGGCGGATGAACGCGTATCCGGTGCCCGGAATTGCGCTCACTTCGCAATTCGAGACGGCAAAAGTCGTACTGTCATCAGGTTCCATGGTCGCCCCGGTAAATTCCGCAATGATTTGTGCAGGGTCTGATTGCCCAGGCAAGCGCCCTTTGCGCATCGATTAGCAAGGAATGAGCCACAGCGTCCTGCGCGGAAAGAGTGCAGGCCGTCACAGACGCCTATGGCGGTAATTCTTACGTTCCGCCCCGGAAAAAATGTCCTTATACAGACCTACGGGTGCCGTAACGGAAGTCTTACGAGCCTCTTTGCCTCTCCCCTTCAGTATTGACCCAACTGCATGACAAGCGGTCAAACGTAAATGGACCTGTTCAAGGACTACCCGGCGTATTTCGGAGTCGCGCTTCTCGGCTTCGGCTTGTATCCAGCGACCGCAGGGCACGCTCAACCCGCGTCCAAAACGCCACCCGAGATCGTGGCCCTGATGCCCTCGGGTATTTACCTCGGGCACGCGCTGCTCGGCGGCAAGCGTCTGGATTTATCGCTCAACGTGCAGGACAGCAAGCCGGGCGGGCGATTCGCGGGCACGGTGCACGTGCGACAAGCGCCACCTCCATGCGGATCGGTGTTTCCAATCAGGGGGGACCTGCAACCCAACGGCTCGGTTCACATCGAGTCGCGAGCGGGCGTGACGAAGGGGTGCGAACGTACGTTCGTTCTAACCCTCGCCGGCAGCGAGCTCGAGGGCAGCCTGCTGGGTTCCGAGGGGACGTACCGGGTAAAACTCAAGCGCTCGCAATAACCCGTCAGGTCTGTGCCAGCGTTTTCACTACGTCGACGCCGCTTGCGTACTCGGTGCGTGCCTGCTCCGGCGTCAGTTCGGCGAGCGGATTGCGCGAGACAAAGCGGCATACCTCCGCTATGCCCTCGAACGTCCTCGGCCTAATGCCGGCCCCGCCGAGGGTGACGTACTCGCCAGGCGGATATGGATAACCGTCCCGATTGTGGTGCTGATCGCCCTTATCTTGCAGCCCGTGCTCGCGGCTGCTTCGATTTGAAAAGGAAAGTTTTTTCGAGAAACGCTTTTGTAACAAAAGCGCTGCTGGAGCGGGTGGCGGGAATCGAACCCGCGTCATTAGCTTGGGAAGCTAATGTTCTGCCATTGAACTACACCCGCTTACCGTTTGAATTCTAAGGGCGAACAACCGGCGTGTAAAACCCTTACCCGCGCATGACCCCCAAACGCGTGTGCACGCTCGTCGGACGTACAGCGTAGGAACTACGCCACAGCGCGGCGGTCGTAGCCTGTCTGTTCAGAGCCGTCGCTCACTTGCTCAGGACGGTAACGCATATGGAGGAGCCCATGAAATTCGAGGCTGAAATGCGATCCCCATCCGACTTGATCGATCAATGCAACGAACTCATCGTCTGCGACCGGAACGGCACCGTGTTGCGGACGATAGACCGGCTGGTGATATTGGGTGGCGAGACCGTGCGCGAGGCAATCGAAGCGGAAGTGAACCCGGGAGAACAGGTGCTGGTTCGCCGCAAGGCGATGTCCGCTCGATCAGAACCGTAGCAGCTCGTCCGGTCTTGCCGTCTGGCACCGACGGTAAGCGCTCCACCCCCATTTGTCATGCGGCGGGTTGCGCGAAACGTTTGCCCGCGTAGCCCCTGTGAAGCTGTAGGATAATGTGCCGCGTTCGGCCGGAATCGCCGGCCACACCGCGCTCAAACCAGTTTCCTGCGTTGAACACGATGCCCGCTTCACTGAGACCGCTGGTCGCCATACCCCTGTGCGCGGCGTTGGCGGCCCGCGCGCAGGACGCGCCGCAACCGACGCCGACGCTCCTGCCGGAAGTGACGGTAAGCGCAACCCGGGTCGAGCACGAAAGCTCTGATCTTCCCGTATCGATCGACGCGGTGGGCCGGCGCGCGATCCACGAAGACAATCCGCAGGTGAACCTGTCGGAAACGCTGAACCGCGTTCCCGGGGTCGTGGTGCAGAACCGCCAGAACTACGCTCAGGATCTGCAGATCTCCTCGCGTGGCTTCGGTTCGCGCGCGACCTTCGGCGTGCGCGGGATACGGCTCATCGCGGACGGCATCCCCGCCACCATGCCGGACGGGCAGGGCCAGGCCGCCTCGTTCAATCTGTCCTCGGCCCAGCGCATCGAGGTCCTGCGCGGACCGTTCTCGAGCCTCTACGGCAATGCATCCGGGGGCGTGATCCAGATTTTCACCGCCGACGGGCCACCCGAGCCGACGCTCACCGGCAGTCTTTACCGGGGCAGCCACCACACCACCAAGTTCGGGCTGCAGTACGGCGGCACGCAAGGCGCGCTCAATTACCTCGTGGACGCCTCGCGTTTCGATACCGACGGCTACAGGGAGCACAGCGCCGCACGCCGCGACCATGTCAACGCCAAGCTCAAATTCGACGCCGGTCCGCGCGGCACGTTCACCCTGGTCCTCAACGCGCTCGACCAGCCGGAGACGCAGGACCCGCTGGGACTCACCGCCGATCAGGTGGCGCAGAATCGCCGGCAGGCGGGGACCAATGCGCTTGCGTTCGACACCCGCAAGAGCGTCGCGCAGAACCAGGCGGGCGTGGTCTACGACCTGCCGCTCACCTCGCGCGACAAGCTGCAGGCACGACTCTATGCCGGCGACCGGCAGGTCACCCAGTATCTCGCCATTCCGCTCGTATTCCAGGGCGCGGCCACACACTCCGGCGGGGTGGTCGATCTCGATCGCGGTTACGGCGGCGGCGGACTGCGCTGGACGCGCGATGCCACGCTCGCCAACGCGCCGATCGTGTTCAGCTTCGGAGTCGATCACGACCGCATGGCCGAACGCCGCCGCGGCTTCATCAACAACTTCGGCGTCGCGGGTGCACTCAAGCGCGACGAGGACGACAGCGTCACGAACACCGATTTCTATGCGCAGGCCGAGTGGGCGGTCGCGACGCGCTGGAACCTGCTCGCGGGCGTGCGCCACAGCCGCGTCGAATTCGAGTCCACGGATTACTTCATCTCGGCGAGCAATCCCGACGACAGCGGCGCGGTCGATTTCTCGCGCACGACGCCGGTCGTGGGCGCCACGTTCAAACTCACGCCTGCGCTCAACCTTTACGCGAACGCCGGCAAGGGCTTCGAGACTCCGACCTTCGCGGAACTCGCATACCGGCCCGGCGGCGCAACCGGCCTCAATTTCGCGCTCAAGCCGGCGCGCAGCACACACTATGAGGCTGGGGCGAAGGCCATGCTCGGCGCCGCGAGCCGCCTCAACATTGCGGTTTTTCACATCGACGTGAAGGACGAGATCGTGGTGAACGCGGCCAGCGGCGGCCGCACCGATTTCAAGAACGCGGCGGAGACGCGCCGCAAGGGACTGGAAGTGCTGTGGGAGGCGAGATTCGGGCGCGGGCTCGAAGCTGCCGTCGCCTACACGCTGCTCGATGCCCGATTCGAGCAGCCATTCACGAGCGGCGCCACCACCGTCACGCCCGGCAACCGCCTCCCCGGCGTGCCGCCCTACACGCTATACGGTGAACTGGTCTGGCGGCATGCGGCAAGCGGCTTTCATGCGGGACTCGAAGGGCGGCGCAACGGCAAGGTTTACGTGAATGACGCCAACAGCGAGTCCGCGGCGGCGTACACGGTCTGGAACGTGCGCGCGGGGTTCGAGCAGCGCACGCGCAACTGGCGCTTCACCGAGTTCGTACGCATCGATAACGCAACCGACCGGCGCTACATCGGATCCGTCATCGTTTCGGAAGCGAACGGCCGGTTCTACGAGCCGGCGCCGGAACGCACGTTTCTCCTCGGCTTCAACGCCGCGCTCAAGTTCTGAGATGTCGTCCCGCGCCACTGATCGGGTGGTTCCTTGAGACCCGGCGCGGCGAGGCGGTAGAATTGGCTCTGCAACCGCAGATTTCCGCCCGTGATCTCGATAACCGTCAACGGCGACCGCCGTCAGTTCACCCCGCCGCTCGACTGCGCCGAGCTGCTCAAGCGCCTCGAACTCGCAGGCAAGCGGGTCGCGCTGGAGCGCAACGGCGAGATCGTGCCACGCAGCCGTTACTCCGAGCAGCCGCTTGCGGACGGCGACAGGGTCGAAATCGTGGTCGCGGTCGGTGGCGGTTAGCCTGCAGCGCCTTTTACCTTCCAACGGAACTGCACCCCCGAAGCCATGAAACCTCATGAAAATCTCGATCCGCTGGTGGTCGGCGGCAAGCCGTATGCCTCGCGGCTGCTGATCGGAACCGGCAAGTACAAGGATTTCGCCGAGACCAAGGCCGCTGTTGAAGCGAGCGGCGCCCAGATCGTGACGGTGGCGATTCGCCGCACCAACATCGGCCAGAATCCGAACGAGCCGAGCCTGCTCGATGCGATCCCGCCCTCCAAATACACGCTGTTGCCGAATACGGCGGGCTGCTATACCGCCGAGGACGCGGTGCGCACGCTGCGTCTCGCGCGCGAGCTGCTCGACGGGCACGAACTGGTGAAGCTGGAAGTGCTGGGAGACCCCAAAACGCTTTATCCCAACGTAGTCGAGACCATCGCTGCGGCGAAGACGCTGGTGAAGGACGGATTCCAGGTCATGGTCTACACCTCGGACGATCCCATCGTGGCCAGGCAACTCGAAGAGGCGGGCTGCATCGCCGTCATGCCGCTCGCCTCACTCATCGGTTCGGGGATGGGCATACTGAATCCCTGGAACCTCCAGATCATCATCGAGAATTCCAAGGTCCCGGTGATCGTCGATGCCGGGGTCGGCACGGCTTCGGACGCGGCAATCGCGATGGAACTCGGATGCGACGGGGTGCTGATGAACACGGCGGTCGCAGCGGCTCGCAACCCGGTGCTGATGGCGGCCGCCATGAGAAAAGCCGTCGAGGCGGGGCGCGAGGCCTTCCTCGCCGGACGCATGCCGAAGAAACTTTATTCCGCCGCGCCCAGCTCGCCCACCGGCGGCATGATCACGCCCGCGAAACCGGCTTGATTCATCCGGGGCGCATGGACGCTCCCCAGCGCCGCCCGATCCGCAGCTACGTGCTGCGCCAGGGGCGTGTTTCGAACGCACAGCAGCGCGCCTACGAGGCATTACTTCCCGCTTACGGTATCCCGTTCGCGCGACGCATCATCGATCTCGACGCGGCATTCGGCCGGCGTGCGCCAAGAATCCTCGAGATCGGTTTCGGCATGGGGGAAACCACGACCGCCATCGCCGCCAGGCATCCCGGCAACGACTACCTCGGCATCGAAGTGCACACGCCGGGGGTGGGGGGCCTCCTCAAGCAGATCGCGGAGCATGGGTTGACCAACGTGCGTGTCGTTCAGCACGATGCAGTCGAGGTGCTCCAATTCATGATCGCGCCCGGCGGCGTCGACGGCGTGCACATTTTCTTCCCCGATCCGTGGCCGAAGAAAAGGCACCACAAGCGGCGGCTCATTCAGCCGGCGCTCGTGCGCCTGCTCGCCGAACGGATCAAGCCGGACGGGTATCTGCACGTCGCGACCGACTGGGAGCCGTACGCCGAGCATATCGTGGCGACGCTCGCCGCGGAGCCCATGCTGCGGAATACCGCGGAACGCTACGCGCCGCGTCCGGACTACCGCCCGCAAACGAAATTCGAACGCCGCGGACTGGACCTTGGTCACCTGGTCCGGGACATCGTATTCAAGCGCAGCAGCTAGGCGCGGTCCGGCAGAAAGATCTGGAGCAGATCGTTCAGGAAGCGGCGACCCAGCGGCGTCGGTGCGATCCTGTGGTGGTCTCGCTTGATGAAGCCGCGCCTTTCCGCTTCTTCCAGTTCGCGCAGCACGGTATTGAGCGGCAAGCCGGTACGCTCCGTGTAAAGGGTGGCTTCGAAACCCTGGTTCAAGCGGAGCGCGTTCATCATGAACTCGAACGCCACGTCACGCGCGTTCACCGCCGCGTGCGTCTGCACTGCCGCATCCTGCAGCGCTTTCTCCATATACTGCGCCGGCTGCCGGTAGCGCATCTCGCGCACGATGCGCTCCGGAAACGAAAGCTTGCTGTGCGCCCCGGCCCCGATGCCCACGTAGTCGCCAAACGTCCAGTAATTCACGTTGTGACGGCACTGGAGTGTTGCGGCGGATGCACCGGTGGCTCGGGCGAAAGCCGACGTTTCGTAATGCACGTAGCCCTGCTGTGCCAGCAGCGACTCGATATCGTCCTGCATCGCGGCGCTCGCATCGTCATCCGGCAGACGCGGCGGAAACCGGTGGAAATACGTATTCGGCTCTATCGTCAGATGGTAGGCGGAGAGATGCGGCGGCGCGTATTCGAGCGCACTGCGGATGTCGGCGCGCGCCTCCTCCAGCGTCTGCCCCGGCAGGCCGTACATCAGGTCGAGGTTGAAATTCGCGAAATGCGCGCCCGCGATCTCCACCGCCCGACGCGCTTCGCCGTCGTCATGTATGCGGCCCAGCGCACGAAGATGACGGGGATGGAAGCTCTGTATGCCGATCGACAGGCGATTCACGCCGGCGGCGCGATACGCTGCAAATTTTTCAGCCTCGAAGGTTCCGGGATTTGCCTCCAGCGTGATCTCGGCATCGGCGGCGAGCGGCACGCGGGCGCGTACCGCGCTCAGGATTGCATCGATCCCGCGGGCCGAGAAAAGGCTCGGCGTGCCGCCGCCGAAGAACACGCTGTAGACGCGGCGGCCCCACACCTGGGGTAACGCCTGGTCGAGATCGGCCACCAGCGC
The DNA here is from genome assembly GCA_052389535.1 of Betaproteobacteria bacterium. GTDB lineage: Bacteria > Pseudomonadota > Gammaproteobacteria > Burkholderiales > SG8-41 > DSOT01. Next base: position 29,378 of record JBQTHU010000148.1, on the reverse strand, counting down.
GGCGATGTAGCGCTCTTCCGCAAGCGCACCGCTGCGGACCTCGTGCGAATTGAAGTCGCAGTAGGGGCACTTGCGCACGCACCAGGGAATGTGCACGTAGAGGGCGAGCGGCGGAAGCGTCTTCAGCCGCGGTGTGGAAGGAAGTGCCACCGGCGTAGCAGCGAGGCTCATCGTGTTTACGCAATTCAGCGGGCGGGTACGGCGCTCAATCGCGCGAGCAGCGCGGACAGTGCCTGACCGCGATGGCTCACCGCGTTCTTGCGTTCGGGCGCAAGCTCGGCGGCGGTGCAGCCGAATTCGGACAGGTAGAAGTACGGATCGTAGCCAAAGCCGTTGCTGCCGCGCGGCGAGTCGATGACCTCGCCGTGCCAGCGTCCCTCGACGATGAGCGGCTCGGGGTCTTCGCCGCTCGCCATCAGCACGATCACGCAGTAGTAGTGCGCGCGGCGGTCGCGCGCGCCTTTCAGCAGGCCGGTCAGTTTCTCGTTGTTGCGCCGGTCCTGCTCGTAGCGCGAGAGAACGGCGTCCGCCGCGGCGAACCGGGCGGAATGCACGCCGGGCTCGCCGCCGAGCACCGCAACGCAGATGCCCGAGTCGTCCGCAAAAGCGGGCAACCCGGCAAGGCGGCTTGCGTGGCGTGCCTTGGCGAGCGCGTTCTCGACGAATGTGGCGTGCGGCTCGGCGGTTTCCGGTATGCCGAGCTGCGACTGCGGTATCACGTCGATATCGAGCGGCGCGAGCATCTGACCGAATTCCCGCAGCTTCCCCGGATTGTTGGAGGCGATGACGATCTTCTTCATGAAAAAACGCCGCGCCGGCGCGCGGCGCTACAGCGCGGCCTTCTGCGCGGCGACCAGCGCGCGGATGCCCCGCTCCGCGAGATCCATCATGGCGGTGAGCGCGTCGCGTGTGAATGGCGCACCTTCCGCGGTGCCCTGCACTTCCACCAGCCCGCCGTTTCCGGTCATCACCACGTTCATGTCCGTGCCGCACTGCGAGTCCTCGATGTAGTCGAGGTCGAGGACGGGGGCGCCGTTGTAGAGTCCGACCGAGATCGCCGCGACGAAGTCCCGGATCGGCGACTCGGGGAGCGTGCCGCGTGCGCACAGCCCGCTCACCGCGTCGTGCAGGGCGACGAAAGCCCCGGTGATGCTCGCCGTGCGCGTGCCGCCGTCGGCCTGGATCACGTCGCAGTCGAGGTGGATGGTGCGCTCGCCCAGCCGGTCGAGCGCAACCACCGACCGCAGCGCGCGCCCGATCAAGCGCTGTATCTCCTGGGTGCGGCCGGACTGCCTGCCGCGCGCCGCTTCGCGATCGGTGCGGCTCCCGGTCGAGCGCGGCAGCATGCCGTATTCGGCGGTGACCCAGCCCTGCGTCGTGCCCTTGAGATGGGGCGGCTGCCGGTCGAGCACGCTCGCGGTGCAGATGACGCGCGTATCGCCGAACTCGATCAGCACCGAGCCTTCCGCATGGCGGGTGTAGCCGCGCGTGATTTTTACCGCGCGCATTTCTCCGGGTTGCCTGCCGCTGGGTCGCATATCTGTGCTATCGTTGAGTCGCCGAAATCGCCGCGATGCGCCCGATTTCGAGCGACAATGGTAAACGGTGAGCGCGTCGCGGTAAACGGCCCTTTCCGGTACCTCGCGGATCTTCCGGTCGCTCGCCGCTTGCCGCTCAATCCTTACTCTGCGAGCGGTGTGGTCTCCATGATCTACAGCATGACGGGTTTTGCGACGGGTGCGCGGGAACTCGGTTTCGGCGTGCTCAACGTCGAGATCCGGTCGGTCAATCATCGTTACCTCGATCTGCAGTTCCGGATGCCGGACGACCTGCGGGTGATCGAACCGCAGCTGCGCGAGCTCCTTACGGCGAAGCTGAACCGCGGCAAGGTCGAGTGCCGGATCTCTTTCGGCGCCACGCCGGGCAACGCGCAGCTGCCCGATCTGAACGAGCCGCTGCTGCAGCAGCTCACCGGCTTGAGCGGACGCGTGCGCGCGACGCTGCCCGAGGCCTCTGAATTGCGCGTGGCCGACGTGCTGCGCTGGCCCGGCATGCTGGGCACCGAAACGCTGCCCGTCGAAGCACTGCGCGCCGCGTGCACCGAGCTCGTCAGCCGCGTGCTGGAGGAGTTCGCGAGCGCGCGCGCGCGGGAGGGAGAAAAATTGCGCGCCATGCTGAGCGAGCGCGCAGCGGCGATGGAGCAGCGCGTGGCGGAAGTCGCGCCCCGCATGCCGGAAGTGCTGGCCGCCTTCCGCGAAAAGCTCTCGACGCGGCTCAAGGAAGCCATCGCCAACAGCGACGATGAGCGCGTGCGCCAGGAAGTGGTCCTGTTCGCGAACCGCATCGACGTCGATGAGGAACTGACGCGGCTCGGCACGCACATCTCCGAATTGAAGCGCATACTGCAGCAGGGCGGGGTGGTCGGAAAGCGGCTCGACTTTCTCATGCAGGAGCTGAACCGCGAGGCCAATACGCTGGGGTCCAAGTCGGTCGATATCGCGGTGACACAGGCCGCGATGGGACTCAAGCTGCTGATCGAGCAGATGCGCGAGCAGGTGCAGAACATCGAATAGGGCGGCACGGCGATGAGCGGCACCCTTTTTATCGTCAGCGCGCCTTCGGGCGCCGGCAAAACCAGCCTGGTGAAGGCGTTGCTCGCCTCCGAGCCGGAGGTCAAGCTTTCCATCTCGCATACGACGCGCCCGCCCCGGCCGGGCGAGGAAGACGGGCGTGACTATCACTTCGTTTCGGCGAACCGGTTCGAGGGCCTGCTGCGCGCGCAGGATTTCCTGGAAAGCGCCGTCATTTACGGCAACCGCTACGGTACTTCGCGCACGTGGATCCGCGAGCAGATGGAGTGCGGGCATGACGTGCTGCTGGAGATAGACTGGCAGGGCGCGCAGCAGGTGCGCCGCCTCGTGCAGGGCACCGTCAGCATCTTCATCCTGCCCCCGTCGCTGGAAGCGCTGGAGCAGCGTCTGAAGAGCCGCAGCCAGGATCCGCACGAGGTTATCGCGCGCCGTCTTGCCGCCGCGCGCGAGGAGATCGCACATCTCCGTGAGTTCGACTATGTTATTATTAACAAAGACTTCAACCGCGCGGCGCTGGAGCTGGCAAGCATAGTCCGGGCCGAACGGCTCCGACTCCCCCGCCAGCTCGCCCGCAACGCGGACTTGATCAACGCAGTGCAATGAACGAGGCAACCATAATATGGCACGCATCACCGTAGACGATTGTCTGAAGCAGATTCCCAACCGCTTCGAGATGTCGCTCGCCGCAACCTACCGGGCGCGGCAGCTTACCAACGGCGCGCAGTCGATGCTCGAGCAGAACCGCGACAAGCCCACCGTGATCGCGCTGCGCGAGCTGGCGGCAGGCAAGTACGGCGCCGAGATTCTCAACAAGGGCCAGACGTAGAATAATGGTTCATGGGTGAAGCCGCCGCACTGTTCAAGGAGTGGTCCGGCTACCTCAAGCCGGAGGACATTTCGCAGCTCCAGTCGGCTTATCACTTCAGCGAAGCAGCCCATCAGGGCCAGTTCAGGCAGTCCGGCGAACCCTACATCACCCATCCCCTCGCCGTTGCGAACATCCTCGCGCAATGGCACCTCGACTCCCAGGCGCTGACCGCCGCGCTCCTCCATGACGTGATGGAGGACACCGCCGTCACCAAGACCGAGATCTCGCGCAATTTCGGCAAGCCGGTGGCGGAGCTGGTGGACGGCGTCTCCAAGCTCGACCGCATCGAGTTCGAGACGCACGAGCGCGCGCAGGCGGAGAACTTCCGCAAGATGCTGCTGGCGATGGCGCGCGACGTGCGCGTCATCCTGATCAAGCTTGCCGACCGGCTGCACAACATGCGCACGCTGGAAGCGGTGGAGCCGCGCAAGCGCCGGCGCATCGCCCGCGAGACGCTCGACATCTACGCGCCGATCGCCAATCGCCTGGGGCTGAACAGCATCTACCAGGAACTCGAGGACCTCTCCTTCAAGCATCTCTATCCCGACCGCCAGCGCGTGCTCGCCAAGGCGGTGAAGGCGGCGCGGGGCAACCGCCGCGAAGTCGTCGGCAAGGTGCTCGAGGCGATCAAGCGCAGGCTCAAGGAGAACAAGATCGACGCCCAGGTGCACGGGCGCGAGAAGCATCTCTATTCGATTTACCGCAAAATGCGCGAGAAGCACCTTTCGTTCGCGCAGGTGCTCGACGTATTCGGCTTCCGCATCATCGTCAAGGACGCGAACGCCTGCTACATCGCGCTCGGCGCGCTGCACGGATTGTTCAAGCCCATACCGGGCAAGTTCAAGGATTACGTCGCCATCCCGAAGGCGAACGGCTACCAGTCGCTGCACACCACGCTGTTCGGACCGTTCGGCACGCCGCTCGAAGTCCAGATCCGGACCACCGAAATGCACAAGATCGCCGAGGCGGGCGTCGCCTCGCACTGGCTCTACAAGAGCTTCGATACTTCGCTCTCCGACCTGCAGAAGAAGACGCACCAGTGGCTGCAGAGCCTGCTGCAGATGCAGTCGGAGTCGGGCGATTCCGCGGAGTTCCTCGAGCATCTCAAGGTCGATCTCTTTCCGGACGAGGTGTACGTTTTCACGCCGCGGGGGCAGATCATGGCGCTGCCGCGTGGCGCAACGGCGGTCGATTTCGCGTACGCGGTGCACACCGACATCGGCAACCGTTGCGTGGCGGTCAAGATCAACCAGGAGCTGATGCCGCTCAGGACGGAGCTCAAGAATGGCGACCGCGTGGAGGTGATCACCGCCGCGCACGCGAAACCGAACCCGCTGTGGCTCAATTTCGTGGTAACCGGCAAGGCGCGCTCGGCAATCCGGCACTTCCTGAAGACGGTGCACTTCGACGAATCGGTGCAGCTCGGCGAGCGCCTCCTCAATCAGGCGCTTGCCAACTTCAACGCCAGCGCCTCCGCCGTGAAGGAAGCGCAGTGGGACCGCCTCGTTCGCGAATCGAACGCGAAGTCGCGGCAGGAAATCCTCTCCGACATCGGGCTCGGCAAGCGCCTGAGCGCGGTGGTCGCACGCAAGCTGCTGTCGCTTGGCGAGGCGCTGCCGCCGGAATCCGCGGTGGCGGGCTCCGCGGTGGTGATACACGGCTCCGAGGGCATGGCGGTGCAGTTCGCGCGCTGCTGCAAGCCGATTCCCGGCGACCCGATCATCGGCATGATCAGCAAGGGCCAGGGCATGGTAATCCACACCCACGACTGCCCGGCGATCAGCCGCACGCGCACCGATCCGGAGCGGCTGCTCGACGTGGCGTGGGCCGCGGAAACCCGCAAGCTCTTCGAAGTGAGCATCAAGCTCGTGGTGCAGAACCGGCGCGGCGTGCTCGCCCGGGTGGCGGCCGAGATCGCCGAGGCGGGATCGAACATCCAGAACGTTTCGGTCAGCCCGGGTGACGACGGCACTTACACCGACATGCTGTTCACGCTGCAGGTGTCCAACCGCCTGCATCTCGCGCGCATCATGCGCGCACTGCGCCGCATACCGGAAGTCGTCCGGATCAATCGCACCAAAGGTTGAGGAACCTCAGCGTTTCGCGCGGCACGCGCTGTTGCCGTCGCTCCAGCCCATCATGTAATCACTGTCGCTGCGATAGCGGGCATCATCCCGCCGCGTGGTGCCGCGCACGCTTGCACATCCGTCGGTGTAGCCCTGCTTGAACGCAGCGGAATAACCGGAAAGGTTGACGGGCGGCGGGCGCTGCACGGACGGCTGCGCCGGCGTTGTGGAAGAATCGGCGGGGCGGGGCGACTCGACCGTGCGCGGTTGCATTGCGCAGCCGGCACCCGCCGCCGCGACTGCGACGAGAAAAAGCAGTTGAAAACGATCAGGCATGGCCTGAAGGGTACCACGCGGCGCCGTTCAGGGCGCTCCGCGGGTCGCCGTGCCTCAGCCCCGGATTGCGCTGCGGGACTTCGACGCGCGCCGGCTTGCGGTTCACGTCCGCGGCGCCGTGCCGCCCGTTCGCATCACGGTTCGTGGCGTTGGGAACCACGCCGGCCATGGTCGCGATGCCTATGATGCTGAAGACGATCACGGCAACGGCCGCCGCCAGCAGCAGCGGATACAGCATGCCGCCGTGCCGGTCGTTGCGCTGGCTGCGATCGTTTGCGCTCATCCTGTTCCGTTCCCGAGGTTCGTTCAAGTCACCCATGTGGACCCGAATGACGGACCGACAGCCAGCGTCCGAGCCCGCGAATCCAGCGCGCAAGACGGTCCAGGGCCGGAGTCCGCCGCGGCGGTGAGGCCAGACCGAACTCGCTGCATGCCTCTGCGGGCATCCAGGTCCGCGGGTAGCGCTGCTCGACGCGCTGCTGGTCGAATCTTGTCATTCGCCCTTGCTCCTGTCGTTGCAAAACGGACAAAAAAAATCTCGCTTGTCCTACACAACTTAATTGAAGCAAAGGCTGTGCCGAACTTTGCAGACCTAATTGAAACAGGCGCTTGCACCACGCCACGGGAAACCGTGTCACGGGCTTTGTCGCTGTTCAACCACACAGCGGCCAAACTCCGGCACTAGTGGGTTGATTTGGAAAGCGTTGTGTTTGTCGGCAGACAACGACAGCGCCGCCCCTTACTGGCGCGCCGTCTTGAACAGTTTCGGGTCGAGCTGATGGCGCTGGAGCAGCTTGTAGAACTCGGTCCGATTGCGCTTGGCGAGCCGGGCCGCCTGCGTCACATTGCCCTCGGTGATCTTGAGCAGCTGGGCGAGATAATCGCGCTCGAACTTGCGGCGCGCCTGCTCGAATGAGGCGAATTCGCGCTGCTGGTTCTGAATCGCCTGCTGCACCCGCGTGGGCGGCACGAGCGGCGTGGTGGCGAGGGCGACCGACTGCTCCACGACGTTGTAGAGCTGGCGCACGTTTCCCGGCCACGCCGCGCCGACCAGCATCTCCAGCGCCTCGGGGGCGAAGCCGTTGACCCGCTTCTTGTACTTGTCGGCAAGCGTCGCGAGAAAGTAGTTGGCGAGGAGCGGGATGTCCTCGCGCCGCTCCGCGAGCGGCGGGAGCGTAAGGCTCACCACGTTCAGGCGATAGAACAGGTCCTCACGAAAGTTGCCCGTAAGCATTTCCGCTTCGATGTTGCGGTGTGTTGCCGATATGACACGGACATCGATATCGTAGGTAAGCGTCGAACCCACCGGGCGCACGTGCCGCTCCTGCAGGGCGCGCAGCAGCTTCACCTGCAGCGTGAGCGGCATGTCACCGATCTCGTCCAGGAACAGCGTTCCTTTGTCGGCTGTCTGGAACAGCCCCTTGTGATCGCGCGTGGCGCCGGTGAACGCGCCCTTCACGTGTCCGAACAGCTCGGACTCCAGCAGCTGTTCCGGGATGGCGCCGCAGTTGATGGCGACAAACGGCCGGTCGTGCCGCGGGCTCGCGTTGTGTATGGCGCGCGCGAGCAGCTCCTTTCCTGTGCCGGACTCGCCATAGATCAGCACGCTCGCATCGCTGTCCGCCACCAGCCGCGCCTTGACGAGCATGTCCTCCATGACGGGGTTGCGCGTGATGATCTCGCGCCGCCACGCCTGGTCGTCCGCGCCATGGCCGCCGGTTTCCCGGCCTCCCGTCAGCGCGAGCGCGCGCTCGACTTCCGCGAGCAGCTCCTTCGCATCGAAGGGCTTGGTGAGGTAGCCGAATACGCCGCGCTTGACGGCGGTTACCGCGTCGGGAATGGTGCCGTGCGCGGTGAGGATGATCACCGGCAGCGAGGGATTTTCGGCGTGGATCGCCTCGAACAGCGCGATGCCGTCCATGCCGCCAAGCCGCAAATCCGTCACCACCACGCGAGGGCGGGCGACCGTCAGCTGTGCCAGCGCATGCTCGGCGCTGTCCGCGGTCGAGACGCCGTAGCCCGCCGCGGAAAGACGTATTTGCATGAGCCGCAGCAGGTCGGGGTCGTCATCGACCACCAGAATATTCCCGCGCGTTGGAACGGTCATTTCAGTCATCGTTTCCTCGGGGGTGGAGGTTGCTCTCTGTGCATGAGGCTGCGCTCCAGCGACATGAGAGCATCCAGTTTCTGTTGCAGGCCCTGCACGTTCTGCTGCAGGTTCTGCATGCCGCTTTCAAGACGCCGCCGCTCCTGCACGTGCGCGCTCACCAGAAGCGCGAGCCCGTGCAGATTCGAACCCGGGCTCTTCACCAGCGGGTCGAGCAGATCGAGGGCGCGCGGGTCGTCGTTGACGGGCGTATTGGGCACGGAAAGCAGCATGGCATAGCGCGCACGGTCGAAGTCCGAACGCGTTCTGTTGAATGCGGTGCGCGCGTTGTCCGACTCGCGCACGAATTCGCCCGCCGGCAGCTTGCGGATGTGCTCAAAGTAACTCAGCAGGCGGTCCACATCGTCGCTGCGCACCGGCGCAGGCGGCGGCACGGCGATGTGCGGCTCGATCCGTGCCATCGCTTCCGGCGGTTCGGCTGGTGTCTCGCCCGATTGGGCCGGCGCAGGGGCCGTGGCCGTTTCGCTCTCCGGAGGCGGCGTAACACAGCCGCTGAGGATGAGCGCAGCCAGAATCAGCAGCCGCAGTTTCATGCCGCAGCCTCCATGCGTTCCATGGGAAGACGCACGCGCAGCAGCGCGCCGGGGCGCTCGCCGCGGTCCACGACTTCGACGCTGCCCCCGTGCGCCTGCGCGTACTCCTTGACCACCGAGAGGCCGATGCCGGTGCCCTTCACCAGCGCATGCACCGCCTGCGTCCCCTGGTAGAACGGGTCGAAGATGTGGGCGCGGTCGACGTGCGGAATGCCCGGACCCTGATCGGCCACGTCTATCTCGAGGTACGGCCCGCTCACGCGCGCGGAGACGGAAATCGTGCCCCCGGGCGGCGAAAACTTGATCGCGTTCGACATCAGGTTGTCGAGAATGATGCGCAGCTTCTCGAAATCCGCGGCGAGCGTCACGTTGTCGATGGCAATTTCGAGCTTGAGTTCCTTGGCGCGCAGTGCGAGCGACAGATCGTCGGCCACGCGGTCGATGACGCGCCGGATCTGCACCGGGTTGACGTCCAGCGTCACGCGGTGGAACTGGCTCGCGCTGTAGCTCAGGAGATCCTCGATCAGCCGCTGCAGTTCGATGCTGTTGTGGCGCAGGATGTCGGCGATCTCGCGCTGGCGGGGCAGGAGCTTTCCGACCACCTCGTCGGAAAGCAGCTCGGCACCCTCACGCACCGCGGTAAGCGGTGTCTTAAGCTCGTGCGAGACGTGCCTCAGGAAGCGGTTTTTCTGCTGCTCCAGGTCGAGCAAGCGCCGCCGCATCCAGTCGAGGCGTTCGCCCAGATACTGCAGGTCCTCGGGGCCGCTGACGTTCACCGGCGTTCCAAGCTCGCCGCTGCCCATGCGGCGTATGGCGAGATCGATCTGGCGTATCGGACGCGTGATGACGATGGTGAAGCCGATCACCAGGAACACCACCACCGGAATGAGCGCCAGCAGCTGCCCCAAGATGATGCGCTGCGCGCGCGCAGCGGTCGCGAGCATCGTGTCGACTTCACGGTCGATGAGTTCGCCGCTGCGCGCGGTGATGGTCCGGGCATGATCGGTGAGCTGCACGAAGCCGCTTACCGCCTGCTGCAGCTGCGGTGGTGTCGCGGTCGGGTCCGACAACACGCCGTGGATCGCCTGTTCGCCGCTCATGATCTCGCCCAGCGCGTTCATCTGCTCGCCGTCGAACGGCAGGGCCGAGAATTCGCTGGCCGTCGCGAGCAGACCCTTGCGGTTCGACTCGTATGTCTCGAGCACCCTGCGGTCATCCAGTATCACCATCTGTCGTGCGCTGCGCTCCATGGCGATCAGCAGCTCGGCCAGCCTGCGGCCCGTTTGCGTCGCGAGCACCGCCCGATACACCGCCTGCTGGCTGCGGTTGGCGATCTGGTCAACGGTTACGGCGCTGCCAATGAGTGCAAAGATGAGCGGCAGTGCAATCAGCGTGAAACCGACCGACAGCAGCCTGGGGAATGAACGCGGGTACAGGAACCGCAACATGTCAGGCCACGGTTCGCAGCGATCCGCGCGCGCAATGCCGCGCGATCGCGTCCTCCGTCCGCAGGGTGAGCCGGTCCGGCAGGATCCCGATGTAGCGGCATCCCGCGCCCGACCGCGTGTCCTCGCTCCGCAACTCCATACTAACTACGGTTTTTTTTCCGGGTGCTCGCTGCCCCGCAGGGAAAGATGGGCAGGATGGATTACGCCGCCCCACGGCTGGAATGATCTATGCTCGAACGTCCGATTATAGTAGCGAACCGGCCGGGGCCCGCAAGCCGACTCGGCCCAGACGACGGCTTAGCCCGCGGCGATCTTGCGGTTCTTGTCTTCCAGGCTCTTGATGAGCCCGTCGATGCCGCCGCGAGCTACTTCCGAGCTGAAAGTGCTGCGGTAGTTGGTCACCAGGCTCAAGTTTTCGACCACCACGTCGTAAACTTTCCACCCCTTGTCGGTGCGGCGCATGCTGTAGTCGATGGGAATCGGCGGCCTGCCGGGTTCCTTGACGACGGTGCGCACGACCGTCTCCTTGGCATCGGCCGGCACCCGCGCCGGCTTCACTTCCACGGTCTGGTCGCTTTTCGCCGCCTGCGTAAGCGCCGCGGTGTAAGTGTTGACGATGAGCATGCGAAACGCGTTTTCGAGGGCTTTCTTCTGCGCATCGTTCGCGTCGCGCCACGCCCTGCCGACCGCGAGCCGTGTCATCTCCGTGAAATCGAAATGAGGCAGCACTTTCTGTTCGGCCAGTTCGAGCAGCTTGCGCTTGTCCTTGTTGTCCTTGAGCACGGACATCACTTCGTTCACCGTGCTCTTCACCAGCGCGTCGGGCGCGGTTTCCTGCGCGTGCACGGCGAACGCCAACGACAACCACAGCCAGGCCAGCGTGCGTATCAGAGCGTTCATGAAGTACCCCTTTTTCGTGACGGCGTTCCGTAAAGCGCCACCGTACTTAGAAATGCGTTTGGGAGCAGGGTTCCGGCAGCTTCCGGCTCTTGCCGAAGCGAAAATTTATCTTTCCGCGCCAATCCCTTAGGTCAGAGAGATCAAGGAAACCGGCCGAATAAGCCGGGCGGATCAGGCGAGACGGGCTATCTTGAGGTCCGAGGCGAGCGCATCGAGCGCCGACCGCAAGGGCGCCGGAATCGGCACGCCGTTCGCAAGGCGGTCGGTGCGCGCCGCGCGGCTGCCTTCGCCGGGCAATCGGATGCGATCGAAACCGGGCAGCGTGCGGGAGCTGCGCAGATCGCGCACCAGCGCATCGACCGCCTGCTTGAATTCGGAAACCGGCTGAAACGCTGCCACGTTGATCGCGACGATGGCATGACCGGTGTTGGTGGGCGTCGTGTCGTCGGCGTTGAAGTCCACCACCTCCTTGCCCATGGCGGCGCTGTTGAGCGTGCCGGCAAGAAGCCCGATCACCAGCGCGAGCCCGTAGCCCTTGTAACCGCCGATCGGCAGCAGAAAGCCTTCGCTGGCGCGGCACGGATCGAGCAGCGGCTTGCCCTCGCGATCGATCATCCAGCCCTCGGGCATCATCTCGCCGCGCTGCGCCTTGGTTTTTACCTTGCCATACGCCGCCACCGTCGTCGCCATGTCGAGCACGACCGGGGCCTCCGCTGCGGCCGGTACCGCCACCGCAAGCGGATTCGTCGAAAGCAGCATGTCGATGCCACCCCAGGGAGGCAGATGGTTGGCACTTCCCACTCCGAGATAGAGCCCGATCATGTCATGCTCGAGCGGCATGCTGGCGTAGAGCGACGCGGGCCCGGCGTGGTTGCTCCATCTGACCCCGACCCACGCCACGCCCGAGGATTTCGCCTTGGCGATCGCCGTCTCGGTCGCATGGCGCATGACGAGATGTCCCATGCCGTTGTCGCCGTCCACCAGCGCCATGCCCGCCGCCTCCCGCACGAGGCGGATCTGCGGCCTGATGTTGACCGCGCCGCCCCTGATGCGCCGGATGTACTGCGGCAGCCGGAATACGCCGTGGCCATCCGAGCCCTGCACGTCCGCCCGCACCATGAGTTCGGCGATGCTGCGCGCTTCCGACGATGAGATGCCGACCGCGACGAACGCACGGGAGATAAAGGCCTGCAGTTGCGAAAAGGAAACCCGAAGGACTTCGGTCATCGTTTCACACTCTCTTCCACTTCGATCAGCGCCCCGAGGAAATCCCTGGGATGCACGAACGCAATGCGCGCCCCGTGCACGTTTTTCTGCGGCGAGCCGTCGCCCAGCACGCGCACGCCTCTTGCCTTCATCGCGCCGCTCGCCGCGTCGACATCGTCCACGCTCAGGCAGAAATGATGGATGCCGCCCGCGGGATTGCGCTCCAGGAACTTCGCCACCGGAGAATCGGGACGCGAGGGCTCCATCAGCTCGATCTTCGCATTCCCGAGGTCGACGCAGGCGAGCCGGACACCCTGCTGCTCGTTCACGCGCACTTCGCCGATGCTCAGCCCGTAGGCTTGCTGCAGTCTCTTTGCCGCCGCGGCGAGATCGGGCACGACGATGGAAACATGACTCAGACCGGTGAACATGGGCAAAACTCGCTAGATGATTTTCTCCGCGCGCAGGGCAGTGATGCGCTCGGCGGAAAGGCCCAATTCCTCCTGCAGCACCTGCTCGGTATGCTGGCCCAGTGTCGGGGGCGGCCGGCGCACCGCAGCCGGCGTGCCGCTGAAGCGGAACGGGATGCCGAGCATCCTGAACTCCCCTGCAGTCGGGTGTTGCACCGGACGCACCATTTCCCGCGCCGCCGTGTGTTCGGCATTGAGCGCCTGCGCCACACTGTTGATGCGGCCGCAGGGAATGCCGGCCGCGGTGAGCTTGTCGAGCCAGGCGCTGGCGCCCTCGGCCTTCAGTACGCCGACGATCAGCGCGTCCAGCGCCTCGCGGTTGCCTACGCGATCCGGATTTTTCGCATAACGCGGATCGCGCGACCAGCCCGGCTCGTCCAGGACGGCCGCGAACTTCGCAAACTGTGCATCGTTGCCGACCGCCACGGCGATCATGTCGTCGCGCGTGGGATAGGCGGTGTACGGCACGATGTTGGGATGGCCGTTGCCGAAGCGCCGCGCGTCGCGACCTGAAACCAGATGGTTGGAGGCCACGTTGGCGAGCATGAAAAGGCTGGCCTCGTAAAGCGACACCTCGACGTGCTGCCCGCGGCCGGTACGATGGCGTGCGTTCAGCGCCGCGAGTATCGAATTGCAGGCAAGCATGCCGGTGCAGATGTCGACGATTGCGACACCGTACTTCATCGGCGTGCCATCGGGCTCGCCGCAGATGCTCATGAGCCCCGATTCCGCCTGCAGGATGAAATCGTATCCCGGCAGCGCCGCCTTGGGACCCGTGGAGCCGTAACCGGTGATCGAGCACCGGACCACGCGTGGTGCGTGCTGCTCAAGCCACGCCCTGCCGAAGCCCCATTTTTCGAGCGTGCCGACCTTGAAGTTCTCGACCAGCACATCGCTCTTCGCGATCAGGTCCGCGAGCACTTCCTGGCCGGGTTTCGCCGCCATGTTGAGCGTGATGGAGCGCTTGTTGCGGTTCACGCCGAGGAAATACGCCGATTCGTCCGCTGCAAACGGCGGGCCCCAGGTGCGCGTGTCGTCGCCGCTGCCAACCGGCTCGACCTTGATCACGTCCGCGCCCATGTCGCCCAGCATCTGCGTGCACAGCGGCCCGGCGAGAATGCGCGTGAGGTCGAGGACGCGGATGCCGTCCAGCGCGCCCCTGTTCTCCACGGCCGCCATCCCGCGCTACGCCTTCCGCCGCATGGAGGGCGGCGCGTTCTCGTCCCGCTCCAGACCGCGCAGATAGCTCTCCAGCTCCTTCCTGTCGCGCATCCGGAATTTCTGGAAATCGGGCGCGCGGCCGGCGAGGAATGCATCCATGCCCTCCTTCGCCTCGTCCGAACCCCAGACGTGCGCCAGCAGCTCCATGCCGTGCTGCCACGACGAGTAGAGATTGTCGGACTCGAAATTGAGCGAGCGCTTGGTCATGCGGATCGTGAGCGCGCTGTGGCCCTTCATGGTCTCGCACCACCTGAGCGTTTCCTCGAGCAGATCCTTCTGCGGCACGCACTTGTTGATGAGCCCGACCTCGACCGCTTCCTTGGCCGTGAAGCGGCGGGCGCAGAAGATCATCTCGCGCGCGAGGCGCTCGCCGATGATGCGGGGCAGATACTGCGTGGCGCCCACCGTGGGACACGCGCCCACTTTCGCGCCGGTCTGGCCCAGCACCGCGTTCTCCGAAGCGATGACCAGATCGCACCACAGCGCGAGCTCGTGACCGCCGCCCATGCACCAGCCGTTCACCATCGCGATCACCGGGATCGGCAGGCCGCGGATGGTCATGGCGAGCCCCAGCATGCGATCGTTCCACATGTAGGCGTTGGTGAAGTTGAGCCGCTTCATCGCGTAGAAATCGCCGCCGGCGGAGAACGCCTTGTCTCCGGCGCCGGTCACGACCGCACACACGATGGAGGGATCCTCGCGCGTCGATTTCAGCGCATCGATCATCTCGTCGAGCGACTGCTCGCGAAAGGCGTTCAGCACGCGCGGCCGGTCGATCGTGACCCATGCGACCTGATCCTTCACTTCGTAGAGGATGTCGCGATACTTCCTTGCCGCAGCCGTGGTTTTCTTGGCAGCCATGACACTCCTTGAGGGTTCTTGTCGGCGTGGAAGCCCAAAGTTTACCAGAGCGGGAAGGGCGCCATTTCGATTGACAAGGGGGAACGCCGACACTATCTTGCGCTGGACAGAATAATGGCGTCTTGCTCGAGTCGCCCATCCGAAGGAGGATCACTCATGCGCGTTGCGTCCCTCGTTGCGTCCCTCATCGCCGGCCTGCTCATCCCGCTCGCCGCCTCTCATGCCCTGGCGCAGAGTTATCCCACCAAGCCCATACGCATCATCGTGCCGTTCGCCGCCGGCGGACCGACCGACACACACTCGCGCTGGGCCGGGCAGCAGCTCACGGCCGCTTTCGGGCAGCAGGTGATCGTGGAAAACCGGGGCGGCGCGGGCGGCGTGATCGGCACCGAAGCGGTCGCGAAGGCCGCGCCCGACGGCTACACGCTGCTCGGCGGGAATCCGGGCCCGCTCACCATTGCGCGCAGCGTGCGCGAGAAGCTCAACTATGACGGCCTGCGCGACTTCGTGCCGATCACGCTTATCGCGAGGAGTGCAAGCTGCATGTGCGCGCATCCGAGTGTCCCCGCCAAGGGCGTGAAGGAGTTCATCGCAATCGCCAGGAGTGGGGCCGGCAAGATCAACTATGCGACCCCGGGCGTCGGCACCGTCGGGCACTTCGCGATCGAGCACTTCTCGGCGGTGGCGGGTATCAAGATGACCATGGTGCCGTACAAAGGGGCGGCGCTGTACGTCGTGGACCTCATTGCCGGCAACATCGACTACGCGCAGGTGCAGATCTTCCAGGCGCGGCCGTACGTGCGCGACGGCAAGATGCGCGCGCTCGGCGTCACCGCGATCAAGCGCTCGCCGCTGCTGCCGGAAATCGCCACCGCGGCCGAGCAGGGCCTGAAAGGCTGGTCGAGCTACAACTGGAACGGCATCCTCGCCCCCGCGGGCACCCCGAAGGCGATCATCGACCGCATCCATGCGGTACTCAGCAAGCCGCTCAACGATCCGGCCACCCGCAGGCAGCTCGAGGACATCGGCTACGAAGTCTCGGGCATCGGGCCTGTCGAATACGCCGCCTTCCTCAAGGACGAGACCGAGAAGTGGGCCGACGTTGCCCGGAAGGCCGGCATACCGAAAATCTGATCGTCGAGCGATCGCGAGCTGCCGCACCCGCGGGGGCCAGGCATAGCAGGAAACCCCGAAAGGAAAAGCGAATGGCAAAAGACTCCACCTACTTCATGTATTTCCCCGGCAACTACCGCTGGTCCGCGGCGTTCATCAACATGATGGGCTCGATCGCCTACGGCGGCGCGGAGATCGGCGAGCTGCACAAGATCGGCCGTATGCTGAACGACAAGGGACCGGAAGACGATGCGGCATGGTTCGATGCCTGCGCAAAAGTCGCCGACGGCGTGCGCGCCTACGCCGAAAAGTGGGACAAGGCCGGGCACCGCTACGCAGCCGCGCACGCCTACCTTCGCGCCTGCAACTATTACCAGATGGCGGAGCGCTTCCGCACGCCCAAGGACCGGATCGGCCTGGATGCCTATCGCAAAGGCGTCGATTGCTTCCACCGGCACGCGGCGCTGACTGACGTGAAGATAGAAATCGTGGAAGTGCCGTTTGCCGGCGGCACCCTGCCCGGCTACTTCGTGCACGCGCAAAACGCGAAATCGGCGCGCGCGCCTTGCGTGGTGTTTTTCGACGGGCTCGACGTCACGAAAGAGATCCAGTTCGTGCGCGGCGTACCGGACCTCATCAAGCGCGGCATCTCGGTGCTGGTGATGGACGGCCCCGGCACCGGCGAGGCGATCCGCTTTCGCCAGCACTACCTGCGCCATGACTACGAAGTCGCCGGATCGGCCTGCATCGACTACCTCGAGAAGCGGCCCGATGTCGATGCGAAGAAGATCGGCATCGTCGCGATCAGCCTCGGCGGCTACTACTCGCCGCGCTGCGCCGCGATGGAGCCGCGCTACGCCGCCTGTATCGCCTGGGGCGCGCAGTGGAACTACTACGAGACCTGGAAGAAGCGCATCGACGCGCAGTTCAAGACTTCGCTCTCCGTTCCCGGACACCACATCATGTGGATACTGGGAGTGGACACGCTCGATGCCGCGCTGAAAAAGCTCGAGCCGTTCAAGCTTGACGGCGTGATGCAGAGGATGCGCTGCCCGTTCCTGCTGGTGCACGGCGCGGACGACGAGCAGATTCCGCTCGCCGACGCGCAGAAACAGTTCGACGCCTGCGGCTCGCAGGATAAGACGTTCCGCGTCTACACGGCGGACGAAGGCGGCGCGCAGCACTGCCAGCGCGACTACCTCGCCCTGGTGGTGGCGGAGATGTGGAACTGGTTCGAGGAGAAACTCGTCCGTGCCTGACGCCCTGCCCCTGCGCGAACGTCTCGCGCTGCATCACTGGACGCTGGAGACCACGCCGCTTGCCGATTTCCTGCGGGTCGCGCGCGAGGCGGGCTGGAACGCGGTCGAACTGCGCCGCAGCAGCTTCAGCAGGTGCTTCGAGGCCGGGATGACGAACGCGCAGGTAGTGGAGCTGATCCGTGCGAGCGGTGTCAAGGTCGCGGTGCTGGGCACGGAGTACGGGCTCTACTTCGCCAAGGGCGACGAGCAGCGGCGCCTGTTCAAGGTGCTCGAAGAGACCTGCGCCAACGCCGTTGCGCTCGGCTGCGATCTCATCATGTGCGCCGAGGGCCAGCCCGGTGGCACGATACGCGATGCGGCCGTGAATCTCCGTGCAGCCGCCGAAGTGTGCGCCGCGCACAACGTGCGCTTCGCCTTCGAGTTCAGCTCCGCGGCGACAGTCGTGAACAGCCTCAACGCGGCGCGCGAGCTACATGCCGTCGCCAACCATCCGAACTGCGGCCTCCTGCTCGACGCCTATCACATGGAGCGTACCGGCAGCGGCGGGCGCGGATTCGAAGACGTGCCGGCGCAACACATTTTCGCGTTCCAGTACAGCGACGTGCCCGATACCCCGCGCGCGATCGATACCCGGCGGCCCACCGACCGGCTGCCTCCCGGCCGCGGAGTGGTACGCTGGCGTGAACTCCTGGGCTTGCTCCTCGAAAAGAACTACACGGGCTATATCAGCTACGAGGCGCCCAACCCAGCCCACTGGTCGCGACCCGCGCTGGAAGTCGCGCGCGAAGGTGTCGATGCCACGCGAGCCGTGCTCGCCGCCATAGAATCTTCGGCCGTGCGCGGCGGCTGACGGCCGCACGGCCGGCGCCGGCGCCGCCTCCGACTGCGCGGCATCGGTACGAGCGCGTACCCGCATGAGCGGCTAGCGCGCCGGTACGCAGGCGTGGCATGGCGCCCTCTCCTCCATGCTCGAAAGGGAGCGATTCCAGCAAGGCGCGGTATCGCGCCTATTTCGGGTCAGCGGGGATTTGTTTCAGTATGTTTAGCGCGCTAGCGGCCCTTGCCGCCCAGCAGCTCGGCGCTGCGCTTTACCGCCTTCACGATGTTGATGTAGCCCGTGCAGCGGCACAAATTGCCTTCGAGGCCGTGGTAGATCTCTTCGTCCGTGGGATGGGGGTTGTCCTTGAGCAGCCCCGCGACCGCCATGATCATGCCCGGCGTGCAGAATCCGCACTGCAGCCCGTGGCACTCGGTGAAGGCCTGCTGGATCGGGTGGAGCCGGCCGTTCTTCGCCATGCCTTCGATGGTGACGACCTCGGCACCGTTCGCCTGCGCCGCGAGCACCGTGCACGACTTCACCGCGAGGCCGTTCATGTGCACCGTGCAGCAGCCGCACTGGCTGGTGTCGCAGCCGACGTGCGTCCCCGTCAGTCCCAGCCCGTCACGCAGCAAATCGACGAGCAGCGTGCGGTCTTCCACTTCATGCGACTGCTTGACACCGTTGACCGTGATCTCGACATTTGCCATGTTCATTTCCCCGCAATCTTCGCCACCGCACGTTTCGCCATCACCGCGACCAGGTTGGCGCGGTATTCGCGCGTGGCATGGAAGTCCTCGTTGAGCGATCCCGCATCCACCGCCAGCTTTTCAAGCGCCGCGGCACTCATGCTCTTCCCGAGCGCCGCCTCCGCCTCGCGCCAGCGGAACACGCCGGGTCCCGCGCCGGTCACCGCGACGCGCACGCCCTGCGCCGTTTCGGCGACGAAGACGCCCGCCATCGCGTAGCCCGATGCGGGGTGCGGAAACTTGCAGTAAGACGCGCGCTTCGGAACAGGGAAAACGAGCCGGACGATGATCTCGTTGGCTTCGAGCGCGGTTGCGAACAGCCCCTGGAAGAAATCATCGGCGCCGATCTCCCGCTCGCCGGTCACGACCGTCGCCCCCAGACCCAGCACCGCGGCCGGATAATCCGCAGCAGGATCGTTGTTCGCGATCGAACCGCCGATGGTTCCCCGATTGCGCACTTGGGGATCGCCGATCACGTTGGCCAGCTCGCTCAGCACAGGGATTGCCTTGCGCACCACTTCTGAGGTGGCGACGTCGCGATGCCGCACGCCCGCGCCCACGATGAGCTTGTCGCCCCTCACTTCGATGCCGCCCAGTTCGGAAAGGCCGCCGACGTCGATCACGTGCGTGGGACGCGCGAGCCGCGCCTTGAGCGTCGGGATCAGGGTCATGCCGCCCGCCATGAGCTTCGCTTCCTCGTTCGCGGCGAGCAGCTCGCCGGCGTGCTGCAGCGACTTCGCTTTCACATAGCTGAAGGTATACACGCTCCTCCTCCTATTGTCGGGTCCGGCCCGCCTGGATGGCGTGCCACACTTTCGCCGGCGTGAGCGGCATGTCGAGATGCTGCACGCCGAGCGGGCGCAGCGCGTCCAGCACCGCGTTGGTAAGCGCAGGAAGCGACGCGGTGCATCCGGATTCGCCCATGCCCTTCACGCCAAGCGGGCTCACTTTGGACGGCGTGGGATGCTCCTCCATCCGGATCTCGCGCACCAGGCCCGCGCGCGGCATGTAGTAATCGGAGAAGCTTCCGGTCAGGAGCTGTCCGGAACTGCCCTCGTACACCACGTGCTCGCCGAACACCTGGCCGGCGCCCTGCGCGACACCGCCGTGCATCTGCCCTTCCACGATGGCGTGGTTGATGACGCGGCCGCAGTCGTCCACGGTGATATACGACGCGATGGCGGTGACGCCGGTCGCCGGATCGATCTCCACTTCCGTGATGTGGCAGCCGTTGGGGAAGGTCGAGCCGAAGCTGCCTTCGGCCTGCACCGAAAAAGTCTTTGCCTGCGCGAGATCGGCCAGCGTGAGCTTACGCTGCGCGTGCTCGCTGCGGAACTCGCCGTTCGCATACTCGACCTGCGAGGGTTCCACCCCGAGCTCGAGCGCGGCGAGCGCCTTGCCCTCCTCGATCACTTTCTTCGCGGCGAGATGGCAGGCGCTGCCCGCGCCCACCGTGGAACGCGAGCCGCCGGTGTGATTGCCGAACAACGGCCGGCTCTCGTCGCCCTGCCGCAGCACCACCCGCTCGAAATCCACGCCAAGCGTTTCGGCGACGATCATGGCGAACGCGGTTTCGTGGCCCTGTCCCTGCGAGTGCGACACCGAATAGACCGTCACCGTGCCGTCGGCCGCGACATCGATCGCCACCGTGTCCTTGGGAAACAGCCCGGCGCCGGTATTCTCAATTACGGTCGAAATGCCGATACCGCGCAGTTTCCCCGCCTGTTCGGAACGCTTGCGCCGCGCGCCGAACCCTTTCCAATCGGCGAGCTTGAGCGCCTTCTCGAGCACGCCCGGCAGATCGGCGCTCTCGTACGTCGCGCCGGTGGGCGTCTTGTAGGGGAATGCTTCCGGCGGAATGAAGTTGCGCCGGCGCAATTCCGCAGGATCGACACCGGTCTCCGCCGCGGCCTGGCTGACCAGCCGCTCGATCACGTAGGCGATGTCAGGCCGCCCCGCGCCGCGGTAGGCGGCGATCGGGTTGGTATTGGTCAGCACCGTCCGCCAGCGCCCATGGAGCGCCGGGATGCGATAGACGCCGGTGAGGCAGGTGCTCGGGTTGCGCAGATGACTCACCGGGCCGGTGGGCGTGAGATACGCGCCCATCTCCGCGATCCAGTCGAGCCGCATGCCGAGAAACCTGCCGTCCGCGTCGAGCGCGAGTTCGCCAGTGACGAAGTTGGCGCGCCCGTGGGAGTCCGTTGCGAAGCCTTCCGAGCGCGACGCGGTCCACTTGATCGGCTTGCCCAATTCTTTCGCCGCGAGCATCTGCGCACAGTACTCGGGGTAGGCGAGGCTGCGCTGCCCGAAGGCGCCGCCGACGTCGCGCGCCATGATGCGAAATTTCTCTTCCGGCAGATTGGTGTACGCGGCGAGCTGCTTGCGCATCATATTCACGCCCTGGACGTGCACGTGGACGGTGTAGCGGTCCTCTTTCGCGTCGTAGGCCATGAGGCAGGCGCGCGGCTCCATCGGGTTCGGCGCGACGCGCGTCACTTCGAGCTTGAGCCGCGTCACGTGCTTCGCCCTGGCGAACGCGGCTTCCGTCGCGGCGGCGTCGCCCGCCTCGAATTCGAAAGGCAGGTTGCCCGGCACGTTTTCGTGCAATTGCGGAGCGCCCGGGGCAAGCGCAGCCTCCGGGTCGATGACGACCGGCAGGTCCTCGTATTCGACTTCTATCAGCTCGGCGGCGTCCTGCGCAGCGAGCGCGCTTTGCGCGATCACCATCGCGACCGGCTCGCCCACGCAGCGCACGCGATGGTGCGCGAGCGCCGGGCGTTGCGGCAGCCGCAATTCCATCCCGTCCTTGCCCTTGAAGCTGAGCATCGTCATCGGCTTGACATAGCCCGCCCGCACCGTGTCCTCGCCGGTGTAGATGCGCACCACCCCGGGTTGTCTGGCCGCCGCTGCGGTGTCGATCGACACGATCTTCGCGTGCGCGCGGTCGGCACGGAGGAAACAGGCGTAGAGCTGGCCCGGCAGATTCCAGTCCGCGGCGTATTTGCCGGCCCCCCTGATGAGGCGCAGATCCTCGCGTCGCGAGACGTGCACGCCTTCCACTTCGAGCAAATGATGGTGTTCCATGGGCTTTCCAATCGAGTCATGCACCGCGCACGGCAAGTCCGCGTGCACGGCCGGCGCGCCGGGTCGGCGCAGTCCCCAAGGTGCGGGCGTGACGCGCGATTATGTGTCAACCCGCGCACCCCGGCAATGCCCGGAGTCCACATTTTGCAATCCGGTGCTGACGCGACGCACTATACTTCGCAACATCCTCGTGACGACCGGACAATCCAGTGAAAAAAGATACGCTCCTCGCCCACGCCGGCCGCGACCCCGAACGCTGCGGCGGCATGGTCAACACGCCGGTGTATCGCACTTCGACGGTGCTGTTCCCGACCCTCGATGCCTACGAGAACCGCGACCCGAACGACTACAAGGCCGTGCGCTACGGCCGCTATGGGACGCCGACGACGTTCGCGTTCGAGGAGGCGGTGGCGCGCATGGAGGGCGGGCATCTGGCGGTCGCGGTGCCTTCGGGGCTCGCTGCCATCGTCGCCGCGATCACAGCCTTTACAACGCGTGGCGACCACCTGTTGGTCGCGGACTCGGTGTACGGGCCGACGCGGCTCTACTGCGAGCGGCGACTGAAGCCCAATGGCGTCGAGGTCGAGTACTACGATCCCCTCGTCGGCGCTGACATACGGAAATTGCTCCGTCCCAATACCAAAGCGGTGTACTGTGAATCGCCGGGATCGCTCACATTCGAGATGCAGGACCTGCCCTCGATCGCGGCGGCCGCGCATGAGCGGAACATTCCGGTGCTGGCGGACAATACCTGGGGTACGCCGTATTTTTTTCGCTCGTTCGAGCACGGCGTGGACGTGTCGATCCACTCCGCGACCAAGTACATCGTCGGCCATTCGGATGTCATGATGGGCGTGATCGTCACCAGCGAAGAATATTGGCTCACGGTGCGCAAGGCAGTCGCCGATCTCGGTTACTCCGTGAGCCCGGAGGACTGTTATCTCGCGCTGCGCGGTTTCCGCACCATCGGCGTGCGCCTCAAACACCAGATGCAAAGCGCCTTCAAGGTAGCGCGCTGGCTGCAGTCGCGTCCTGAAGTCTTGCGTGTGATCTACCCTGCTCTGGAAGGGGACGCAGGCCACGCGCTCTGGAAGCGCGACTACGAGGGAGCCGCAGCGCTTTTTTCGTTCGTGCTCCAGCCTTGCGATGAGCGCGCGGTCGCGCGCTTCATCGATTCGCTGCAGCTATTCGGGATCGGATCGAGCTGGGGCGGCTACGAAAGCCTGGTCGTACTCGCGGACATCGCGCGCTTCCGCACGGCAACGCGCTGGAATCCGGGGGGGCCCACCGTGCGCCTGCACATCGGGCTGGAAGACCCGGACGACCTCATCGCCGATCTCGCAGCCGGATTCGACCGGCTCAAGTCGCCCGCCTGACGTTACTGCGGGGGCGGCGGCGGAACCGGCCGATCCGCAGAGGGTGCCGGCGGCGGAGGCGTGTACGAACCGGGCGGCGGAGGCGGCGGCGTGTAGGCCCGCTGCTCGGTCGGCCCGTAGCGTCCGGCCACCGGCACGCGATGGCCCTTGGCGTACATGCACTGCTGATAGGCGTGATCGTAGCGCCGCTGCAGCGCGTAACCCGACTGCTGCCCGGCGCCCGCGCCCGCGGCGCTGCCGGCGAGCAAGCCCACCCCGGCGCCGACACCCGCACCGCGGCTGTTGCCGCCGATCGCCGCGCCCGCCAGCGCACCGAGCGCCGTGCCGACTACGGCGCTGCGCACGCCCGCGTCTTCCGCGGCCTGCGTGGAGGTGGTGCCCCCGACCTGGGCATGGGCGTACTGCTTGCAGTCGTACTCATCCAGGCGGAACTGATCGAAGCTCTTTCCCGTTCCCGGCAATACCAGCACGCTCGGACCGGAGGGAATCGTGGCGCAGCCCGCAACCGCGAGCAGCGCAAAGACGGCGGTGAACCTCAGACTTCTCGACATAAGCATTCCGTCATGACGAAGGAGGCTGCGGCACGACCTTCTGCCAAGGGCCGGCGCACTCCTTCACGTAAGGATAATAGGTTTCGGACTCGCGGCAGTAGTACCAGTACTGCGCATCATCGGCAGGCTGCCCGCGCTCGACATAGACCGGCGGCGGCGTGTGGACCACCACCGCAGGCGGAGAGTAATAGCGCGGATAGTAGTACCACGGGGTGAGCGCCAGCGGCGCGCCGATGAATACGCCGATGCGCGCGCGGCTGTGGCGGTGGAAATGATGGTGATTATTATGGCCGCGGAAATGATGGCCGCGCCCGCCGTGCGCGAACACCGGCGCGCTGATCACGGCGCTCGCGAGCGCGGCGAGCACCAGGGTCGCTTTGACGATCTTCATTATGCCTCCTCGGTCCGAGGACTCCGGCTTCCACAACATGGTAGCGGAATGGGCGGTTACCATGCCCGACAATTTGTTACAAATCGTAACTCTGCGCTCTATTGGACCGCCTCGTAAAGGAAACAATTCCGCCCGCAAATCGCCATCCGATCAGATCGATATCGCTTTCCCCGCGGACGCCGAGGCGACGATCGCCTCGAGCACCGCAATGCCGTTCACCGCCTGCTCCGGTGGGACCATGTAGGGACGTTTCTCGACCACGGCGTCCGCAAACGCCTCCAGCACGGCCTGTTCCTTGTCGACGGCCGGAAACGTGTAGCGCTCGGGCTTGCCCTCCAGTCCGCGCCCGATCAGCTCGGCGTCGCCGCGCATCTCCAGCCAGCCGTTGGCGCCGAACACGTGGACGCGGTAGAAGTCGCCGGTTGCAAAAAGGGTGCCGAGATAACCGGTCGCCCCGCTCGAAAACCTGAGCAGCATCGAAGTGGTGTCGTCGAGCTCGACCTCGGCCGGCAGCCTGCGGCGCTCGCTCAACGCGTACACCGAGGTGACGAGACCGGCGATCTGGATCATGCCGTCGAGGGCGTGAATGCCGCGCGCCGTCATGCCACCGCCGGGCGCCTCGGCGCGCGTGGCGCGCCAGTTGCCCGCCTGGAGCCGATAACCGGTCGGGCCGGAATGCTGGCCCTCGACATGCAGCACGTCGCCGATCTCGCCTGTCCGGATGCGTCGCATCATCTCCACGTACGAAGGTGCATAGCGGCGATTGAAGCCGAGGCCCAGAGTGATGCCGGCCGCGCGGCATGCGGAGACAGCATCTTCCGCGCTGGCGCGGGTCAGCGTGATCGGCTTCTCGACGAAGACGTGCTTGCCGGCGCGCGCCGCCTCCACGATCTGCTGGTGATGCTGCGAATGCGGCGTAGCGAGCAGTACGGCATCGATGCCCGGGTCGCGCAACACCTCGGCGTACGAACCGACCAGCGGGATGCCGCTGCGCTCCGAGAACTCGCGGTGCTTCTCGGGCTGCCGGGAAACGCCCTTGACGATCCGTACCTTGCGGCTCTGCTGCACCGATTCCACCAGGCGGTTGCCCCACCTGCCCAGTCCGTGTATCGCGACCCGTAACATGCGGCTCTCCTCTTCTCGAACCAGGCCAAAGATACCACGCGTGCCTGCGCCGAACGCACTGCCTGTTGTGGCTGCATCACTACATGATTTTCATATTGAAAGCGTACTATCAACAGCGTAAGCTCGATGCTCGCCCGAATGCACGCTTTCCCGGCAGCGCGTTTCGCGGTGAATTCGCGTTGAACCGTCTTCTTTCGAACCGGGCACTACAACCACAATCGCAAGTCATGGCGCCGCCTTCCGACGATCCGCGCATCTACGAGACGCTCGTTGCGGGAATCAGGGACTATGCCATTTTCATACTGAACCCCGAAGGCATCATCCAGAGCTGGAACCTGGGCGCGCGCCTGATCAAGGGCTATGCCGCGGAAGAAGTGATCGGCAAACACTTCTCCCTGTTCTATCCTCGCGATGCGCTGGAACGCCAGTGGCCCGAGCGCGAGCTGCGCATGGCCGCGGCGGATGGCCGCTTCGAGGACGAGGGCTGGCGCGTGCGCAAGGACGGCTCGCGTTTCTGGGCCAACGTCGTCATCACCGCGCTACGCCGCGACGATGGGCAGCTGATAGGCTTTTCGAAGATTACGCGCGATCTCACCATACGACGCGGCAACGAACAGAGGCTGCGCCAGAGCGAAGAGCGTTTCCGGCTCCTCATCGAGGGCGTGCAGGACTATGCGCTTTACATGCTCGACAATGAAGGGCTGGTGTCGAGCTGGAACAGCGGCGCGCAGCGCATATACGGTTACTCCGCCTCAGAAATCCTCGGGCGGCATTTCTCGTGGCTGTGCCCGGCCGACGACATCAAGGCCGGGAAGCCGTGGCAGGAACTGCGCACCGCGCGCGCGGCCGGCCGCGCCGTGGAAGAGAACTGGCGCGTGCGCAAGAACGGCGAGCGGTTCTGGGCGCACGTAGTCGTCACCGCGCTCCAGG
Organism: Betaproteobacteria bacterium; assembly: GCA_052389535.1. GTDB lineage: Bacteria > Pseudomonadota > Gammaproteobacteria > Burkholderiales > SG8-41 > DSOT01. The sequence continues at coordinate 3,316 of JBQTHU010000148.1, read as the reverse complement.
ACGCCGAGGGCGTGCCATGCGGCTTCGCCAAGATGACGCAGGACCTCACCGAGCGCCGGCAGCACCGGGAGGCCGAGGATACCGCCCGGCGCATGAACAAATTCATCGCCATGCTGGCGCACGAACTGCGCAATCCGCTCGCGCCGATACTGAATGCGGTCGAGACGCTGGAGCGTACCGGGATGAGCGATCCTGCGAATGCGCCGCCGCTCGGCGTAGTGGCGCGGCAGGCGCGGCATCTGGCGCGCATCGTGGACGATCTGATCGACGTGAACCGCATCGCGCGCGGCACGCTGACGATTGCGCGCGGAACGGTCGACATGACGGACGTCGTTAAAAGCAGCGCAGAGGCGATGCGGCCCGCGATCGAACGTGCCCGGCAGGCACTGGAGATCGAGCTGCCACCGGAACCGCTCACGGTGTTTGGTGACGAGCACCGGCTCGCCCAGGTGATGTTGAACATCCTGAACAATGCGAGCCGCTACACGCCGCAGGGCGGCGCTATCGGCGTGAGCGCGCAGAAGCTCGCCGACGATATCGTGCTGTCGGTAAGGGACACGGGACGCGGCATAGCGCGCGAAGACCTGGAGCGCATCTTCAATCTGTTCGATCAAGGCAGCCGGCCGGCGGGTGAGACGAATTCCGGGCTGGGCATCGGGCTGTCCCTCGCCCGGCGCATCGTCGAGCTGCACGGTGGCACGGTGTCGGTGGAAAGCGTAGGGCCCGGCAAAGGCAGCGTCTTTCACGTGCGGCTTCCCCGCGCGCTCGCGCCGATCGATCGCACGCCTTTGGTAGCGGAGGAGCGGAGCACGCGCCCGGTGTCGCGCCGCCGCGTTCTGGTCGTGGACGATCACGTGGACGCGGCGAGGATGCTGCAGCTCCTGCTGCAGTACGAAGGGCACGATGCACGCATCGCGCATGACGGACACGCGGCCCTCAAGGCCGTGGAGGAATTCAAGCCCGAGTTCGTGTTCCTCGACATCGGCATGCCGGGGATGAACGGCTACGAGATCGCGCGCGCGTTACGCGGTCACGAAAGCCGGAACAAGCTGCTTCTGATCGCGCTCACCGGCTGGGGCCAGCCTTCGGACATCCAGGAGTCCAGGGAAGCGGGTTTCGACCTGCATCTCGTGAAACCCCTCGATACGGCGAGCGTGAAGCGCCTGCTGGAAACGCCGCCGGCTTCCACTACGCTGCACTGACCAGCCCGCGCCACCGCGATTGGCGCAGCCACGCCAGCCGCCGGCGCAGGTTCGACCCGACCACGATCTTACCCAGCGCGAGGTCGCTCATTATTTGGCCGCGCGTCCCGGCGGCTTGTAGAAAATGTGTTCGCCGAGCTCGACGGTCTTGATGTACTTCGCGGACCACTGCGGACTTATCTTGCGCTGGTGGAAATACAGCGCGCCAGCGGTCCTGTCCTTGATCTGCCGGTTGAGTGCCTTCCGGGCGATTTCCTTGGCGACCTCGTAAGACTCGGCATCCTGGGCATCGTCGGAACGGCCGTCGCACCACCACGAGAACTGACAGGCGCCGCGCTCGTAGCCCTGTCTCACCACCTCGCAAACGGTATCGGGAAACCCCTCGTGGCCGAGCCGGTTCATCACGACGTTGGCGATGGCCTCCATGCCCGCAATGCCTTCTCCCTTGGCTTCCCAGTAGATGGTGCGCGCAAGACAGGTGATGGGATCGTCCAGCGGCTTCCTGCCGTCCGGATCGATCGCCTGCGCTTCCGTTTTCGTGATCTTCGCGGGGTCCGGGATGCCATCGCCGCCATCCGCGGCAGCCTTCTTCTGTTCCAAGTTGACGGCCTTTTCCTCTGCGGATTTCGCCTCGGCCCCCCGCGCCGCTTGCCCGCTTGCGATGACCGCCATCAAGATACCTGCAAGCAGGGCACGCATGCTTGACCTCATGAATAAAGCATACGTGTGACCATAGACAGCCCGCCTGCGTTCATTGCCGAATCATGACTGTGGTGCCGGATCGATAAGGGCGCGGACCAAGGCGCACCTGTCACGATCAGTTTCCACGCCACAATAGAAAAGGGCCAGCGTTACGCTGACCCTTTGACAGATGCACTGGTAGGCGGTGGGAGATTCGAACTCCCGACCAACGGATTAAAAGTACTTTCGCGCTCCCCGCCACAATCGCGCTTTCCTGTGCGAGCAGAGCATGGGGCGGCCGAAAAACGCGGTATGGACGCCCAATTAATGCCCACCCGACCGGGCCGAGAAAAGTGCCCGCGCTGTGAAGCAGGTCGCGGCGTTGTCCTCCGTGCTCACCTGGCGCTCGACGTGGTTGGCGTATTTCTAGTCATGCCGCTAACGACCACAGCGCCCCGACCAGCATCAACCCCCCGAGCACGTAGAGCGGCGAATAGCGCTCGCAAAGAATAGGGATCGCGATAAAGACTACCGCGGCAATGGCGAGGTAGACGGCGAGGGCCACCGACCCATTATACGTCTCAGCGCGCCGCCATGCCCTCGCGTATTTGATGGCGGATTTCCGGCGCCGCCTGTTTGGTGAACCGCTCCTCGCGGGTCTTGCGCATCTCCCTCACTCGCCGCATGATCTGCTGAGGGTTGATGCGCACTGGAAGTTCCGGGTTGGTTTCGTTCCAGTCTCGCATCATCTGGCGCGCTTCGGAGACCTTATCTGAATCACGCTCGAATACGCCCTGCGCCCATTTAGTCGCGATGCTGTCCTCCATTACTTTCTGGAGGTCAATGTCCTGCTTCGCGATATATTCGAGCCTGGAGCGTCGCGCAACACTCGCCGGCTGAAAGCCGATCGCCTTGAAGAAAGCGTCCGTGTTGGTGGTTTCCATGATCTTGCGCCCCCGGTAGTCCCGGTACATCCCTGTGAGGGTCATGTCTGCGGCTTTCACCACATCCTGGATCGCCTTTGGCAATGCCGCGCGAGCGTCACCCCTGAGGACGAGCCGATCCGCAATGCTGGCTGCCGGCCCAAGCGCCTCTACGATTTCCTTGGTTTTGTCGGGCTCGGACGTTTTGAAGAACGACGAGCCAGGTATCAAATTGTGCATGCCCATGCGCATCGACACATCCAGCGGGAAGCCGGGCACAGCAGAAGCGCCGTGCAGCATGATGTCCGCCATGTCGGGGCCGAGCAGTGACGTGGCGAGCCTGCGTAGCGCCTTCTTGCTGTTGGTGGCGTAGCCGAGGTTCTGTCCGATGGCGTCGATTACGTCCTCAATATCTTCGGCGCCGGGCAATCCTTCGAGGCCGGCCATCACCATCAGAGCCAGCATCATGAAGGCAAACGCCTTCTTGTCGCTGCGATAGAGCCGCGTGGC
>JBQTHU010000147.1:0-2305 GCA_052389535.1 Betaproteobacteria bacterium | reverse complement strand
TGCCCCGGCTGCTTCAACACCTCCGCCCCGTACTTGGCATAGGTGTAGTTGTAGAACTCGGCGCCCTCGTCGACGAAGCGCTTGCCGTCGGCGTTGATCATGAGCGACAGCGGAAAGCTGTGCCGGTAGGAACTCTCGGGGATGCTGAGATCGCCGAACTCCGGGGCATAGCGCTCCCACGACACGGCGTGGCGCCCCGACCAGTTGCCGTAGGGACACGCGCCGATATCGAGCGCCATGCGCAAGCCGTCGCCGACGTTGAACCGCGTGCCGCGAACCTTCGCGAGTTCCCATCCCGGCCCGAGGTAGCGGGTGCGCCACTCCGGATTGGCCTCGAAACCGCCGCAGGCGAGCACCACTGCGCGGCTTACGAACGCGACCGGCTTGCCATGACGCTTTGCCGTTGCGCCCCAAACACGCTCGCCGTCGTAGTTGAGCGATACCGCGCGCGTATCGTAATAAATGTCCACGCCTTTCTTTACCGCGGTATCGGTCAGCGACTGCACGAGCCCGGGCCCGCCGCCCGAGGCCCATAACGGCATGCGACCGAAGAACCTGCGCTTGCCGTTGACGATCGCCGACTGGTGGCGGTAGTTGGGCGCGAAGCGCGCGCCCTGACCGCGCAGCCATGCCATGGCGTCGAGGCTGCGCGTGATCAGAATCTCGCTCAGCTCCGGGTCGGTGCGAAAGCTCGTGACCTGGTACAGGTCGTCGTAAAACTGTGCTTCGGTGTTGCTTTCCCAATCGACCGTTTCTATCTCCTCCTCGGGAATGTCGGTCACGCGCTGCAGGTCCTGCACCGAATCGTACGCGAAGCGCATCACGCCGCCCGCGAAACGGCTGTTGCCGCCGGATTCCGCCTCGGGGGCCGCCTCGAGCATCGTCACGCGGCAACCGGCATCGCGCGCGGCGAGCGCCGCGCACAGCGCAGCGTTACCCTTTCCCACCACCAGGACGTCACTATCGTGCATGCAGATTTCCACCCGTTGTATGACTGAGCGTGCGCCCGGTTTCAGGCGAACGCCGATGCTGAAGCTTAGCCTTTCAGGCGCCAGCGTTCCGCGGCGATATCGTCGGATGCGCGCGCCTCGACCCAGCGCTCGCCCGACGGCGTCTGCTCCTTCTTCCAGAATGGCGCGCGCGTCTTGAGATAATCCATGATGAACTCGCACGCGGCGAAGGCGTCACCGCGATGACCGCTCGTCACGACGACCAGCACGATCTGTTCAGTCGGTCTGAGCGTGCCCACCCGGTGTATCACCAGTGCATCGAGGATATCCCAGCGCCCGCGTGCCTGGGTGACGATCCCCTCGATCGCGCGCTCGGTCATCCCCGGATAGTGCTCCAGCGACATCTCGGCAACGGCGCCGCCCTCGTTCAGGTCACGCACGATGCCGATGAAGCTCGCCACCGCGCCCACTTTGGGATTGCCGCGGCGCAGTGCGGCGATTTCCGCGCCTGCGTCGAAATCCTGTGTCTGAACGCGCACCGTCATTCTCGTTTCAACCTCCGGTGACCGGTGGAAAAAACGCGACTTCATCGCCGTCGGCGATGACGGTTTGCTCATCCGTCATGACCTGATTGACGGCCGCACGGATACGACGGTTCGCTGCCAGTTCCTCGGACCATGCGCCTCCGCGCGCGCTCAGTATCGCGCGGAGCCCTCCCAGCGTCGAAACCGATGCCGGCAGCGCCAACTCTTCACCGGCGGTGCCCAGCGCTTCGCGCAGCCGGGCGAAGTAAAGCACCTTCACCATGGGTCGAGCTTACACCTTTGCGCCCGGGGCCTCCAGCCTACCCCAGGCCGACATGCCGCACCACGAACGTCGCGATTCCGTTGTGGTCGTTCAGATCGAATTGCGGGAGCGGTGCGTCGAGCGCACGGTCGCTCGCGATCGCAACGATGTTCCTGTCGTGGGGATGCAGCAGCGGCTCGCCGACTTCGGCGCGATACACCTCGAGCTTCGGGATGCGCTCGCGCTTGAAGCCTTCCACCAGCAGCAGATCGCACGGCGAGATGCGTTCCACGTGTTCGGCCAGCGGCGGCTCGGCAGCGCCGCGCAGCTCGTGCATGAGCGCCCAGCGCCGGGACGACGTCACGAGCACCTCGTTGCATCCTGCATGGCGGTGCCGGTACGAGTCCTTGCCGGGTTGATCGACGTCGAACGTATGATGCGAGTGCTTGATCAGCGAAACAGTGAGCCCGCGCGCGGCAAAGAGCGGGATCAGCTTTTCGATCAGCGTGGTCTTGCCGCTGCCGGAATAGCCGGCGAACCCGAAAATCTTCATTGCGTCGTTCGTTGCT
>JBQTHU010000146.1:0-7527 GCA_052389535.1 Betaproteobacteria bacterium | reverse complement strand
CGTTCCTCGGCGTAGGGACAACGGGTATGGAAACGGCAGCCCCGCGGTGGATCGATCGAGCTCGGAACATCCCCGGACAGGATGATCCTCTTCTTCGCCGCGCGCGGATCCGGTACCGGCACGGCGGAAAGCAGCGCCTCGGTGTAGGGATGCTGCGGGTTGGTGAACAGCGTGTGCTTGTCTGTCAGCTCCACGATCTTGCCGAGGTACATGACGGCGACGCGGTGGCTGATGTGCTCGACCACCGCGAGGTCGTGTGCCACGAACAGGTACGAGAGCCGCAGCTCGTCCTGCAGGCTCATCAGCAGATTGATCACCTGCGCCTGCACCGACACGTCCAGGGCCGAGACCGGCTCGTCGCATACGATCAGCCTGGGTCGCGGGGCCAGCGCGCGCGCGATGCCAAGACGCTGCCGCTGTCCGCCGGAGAACTCGTAGGGATACTTGATCATCTGGTCGGTCCGCAACCCGACTTTTTCGAACAGCGAGGCGACGCGGTCGCGTATCTCGCCCGGGGGCGCCTTCTCGAAATTCCGGACCGGTTCCGCGACGATGTCAGCGGCGCGCATGCGCGGATTGAGCGACGAGTAAGGATCCTGGAAAACCGCCTGTAATTCGCGGCGGAACGGGCGCATCTCGCGGCTGCTCAGTCGCTCGATCCGTTTCCCGCGCCATTGGATCGTTCCGGAAGTCGGCTCGATCAGGCGCAGGATGGTCTTCCCCGTGGTGGATTTGCCGCAGCCGCTTTCGCCGACCAGCCCGAGCGTCTCGCCTTCGGCAATCGTGAAGCTGACGTCGTCCACGGCGTGCACCTGCGCGGTCGCTCTATCGAAGACGCCCTTGCGCACCGGGTAATGCTTGGTGAGATGCGCAATCTCCAGCAGCGGATCGCTCGGGGCGCCTGCGGTGATGCGGTCGATTTCCGCACTCATGCCGCGCTCCCGTATATCCGGTCGGACTCCCAGCACGCGACGCTGTGGCCGGCGGCCTTGGTTTCGAGCGGCGGATATTCCCGACGGCAACGCTCGGTGGCATGGGCGCAGCGGGGCGCGAAGATGCATCCGGCGATCGACTCGCGCAACGAAGGCACGACGCCGGGTATTTCGGCGAGACGTTTGCGTGCGTTGACGTGCGCCGCACCGAGACGCGGGATGGAATTCAGAAGTCCGCGCGTATAGGGATGGCGCGGCTGCTCGAACAACGCCTCGACGGACGCCTCCTCGACCTTCCGCCCGGCGTACATCACGACCACGCGCTGCGCCATTTCGGCGACCACGCCCAGGTCATGCGTGATGAGAACGATCGCCGCACCGGTCTTTTCCTTCAGCTTGTGCATCAGATCGAGGATCTGCGCCTGAATGGTCACATCGAGTGCCGTGGTCGGTTCATCGGCGATCAGCAGCCGCGGATTGCACGCGAGCGCCATCGCGATCATTACGCGCTGCCGCATGCCGCCGGAAAGCTGGTGCGGATACTGGCCGATGCGGCGCTCGGGTTCCGGCATGTTGACGAGGCGCAGCATCTCCACCGCGCGCGCCTGCGCCTCACGCTGCGTAAGACCGCGGTGCAGCGTCAGCATTTCACCGATCTGCCTGCCGATGGTGAGCACCGGATTGAGCGAGGTCATCGGCTCCTGAAAAACCATGGAGATCCGATTGCCGCGCACGGCTCGCATTTCGGAGTCCGACAGCGTGAGCAGTTCGCGGCCTTCGAACCGGATGCTGCCTTCCACGATGCGCCCGGGGGGCGAGGCGATCAACCGCAGGATGGACAGCGAAGTGACGCTCTTGCCGCACCCCGATTCGCCGACCACGGCGAGCGTTTCCCGGGCATCGACGGAGAACGAGACGCCATCGACCGCGCGCACGATGCCGTCCCGGGTGTAGAAGTGCGTCCTGAGGTTTTCGACCTCGAGCAGCGGTGTCGCGACGGCAGACATCACATGCGCCGCGCGAGCCGCGGATCCAGCGCGTCGCGCATGCCATCGCCGAGAAGGTTCACGGCGAGCACGGTAAGCGACAGGCAGATCCCCGGAAACAGGATCAGGTAGCCGGCGATCTGGAACAGGCTCCGCGCCTCTGCCATGATGTTGCCCCAGCTCGGGATGTTGGGCGGCGTGCCGGCGCCGATGAACGACAGGATGGCTTCGGTGATCATCGCCGAGGCGCACACGTAGGTCGCCTGCACCAGCAGCGGCGCGACGGTATTGGGCAGAATATGCCGGACGAGGATGCGCGGAAGGCTGGTGCCCGCGGCGATCGCGGCCTCGACATAAGGCTCCTCGCGCAGCGACAGGACGAGGCTGCGCACCAGCCGCACCACGCGCGGCACTTCCGCGAGCGTGATGGCCACGATCACGTTCTCCATGCTCGCGCGCGTGAGCGCCATCAGCGCAATCGCGAGCAGCACCGGCGGAATCGACATGAGCCCGTCCATCACGCGCATGACGATCGCGTCCAGCCAGCGGATGAACCCGGTGACGAGCCCGATGGTGAGCCCGATCAGCGTACTCAGCAGCGCCACGGCGATGCCGACCGTCAGCGAAACGCGCGTGCCGTAGATCACCCGGCTGTAGACGTCGCGTCCCAGCATGTCGGTGCCGAACCAGTACTCGGCGGAAGGCTGCCGCAGGCGCTTGATCGGCGCGACGGCCTGGGGATCCACGGTGCCGAGCCACGGCGCAAGCAGCGCGATCAGGATCATGACGAAAAGCACGGCGCCGCCCACGATCGCCGTCGGATGGCGGCGGAAGGCATCGCGAAACCGCTTCCAGGTCGGCGATACGGACTTCGGTGCATCGAGTACGACAGCGTTCATTTCAATATCGGATGCGCGGATCGAGCAGCATGTAGCTCAGGTCCACCGCGAGATTGATGAGGACGTAGGCCGCCGAGAACACGAGTATCACGCCCTGGATGATCGGATAGTCGCGGCGCAGGATGGCATCCACGGTGAGCCGGCCGATGCCCGGTATGGCAAAGACCGTCTCCGTCACGATCGCGCCGCCGATGAGCAGCGCGATGCCGATCCCTATGATGGTCATGATCGGCACGGCGGCGTTTTTGAGCGCGTGCCCGACCAGGACACCGCTGGGCGCGATGCCTTTCGCCTGCGCGGTCCTGATGTAGTCCTGCGCAAGCACGTCCAGCATGCTCGCACGCGTGATGCGCGCGATCAATGCGATGTACACCGTGCCGAGCGCAATGCTCGGCAGGATCAGGTGTCTCAGCCAGGGCCAGAACCCTTCCTGGATGCTGCGATAGCCCTGGACGGGCAGCCAGTCGAGGTGTATCGAAAACACCAGGATCAGAATGTAGGCGAGCACGAACACCGGCAGCGAGAACCCGAGCACCGAAAAGCCCATCACCAGACGGTCGACCCAGGTGCCGGCGCGCGCGGCCGCGACAACACCCAGCGGCACGGCGACGAGGACCGCGACGATCAGCGTGCAGGTCGTCAGCGCCAGTGTAGGTTCGATGCGCTGCGCGATGAGATGGGTGACCGGCAGGTTGGTGAATATCGAAGTACCCAGGTCGCCGTGCAGCAGCGCCCACAGCCAGCCGCCGAAGCGCACCAGAAACGGCTCTTCGAGTCCCAGCTTCTCGCGGATGCGCCGGATGTCCTCGTTCGTCGCGGCATCGCCGGCGAGAATCGCGGCCGGATCGCCCGGAGTGAGGTACAGCAGCAGAAAGACGACGAACGCGACCACCGCCATGACGACGATGGTCGCGATGAGCCGCCGGATTACATAAGCGAACACCGATAACGCAACCGTCTACCGGACTACTTTTTCTCCACGTTCCACAGCAGGTTGATCGGCGCGATGATGAGCCCGGAAATGTTCGAGCGGTACGCCGTGGGCAATATGAACTGCCCCGTCGGGATAATGGGCAGGAACTCGAACGCGTGGCGCTGCACCGCCTCGGCGGCCTTCTTCGACGCCGCGGGATCGCTCGCGTTGAACCACGCCTCGCGCAGCTCCTCCATCTTCGGATCGTTGGGCCAGCCGAACCACGCCTTCTCCGCGGTTCCGCGCAGCGGGAAATTGACCGCCGGATTCACCATGTCCGGGCCCACCAGCCAGGTGTGGAAGATCGACCACCCGCCCTTGTCGAGCGGCTCGCGCACCGCGCGCCGCGTGATGAGCGTGCCCCAGTCGCCGGCCTGCACTTCGGCATTGAGGCCGAGCTTCTTGAGGATCGCGAGCGTGAGCAGCGACTGCGAGTGAACGATCGGCTGATCGGTCGCATCGATGATGACGATTTTCTCGCCTTTGTAGCCGGCCTCCTTGATGAGTTGCTTCGCCTTCTCGAAGTCGCGCTTGCCCTTGAGCGGCTCGGCGCCGGCTTCGGTCGCAAGCGGCGTGCCGCACGTGAAGAACGAGTAGCACGGCTTGCCGTTCTTCGGATCGCCCGCGATGCCGATCACGTAGTCCTGCTGGTTGACGGCATAGAGCAAGGCCTGGCGCATCTTCGGGTTGTTGAACGGCGGATAAAGGAAATTGAAGCGGATCATGCCCATCGATCCCAGCGGATCGATGTTCTTCACCGTGATGTCCTTGTTCCGCGACAGCAATGGAATGAGATCGGGCGGCAACTGTTCCCAGATGTCGGCCTCGCCCGCGTTGAGCGCCGCCGCCGCGGTGGCGGAATCCGGGATATAGATCCATTCCACGCGGTCCACTTTGACAACCTTGCCGCCGGAAGCCCACGACGGCGCCTCCTTGCGCGCCACGTAGTCGGTGTTCTTGACGTACACCACCTTGTTGCCCGGCACCCATTCCTCCTTCACGAACTTGAAGGGACCGGAACCGATGGTTTCGGTGATGTTCTTGAAGGCGTCGGTCTTGGCGATGCGCTCGGGCATGATGAACGGCACGTTGGACGACGGCTTTCCGAGCGCTTCGAGCGTCAGCGGGAACGGTTTCTTGAGCTTGAGCGTGAAGGTCTTGTCGTTGACCGCCGTCCAGCTCGCGGTCGCCTCCGCAAGCTTTTGCCCGAGGGCATCGCGCCTGGCCCAGCGCTCGATGGAAGCGATGCAATCCTGGGCGCGCACCGGCTGCCCATCGTGGAACTTGAGCCCGTCGCGCAGCGTGAAGGTGTAGGTGAGACCGTCCTTGCTGATCTCGTGCTTGTCCACCATCTGCGGCTTCACCTGGAACTTCGCATCGATCGCGAACAGCGTGTCGTAGATCATGTAGCCGTGGTTGCGGGTGATGTACGCCGTCGTGGAGATCGGATCGAGTATGCGCAGGTCGGCCTGCGGAATGAACTTCAGGACCTTCTGGCGTGCCTGCGCGTAAACGTCACCGCCGGAGAGCAGAGTTGCAGCAACCAGCGCCGCGGCGAGAGTGCCCGGCACGTAGCGAAGCGGACGCATCATGACAGTCCTCCTGTTTAATGGAAATTCTGCGTTGTGTCCGGAGTAACGGGCGTTGCGCCCTGCGCCCCGGTTGCGAGCCATTCTATTACAAGCGCCGCCGCTCCGTGCGCGGCGTTACGGCTCGACTAGTTCGGGAACCGGAACACCAGCGCGGGCTCCTCGAAATGACCGCGGTCACGCCGGACGCGTTCGGCCATTGCAAGGGCGTAGGGCGCCGTTTCAAGCAGGATTGCCTGCTGGTATTCGTTGAGCTTCAGGCCCGCGCGCGCGGCCATGTCCAGCGCCACGGTTCGCGTTTTCGCATCGATCTGGCTTGCGTCGGGCTCGTTGCCCTTTGGCGCGATCCGCGGCTGCGCCGTTCCGGCAGCCAGCTTTGGGCGACGTGACCGCCACGCCGTCGCCTGCTCGTAAGCATGGCCCGCGCAGAGGACAGTCGCTTCATCGAACGGTCGGCCGATCAATTGCATGCCGAGCGGCAGACCCGTGCCGGAAAAGCCGTTGCACAACTCGAGCGCCGGTCCCGCGGTGACGTTCGACGGCGTGAAGACGTTCGAGCGCTGCCAGAAATTGAGCGTCTTGTGCGCATCGAGCCGCGGGGCGGGGCCGAATCCGGCGGTGAGCAGCACGTCGTACTTCTCGTAGAGCCGGCGACTTTCGAGCACGATGCGCCGGTGTTCGCGCGAGGCGGCCACGTAATCCGCCGCCTGGAAGAGACACGCTGGCAGCGCGCGCCCCAGAAAATCACGCCCGTACGCACCGGGGCGGGCGACGAGATCTTTGTGCTGAATCGAGAACATTTCGGTTTCGGCAATGATGATCTTCACATCGAGCGAGTCCATCATCGGCCGGCTGCGGCAGTCCTCCACTTTCGCGCCGAGGCTGCGGAACGTCTTGATCCCTTCCTCCATCGCCTTGCGCAGGTCCTCATGTGCGGGAAGGTCCTCTTCCCAATAGTGGCGCAGCACGCCGATCTTCATGCCTTTCACGCTGCGCTTGAGCGCCGCGCGGTAATTGGGCACGCGCACTTTCATGCTGCCGGCATCGAGCGGGTCGTAATCGGCGAGCGCCTGCAGCACGATCGCGCAGTCTTCGACGGTCCACGCCATCGGGCCGCAGTGATCGAACGTGTAGGAATTGGGAACGACGCCGGCGCGGCTCACCAGCCCGTAGGTCGGCATGAGACCCGCCAGGCCGCAGAACGACGCAGGCCCGCGTATCGAGCCGCCGGTATCCGAGCCGAGCGCAAAAGGCGTGAGCCCGGCGGCGATGGCGGCGCCGGATCCGCTGCTCGATCCTCCGGTGAAATGCTCGAGGTTCCAGGGGTTGCGCGCCGGCGGCCACGGCAGATCGAAGGAAGGGCCGCCGTGCGCGAATTCGTGTGTCGCGAGCTTGCCGAGCAGCACGGCGCCCGCCTCGTGGAGCAGGCGGGTCGTGGTGGCATCGCTGTCCGGGATGTTGTCGATGCAGACGCGCGAACCCGCGGTGGTGAGGATGCCTTTCGTGTTGTAGATGTCCTTCAGGCCGCAGGGGATGCCGTGCAGCGGCCCGCGATAGTTACCTTTCCCGATTTCGCGTTCCGCCCGGTGCGCCTGCTTCAACGCGAGATCGGCGGTGACGGTGACGAACGCGTTGAGCTGGGGATCGAGCGCGGCGATGCGCTCCAGCAATGCCTTTGTCAACTCCACCGGCGAGACCTTGCGCTTGCGGACGAGCGTGGCGAGTTGCGCCACGGAATGGTAGTGGAGTTCGTCGGTCATGGTCATGGAAGGGACGTGCCGCCGCACGGGTGATTTGTTATAGACTGGAGTGTAGCGAATAAAGACGAGACGCCCAAGCGCGGAGCCGACCGATGCCGTTTCACCGCTTCGAGAATTTCGAGTCCCATCGTTTCAATCCGCATCTCTCGACGGCCGAGGGCCCGGTCACCGAGGGGGAGTACATGTATTTCCGCATGGTGACGAAGCGGGGTCGATGCGCCGGCTGCGTCGGGGCACTGCGAACGCTGGGTGGAAGGCACGTACATCGCCTTCGGTTTCGTGGAATCGCCGCCCGGACACGGGAGCGAATCGGCCTCGGCGCAACACGAAATGTTTCTGTACGTCATCAACGGCGCGCTGGAGGCGACTGTCGGAAAAGAGAAGCGCC
>JBQTHU010000145.1:0-8375 GCA_052389535.1 Betaproteobacteria bacterium | reverse complement strand
GTGCGCCGTGAAGGCGGGATCGTGCTCGGCAAGACCGTCACCACGGAGTTCGCATCGCGCGTTCCCGGGCCGACGCGCAATCCGCACGATCTTGCGCATACGCCCGGCGGCTCGTCGAGCGGTTCGGCGGCCGCGGTCGCCGATTTCATGGCGCCGCTTGCTTTCGGCACGCAGACCGGCGGCTCCACCATCCGTCCCGCCGCGTATTGCGGCATCGTCGGCTACAAGCCGAGCTTCGGCACCATCAATCGCGCGGGGCTGAAGGCGCTCGCGGAGTCGCTCGACACGATAGGCGTAATGGCGCGGACGGTGGAGGACTGCGCGCTGCTCGTTCGCGCGGTGTCGGGCAGGACACTGCCTGATTTCGTTGGCGCGCTCCCGCAACCGCCGCGCATCGGCTTGCACCGCAGCTCGCGCTGGAAGGACGCTGCCCCTGCCGCACAGCGCGCGCTCGAGGAGACGGCAGCTGCGCTCGCGAGGCGCGGCGCGCGTGTGCGCGATCTCGATTTTCCGTCGGAGTTCGATCGGCTCTACGACGATCAGAACGAAATCATGTATTTCGAAGCGTCGCGCGCGCTTCTGCCCGAATATCTTGCATATCGCGACTTGCTGAGCACGCACATGCAGAAGATGATCGGCACGTACTCGAAGCTGCCCCGTGCGGATCATTCGGCCGCCATGCAGCGGGCGCGTGCCTGCCGCGCCCGGTTTGGCGATCTGCTTTCCGATATCGACGTGCTGCTCACGCCCAGCGCACCGGGCGAAGCGCTCGAAGGCATCCTCGAGACAGGAAGCTCGCTCTTCAACCGCAACTGGACGCTGCTCGGCGTGCCGTGCGTGACCATCCCCGCAGGCCGCGGTCCGAAGAACCTGCCGCTCGGCGTGCAGTTCGTGGGCGGCTACGACGATGACGAGCGCGTTCTGCGCTGTGCCCACTGGGCCGCAAACGTGCTCGCCTGAACAAGCGGTTCAAGCGAGGAGGAATCGAGCATGCTGAAAATCGCGGCTGTCGGCTTCGCTGCGCTCCTGTTGGGGGCAGCGGGCGGAGTAGCTTTTGCCCAAGCGTATCCCTCCAAGGCAGTGCGGCTCATATCGCCGTATCCGCCCGGTGGAGGGACCGATGCGACGGCGCGCATCATCGCGCAGGCGCTCGGCGATCAGATGGGGCAACAGATCGTGATCGACACCCGGCCAGGTGCGAGCGGGCGCATCGGCACGGAAATCGCTTCCAAGGCCGCGCCCGACGGCTACACGCTCGTGCTGGGTAATGTAGCGCCGCTTGCGATCCTGCCGGCCGCGATCGCCAAGCTGCCTTACGATCCTATCCGCGGATTCCAGCCGATCAGCCTCATCGCGACGTCGGATTACGTGCTGACCGTCCATCCGTCGCTGCCGGTGCGCTCCCTGAAGGACCTGCTCGCGCTGGCACGTGCGAAGCCCGGCCAGCTCACGTATGCGTCGAGCGGCAATCTCGGCGCGCCACATCTCGCGGGTGAGCTGATCAATCTGCTTGCGAAGGTCAGGCTGCTGCACGTACCGTACAAGGGGAACGGTCCCGCCGCCATCGCCGTGATGACAGGCGAGAGCACCATGATGTTCGGCAGCGGTCCCTCGGTCGTCCCGCACATGAAGACAGGAAAGATGCGCGCGCTCGCGACCACCGGAACGAAACGCTCCATGCCGGACCTGCCGGCGATCAGCGAGATGCTGCCCGGCTACGACGTCACCCAGTGGTACGGCATCCTGGCTCCGGCTGGCGTGCCTCGCGATATCGTGGAACGGCTGCAGCGCGAGATCGCGCGTGCCATCGCGAGTCCCAAGGTTGCACAGCTCTTCGTCAACCTCGGCACGCAGCCCGTTTCGAATACGCCGGAGGAGTTCGCCTCGTTCATCAAGGCTGAAACGGATAAATGGGGGAAGGTGATCCGGTCCGCCAACATCACCGCTGACTGAGCGCACCGGGTGTCGGCAGACGAATTCGAATTCTTCCTGAAAAAACCATGGTCGGACGGATTGCCCGTCGTCACGCCGACGGAAGAGCGCGTACGCTGGATGCTCGGCGGGACGCGCCGCGATCCGGAGGAGCTGATCGGCCGCATCCCGCCCGCGCTCGCGCCCGCGACCGTGCGCACTGTGGCGATCCATGCCCTCATGGCGGGATGCGCGCCGGAATATCTTCCGGTGGTTCTGGGCGGCATCGCGCTCATGCTGCGCGAGGAGTTCAACCTGAACGGCGTGCAGGGCACGATGCATGGCGTCGCGCCGCTGATGATCGTGAACGGCCCCTATGCGGCGAAGATCGGGCTGCATGGCGGCAACGGCTGCTTCGGACCCGGCTTTCGCGCCAACGCCTCCATCGGACGCGCGATCCGGCTGATGCTGATGAATCTCGGTGGCGGCATTGCGGGTATTGGTTCGGCGACGGTGTTTGGCACGCCGCTGCGCTACACCGCTTGCGTCACGGAGAACGTGGAGCGCAGCCCGTGGGAGACGCTTGCCGCATCGCGCGGCTATGCACCGGAGGAAGACGTAATCACCTGCGCAATGGTGGAAAGCCCGCGGCTCTGTTACGACGACGCGAGCCAGGAGCCGGAGCCGTTGCTTACCGGCATCGCCGACTCGATGACCGCGATGGGCTCGTGGAACATGCACGTGCGCTCGGACATGGTGGTCGCGATAGGGCCGGAGCACGCGGCGATATGCGCCAGGGCGGGCATGACACGGGCCGACGTGCACCGGCGGCTGTGCGGGCTGGCCGGACGCAACGTGGGAGAATTGCGCCGCGGCGGCAACTGGCGGCGCGAGCGCGCGCTCAAGATGAACATCGATCCCGACGACGCCGAGCGCTTCGTCCCGGCCATCAAGGACCCGCGCGACCTGCATCTGATCGTGGCGGGAGGATGGGGACCGCTGACCGCCGTGTGCCATGGCTGGGGCGGTGGCAGCCGCGCGGTGCACGAGCGGTACGACGCGAGTTAGGAAAGCAAATGGCCGAAGCCCAGGACGAATTCGAGTTCTTCCTCGACAAGCAGTGGTCGGACGGGCTGCCGGTCGTCACACCCACCGAGGAGCGTGTTCAGTGGATGCTGAAGGGCACGCGCCGCGATCCGGACGAAATCATCGGGCGCATCCCACCGGCACTGGTGGTCGCCACCGTCCGCACCGTTGCCATCCATGCGCTGATGGCCGGCTGCAGACCGGATTACCTCCCGGTCGTGCTCGGGGCAATCCCGCTCATGCTGCGCGACGAGTTCAACCTGAACGGGGTGCAGGGGACGATGCATGGTGTCGCGCCACTCATGATCGTAAACGGCCCCTATGCAGCGAAGATCGGTCTCCACGGCGGAAACGGCTGCTTCGGCCCGGGTTTTCGCGCGAACGCCTCGATCGGCCGTGCAATCCGGCTCATGATGACCAACCTGGGCGGTGGCATTCCCGGCGTCGCCTCGGCCACGATATTCGCAACGCCGATGCGCTACACCGCTTGCCTCACCGAGAACACCGAGCGCAGCCCGTGGGTAACGCTCGCTGTCGCACGCGGATATTCGAGCGGCGACGATGTCATCACCTGCGTGATGGTGGAAAGCCCGCGCCTCTGCTTCGACGACGTGAGCCAGACGCCCGATCGACTCCTCGCTGGACTGGCGAGCTCAATGGGCGATATCTGTTCCTGGAACATGCATGCGCGCTCGGACATGGTGATCGCGATGGGTCCGCAGCATGCGGCCCTTTGCAGCAATGCCGGCATGACGCGCGGCGACGTCCACCGGGCCCTTCTGGAAAAGGCAGGACGCAAAGTGCGCGAACTGAAAATCGGGGGCAATTGGCGGCGCGAACGTGCCCTCGCCTTCCCCATCAAGGTCGATCCCGATGACGACGATTTCTTCATACCCGCCATCAAGCAGCCGGACGACCTGCATCTCATCGTCGCGGGCGGATGGGGACCGTGCACCGCGATCTGTCACGGCTGGAGCGGCGGCAGCCGCGCCGTGCACGACAAATACCGCGTCTAATGCAAAGGAGCCTATCGTGAGCGAAGTGAAATTCATCGATCCGACCGCCGGCGGCGACGAGGCGAAAGTGCTGCGCGCGCCACGGCCGATGGATCTTGCCGGGAAAGTGGTCGGCCTGCTGGACAACACCAAGGAACAGGCAGACGTGATCCTTGCGACGCTGGGCGAGGCGTTGCGCGAGCGCCACGGTGTGGCACACGTCGTCATCCGGCGCAAGGAGCATTACTCGAAGCCCGCGACGGGCGCCCTCATCGACGAAATGGCAAAGGAGGTGCAGGTCGCGATCGCCGCGGTGGGCGGGTGAGGGTCCTGCACGTTGTGCAGTGTGCACGACACCGTCGAGTTCGAGAAGCGCGGCATACCCGCGACCGTCGTCATCACGCAGGCATTCCGCAATGCCGCGGAATTCCAGTTCCGGGGCAAAGGCATGGAGGGACACCCTTACATCGAGCTGCCACACCCGATCAGCAATCTCAAGCCGGATCAGATGAAAGCGGTGGCGCTGCGCCACGTCGATGAACTGGTACGTCAGATCACCGCCTGAATGATTTCCGAACAGCACGAAGGAGTCTCCAAATGAACGTCGATCCTGATCGCATCCGCTGCATCGACCCGCTGGTCTCGCCGCAGTACCCGTACAACGACGCGCCGCGCACGCCCAAGCGCTCGGAGCCGCGCTATGCCTCGATCGCCGACTACGAAGCGCGCATTCCGATGCGGGATGGCGTGAAGCTCGCAGCCGACGTGATCCGCCCGCACGCCGGCGGAATGAAATTCCCGGCGCTGGTGACGACTTCGGTGTACACGCGCCAGCTCCAGCGCAGCGTGATCGCGCTCGGCCAGAACGAAGCGGGCGTGTCGGAATTCTGGGTGCCGCGCGGTTACGCCCACGTGATCGTGGACGTGCGCGGCTGCAACGATTCGGAAGGCGCCTACGACCTCTTCGGTCCGCAGGAGCAGCAGGATCTCTATGACATCATCGAATGGGTCGCGGGCGAGCCGTGGTGCGACGGCAACGTCGGCATGAGCGGCATCTCCTACATGGGGCGCACGCAGCTTTTCGCCGCCGAGCAGCAGCCCCCGCATCTGAAAGCCATCTTTCCCTACGACGCCTCGTGCGACTTCTATCGCGACGCCTGCTTCCACGGCGGGATCCCGACCAACTTCACCACGCACTGGACCGCGTTCGTGATGAATCTCAACATGACCTCGGGCCGCAATTCCAATGTGGACAAGCTGAAAGCGCAGCTCGAAATCATGTACAGCCACAAGTACCCGTTCGACTGCGAGTGGTATCAGGACCGCTCGTCGGGGCCGCGGCTGAACAAGGTGAGCATTCCCGCGTATTTCGGCTCGGGTTGGTACATGAACGAGCTGCACTTGAAGGGCGCGTTCGACGGCTATAACGGAACGGGCGCCATTCCGAAGCGCATGATGGTCGGCCCGCGCCCGTGGCCGCTGCGGCCGTGGGCGGGCTATCACTACGAAATGCTGCGCTGGTACGACCACTGGCTGAAAGGCATGGACACGCGCGTCATGGAAGGCCCGCCGATCCAGCTCTATGTCCAAGGCGAGAACGCGTGGCGTTCCGAAAACGAGTGGCCGCTCAGGCGCACCCAGTGGCGCGAGTTCTATCTCGGCGGCGCGCCGAACGGGCACGAGGGCAAGCTGCTCGATTCAGCGGGGAGCGAGCAGGCGCGGCGGCTCGATTTCGATCCGGCAAGCCAGGACGCGTATCACGGCAAGCCGCATCTCGTCTATCGCACCGAGCCGATGGCGAAGGAAACGGAGCTGACCGGCCCGATGGCGCTCTACCTGCAGGCCGGCTCGACCGCGCGCGACACCGACTGGCTGGTGTCCGTAGGCGACGAAGGACCGGACGGCAAGGCGCGCGAGCTGTGCAAGGGCTGGCTGCGCGCATCGCACCGGAAAATCGATTCCAAGCTGTCGTCACCCGCGAAACCGTATCACCCGCATGCCAGCGCCGAATACATGGAGCCGGGGGCGGTGTACGAACTCCCGATCGAGGTCTGGCCGGTGTGCAACGTGTTCAAGCCGGGGCATCGGCTGCGGCTGGAAATCGCGAATTCCGATTCGATCATCGCGGCGAACGGCAGGCCGCACGTGACGATACGCGAGCGGGCGACAAATACCGTGCACGAGGGCGGGAAGAAGCCGTCGCGGCTCATCGTCCCGCTGATTCCACGCTGAAGCCCAAACCGGGGACAGACCACGGTTTTCGGAAATGGTGGTCTGTCCCCGGTTTTTTACTGCGGTTTGAGGTTGGCCGCGACCGCGACTTTCTTCCACTTCGCGACTTCGCGCCGCACGCGCTCGGCGAATACGTCCGACGGCATGCCGCCCGGCTCGCCGCCGATGTCGAGCATGCGCTTCTGCACCTCCGGCAACTGCAGCACCGCCGCGATGTCATCGCGCACGCGCTTGACGATCTCGGGCGGCGTCCCACGCGGCGCAAACAACCCGAACCACGCATCGGCATCGAAACCCGGCACGTCCTTCGAAATAACCGGCACGTCGGGGAAAGCGCGCGACGGCGACGTCACGCCGAGCATCCGCGCGCGGCCCGCACGTACGGTGCCCTGCATCGAGCTCACCGCGGCGATTGCAAGCGTGATATGTCCGCCCATGAGATCGGTCGAGAGCGGCCCGGCACCCTTGTAGGGCACCGTCTCGATGTTCACGTTCGCAAGCATCCTGAAAAAGTGCGTCGGCAGCATGTTGCCTGCGTTGCCCATGTTGAGCTGGCCGGGGCGCGCTTTCGCCAGCGCGATCAGCTCCCGGATGTTCTTCACCGGCAGCGACGGATGCGCGGCGATGGTCTGCGACGAGATGGAGACGATGGTGATCGGCACGAGATCGGTGAGCGGATCGAACGGCAGCTTCGCAAACAGCGCCGGCATCTGCGGAAATTGCGTGGAAGTCAGCAGCAGCGTGTATCCGTCCGGCGGGCTCTTTGCGACGTGCTCGGTGCCGACCGCCGTGGCGGCGCCGGGCCGCGGATCGACGAAGACCTGCTGCTTCCAGCGCTCGATGAGATGCGGGTTGATGATGCGCGCATTGGCGTCGCTGCTCCCGCCCACCGGGAATGGGATCACCATGCGGACCATCCTGCTCGGATAGGTCTGGCCCTGAAGCGGGCCGGCCGCAGACAGGGCGGTGGCGAGGGCAGTGCAGCACAGTGCGACACGCATGGCATTCCTCCTCTGGTTTGGCAATAGGCTAGGACGCGGCGGCGCAAAGGTCAACGGCGCACCCGACGCGTCCCGCCGTCTGGCAAAATGCGGTTCGAACCAGGACGACACGCACGGGAGCCCGCATGGACAAGCTTGTTTCTACGCCGCAGGAGGCCATCGCCGACATCAAGGACGGCGCAACGATCGCGATCGCCGGATTCAGCGTATCGCATCGCTTCGCCACCAGCCTGATCACCGCGCTGCGCGACAAGGGCACGAAGGACCTGACGATCGTCTGCAATTCCCTCGGGGATCCGGGCGCGACGCGCGGGCAGATTCTGGCCGAGAACGGGCAGGTGAAGAAGCTCATCGCGGCGTTTTCGATACGCGCCGGCACGCCGACGGCGAGCGAGGAACAGATCGCCGCCGGAAAAATGGAAGTGGAGGTGGTGCCGCAGGGCATACTGGTCGAGCGCTGCCGCGCGGGCGGCGCGGGCATTCCGGCGTTCTACTCCCCCACCAGCATCGGCACCCTCCTCACCGAAGGCAAGGAGATCCGCGAGTTCGACGGCAGGCCGCACGTGCTCGAACACGCGATCCACGTCGATTACGCATTCCTGCGCGGCTATCGCGCCGACCGGCTCGGCAACGTGCAGCTCCGCGGCGGCAGCCAGAACTTCAATCCCAGTTTCGCCAAGGCGGCGCGCGTCGCGATCGTCGAGGTGGATGAAATCGTGGAGCCGGGCGCGATTCCGCCGGAGCTCATCAATCTGCCGGGGATATTCGTTTCGCGCGTCCTGAAAACCACCGACACGTCCGACGCGAAGGCCTGGCGGCGGCCCGAGCGGCGCCCCGCCGACAAGCCGCGCCTCTACAACGACAAGCCGGCCCTGTCCCGCGCCGGCATCGCGAAACGCGCCGCGGGTCTCGTGCGCGAAGGCACGTACGTCAATCTCGGCGTCGGCATCCCGACGATGGTATCCAACTATCTGCAGGGGCGCGATGTGATCCTGCATGCGGAGAACGGCGTGCTCGGTTACGGCCACATGGTCAGCACCGACGGGGAGATCGATCCCGACATCTACAACGCCGCCGGCCAGTTCGTGGCGCTCAAGCCTGGCGCATCGTTCTTCGACAGCGTGACGTCCTTCGAGATGGCGCGCGGCGG
>JBQTHU010000144.1:0-5622 GCA_052389535.1 Betaproteobacteria bacterium | reverse complement strand
ACTTAAGCTGTTAGACTAACGTCGTCAATCAATGCCGGCTTTGAATGACGAAACCATAACGGGAGAACGACATGCCTGCCTCTTGGAAGCCGGCCGCTGCTTGGTGCGTAGCCGCTGTGCTCGCTGGAGGGTTCGTGGTCCCGGCTAACGCGAAGGAGGCGCCGAAGCGGCCGCTGCGGCTCCTCGTTCCGTCGCCTCCGGGCGGACCGTCCGATTTCGCCGCGCGGCTGGTTGCGCCCAGGCTGAGCGAAGCGCTGGGCCAGAACGTCGTGGTCGACAATCGCCAGAGCGTCAACGGCGTACTCGCGACGGAAATCGCCGCGACATCGCCCGCCGACGGCAACACGCTGCTCATCGGAAACATCGGCACGATGGTGATGAATACCGGACTCTACAAGAAGCTGCCGTACGACCCGCTGCGGGATTTCACCCCGATCACTCAACTCGTGTCGGCCGGCACGGCCCTCGTGGCGAATCCCAAGTTCGGGGCGAAGACGTTCAAGGATTTCGTTGCCACAGCAAAAAGGGAGCCGGGGAAGATCAACATCGCGGTCGCCGGCGCTAACGGCGCAGTTGCCACCGAAGTTCTCAAGCACGCGGCAGGAATCAAACTCAACAACATCCCCTACAAGGGCAGCTCGCCCTCGGAGATAGCGGTGATGTCGGGTGAAGTGGAAGTTGCGCTGCTCTCGATCCCGGTGATCACACCGCACATCAGGGCAGGGCGGATGAAGGTGTACGGCGTCACCACGGCGAAGCGCTCGCCCATGCTGCCGGAGGTGCCGACGATCCAGGAGCAGGGTCTCCAAGGGTACGAGTTCGGCAACTGGCACGGCTTGCTCGCGCCGAAGGGTACGCCCGATAAAATCGTACGCGCTATTCACCGCGAGGCGGTACGTATCCTCGAAAGCCGGGACATGCGCGACATCGTCGCCACGCGCGGCAACGAGATCATCGCCAATTCTCCGGAGGAATTTTCCGCGCGGCTCAAGCACGATATTCCGCGCTACCGGAGAATCATGGCCGAGGCGGGCATCCAGCCACAGTGATGTTTCGGTCGGCGGCACTTTCAACGCCAGATGTCGTCCAATCAGGCATGAAACGTCTCGCCTTTCTGATTTGCCTCAGTGCGTTTACGCTACCCGCGTGGGCGGATGATCCGGGCGCGCGCGAGGTCCAGCGCAACCAGATGCAGCGCCAGCAACAACAGAACGAGCTGCAGCTCCGCATGCAGCAGTATCAGCGCAACACGCCGTCTTCGGGAACGTTCCAGCAGGAGCAGGCGCTCCGCCAGCTCGAGATCGAGCAGTTGCAGCGGCAACGCGAGCTGCACTATCGGCAGCAGCAGAACGTGCCGCCGCCTTCGCCTGTGGATGACGAAGGCACGCGTCGCGCCAGGGCCCAGATAGAACAGCAGCGCGCCCAACAGGAGAGCCGGCGGCAGATACAGCGGTTCGACTGGGAGATGGAGCAGGCACGCAGGCGCAGCGGGGGTCAGTAACTCCTGACGGCGTTGCCTTGACTGGATTCCAGCTTGGCGCTGGAATGACGACCTGGGTTGGTGCACTTGCGGTTTCGCGCTGGAATGACGAACTTGGTCGGCGCGCCTGCGGTTTAGCGCTGGAATGACGACCTGGGTTGGTGCACTTGCGGTTTCGCGCTGGGATGACGAGCCTGGTTTGCGCAACTCAAGGTTCAGCGCTGGAATGACGACTCCAGTCGGGTCATTCCGGCTTTGGGTCTGACTGAATGGGGGGGGTGGGCAATGAATATCTTACTGATGCGTGCGGCGCCATTGTTGTTGCTGGGATTCGCGATTCCGGTTTCGGCGCAGAGTTATCCGGTCAAGCCGATCCGCATCATCGTCCCATACGCGCCCGGCGGCTCCACCGACGTCGTGTTCAGGATTCTGGCGCCGCGCCTTACCGAGAATCTGGGCCAGCAGGTGCTTGTCGAAAACCGTCCCGGCGCCGCCTCGACGGTCGGGTTGGATCTCGTGGCGAAGTCGCCGCCTGACGGCTACACGGTGGGTGTATCGAACATCGCCTACGGTGCGAATCCGACGCTCTACAAGAAGATGCCGTTCGATGCCGAAAAGGATCTCGCGCCGGTGAGCCTGGTGTCGATCGTCACCATGGTGCTTTCCGTGCATCCTTCGGTGCCGGCGCGCTCGGTGAAGCAGTTGATCGCGATTGCGAAGTCGAAGCCCGGCACGCTCAACTACGGGTCGGCGGGGAACGGCAGCGCCAATCATTTGGCCACCGCGCGTTTCGCGCACATGACGGGAACCAACCTCGTGCACGTGCCCTACAAGGGTGGCGGTCCTGCGGTCGTCTCCATCGTGAGCGGCGAGACCGCGGTGCTGTTCGCGACCATTCCCTCCGCCATCCAGCACTTCAAGAGCGGCAAGCTGATACCGCTCGGCGTGAGCCGTGCCCAGCGCAATACAGCGCTGCCCGAGATACCGACGGTGGCGGAGGCGGGCGTCCCCGGCTACGAGGCGATCGAGTGGAACGGCGTGATGGTGCCGGCAGGAACACCGGCACCGGTGATCAACCGCCTGCACCAGGCGATCGTGAAGGCGATCGCGATTCCGGAAGTGAAGGAGCGCGTCACCGGGCTCGGCGCCGATCTCGTGGGCAATTCGCCCGACGAGTTCCGCGCGTTCCTCAAGAACGAACTCGCCACCTGGGGCAAGGTGGTGAAGGAAGTGGGGATGCGGATCGACTAGGCGCGCTCGGGCTTGGGCTTGCTTACCTGTATGCGGCGGGCGGTGAGCTGGCCGTCCGCGCCGGGGGTCGCCGTCAGGTTGACGATCGCGCCCTCTACGAAGTGCGCACGCTCTCCAGGTACCAGCATCGAAATCGATGCATCTTCCGGCACCACGATCTTCTGCGCGCCCCCATCGTAGGTCAGGGTCAGCTCCCGCCCTTTGGTAGCCTGCACGACGGCCGACACCGTTGCGTTGGTCATGGTCTGATCGTCGCGGCCGTCGAACGGACGGTGTCCCGGGTTGACCGCCTTGGGAAAGCGCCGGATCTCGAATGCAGTGAGCGAGCCGTCGGCACCTTTGGCGGAGGTCACGCCCAGGAAATCCCCGGGCTTGATATCGCTGATGGTGATCGGCTGCGTGAACACGATCTCGGTGTTGTCGGCCACCAGCACCTTGGTCGTTTGACCGTCCCGGACTTTCACCGTAAGCACCTTGCCGTCGAACGCGGTTACCGCGCCGCGCACCCGCGTCACTTTTTGTGCGTCAGCGGTGACGCTCGCAACCAGCAGCGCACCTGAGAAAAATGCAACCCACACGTTCTTCATATTCACCTCCGATGTCCTGATTTGGTTGTCATTCCGATGATTTCGTTCCCGTCGGTTCATTACGCGCTCCTCCGGTCAGCCGATGCGGCAATCTTGTAAACAAGTTGCCTCGTAAACACAGCGCCGCAGGCTCTATTCCGGACAACTGCGTTGTTGCGGTGCATGCACGGATCGTCTACGATCACTCGCCGCGGCGGAAGCCCCGGATCAGATCAAAAAACATATCCCGGAATCCCACATTTCATGAAAACTCTCATCTTCGGAGCGGGCGCGATCGGCGCTTATCTCGGCGGCATTCTGACGGCGAAGGGCGCCGATGTCACGCTGGTGGCGCGCGGCGCGCAGCATGCGGCGCTTGCCGCGAAAGGCGTCAGGCTCGAAGGCGCGAAAAGCGGCCGTCCCGAGCCGATCCGCGTCAAAGTCTGCAAGCCGGGCGAGGAACGCGGCACTTACGATCTCATCTTCATCGGCCTGAAAGCGCACCACATCGCGGAGAACGCCGCGCATCTTGCGCGCCTGCTCGCGCCGGGCGGCACGCTGCTCTTCCCGCAGAACGGCATCCCATGGTGGTACTTCGAGAAGCTCGACTCACCGCTGCGCGGCACGCGGCTGCCTTCGCTGGATCCCGAAGGCGTGCTCGCGAAAACCTTTCCGATCGATGCGGTGATCGGCGCGGTCACCTACAAGCCGGCCGATCTCTACGAGCCCGGCTGCATCCGCCTTGCCGACCAGTCGACCGACCGGCTCGTGATCGGCGAACTGGACAACAGGCTGACGCCGCGCCTCGAAGCGATCAAGGCGCTGATCGAGCCGGCGGGCTGGCCGGTGCTCGCCACGAACGAAATCCGCACCTTCAAGTGGCGCAAGCTGCTGTCCAACGCGGTATTCAACCCGCTGGGGGCGCTTACCCAGTCCTCGGCGCTGCAACTGGTCAAGCTGCCCGGCACGCGCCGTCTTGCGCTGGAGATGGTACGCGAAGCGTGCGCGGTGGCCGCTGCGTTGGGCGTGGCGCTCGATGTGGATGCGGAGCAGATGATCGCGGCGACCGAAAAGCGCGTCGAAATCCCGTCCTCCACCCTGCAGGATGTGCGCGCGGGTCGGCAGATGGAAATCGATGCGCTCGACACCGCGGTGATCGACATTGCGAAGCTTGTCGGCGTGCCGGTTCCAAATCTCCGGGTCGTCGCTGCGCTGGCGAATACGCTGAACCGGCGCATAGTGGAAGATCGCTGGGCGTTTGCGCCGGCCGTGGTGCAGAGGTAAAAAACCCTCATGACCCGGGCGGCACGCGGCTATCCCGACCTCCACGAGCATCTCGAAGCGCTGGAGAAGGCCGGCCTGCTGCTCACCATCGACCGACCCATCGACAAGGACGCCGAGCTCCATCCGCTGGTGCGCTGGCAGTTCGTCGGTGGCATCGAGGAGCACGAGCGGCGCGCGTTCTTCTTCAAGAACGTCGTTGATGGACGCGGGCGCAACTACAAGTTTCCCGTGGTGGTCGCGGCCTATGCCGGCAACGCGGAGATCTACAGCATCGGCATGCGCGCGCCGGTCGAGGACATCGAGGCGCGCTGGGGCCGCGCCATCGCGAATCCTGTTCCTCCCCGCGTCGTGGAGCGTGCTGCGTGCCAGGAAGTGGTGATCACCGGTGACGCTCTGAAAGGCGAGGGCAACGGTCTCGACGCACTGCCGGTTCCCGTCTCGACGCCGGGCTTCGACAGCGCGCCCACGCTGACGGCGACCAACGTCATCACCCGCGATCCCGAGAGCGGCATCCAGAATCACGGCACCTATCGTGCCGGGCTGAAGGCGCCCGATCGCATGGTCATCCGCATGGCGACTCGCATCGGCGGGGCCGGCGGTTACCGCCATTACCTCAAGCACCGCCAGCGCGGCGACAAGGAGATGCCGTGCGCGATCGCGCTCGGCTGCCCGCCGTGCGTGGCCTATGTCGCGCCGATGAAGCTGCCGCTCGATGTGGACGAGGTCGGCGTGGCGGGCGGGCTCGCCGGCGAACCGATAAGAGTGGTGAAGGGCAAGACCGTCGATCTGCTGGTGCCCGCCGAGGCGGAGATCGTCATCGAAGGCATGATCGACACCGAGTATCTCGAGCCTGAAGGCCCGTTCGGCGAATCGCACGGCCACATCGCACTCGAGGAATTCAACATGCCGATGCGGGTGACCGCGATCACCCATCGCCGCAACGCCATCGTGGCTTCGTATCTGAGCCAGGTGACGCCGAGCGAATCGAGCGCCATCAAGCGCGTGTCCTACGAGCCGATGTTCCTCGCGCATCTGCGCAAC
>JBQTHU010000143.1:0-2664 GCA_052389535.1 Betaproteobacteria bacterium | reverse complement strand
CGATAGCCAGCAGCCCTTTCATACGATCCTCCTCGATCCCGTTTCAAGGTCTGAAGCCGAGCAGTAGGATACGAGAAACAGCGCCTTCCGTGCAATCGCGGAAAATATCCCGATTGGATGCGCGCTTCACCTGCCGGCGTGTCGCGGATTCAATCCGGGAGGAAGGCGACCGCGTCGATCTCGATGAGGGCGCCCTGGAGCAGCCCGGCAACCTGCACGGCGGCGCTCGCGGGCAGGTTCGCGCCGAAGCGCTCGCCGCGCACGCGCGCGTATTCGGCGTACTCGTCCAGGCTCGTGAGCCAGGCGGTGATGCGAACGACGTGCTCGAGCGAACCGCCGACGTCGCGAAGCGCCGCCTCGATCTGGTCGAAGCATCCGTTCGTCTGCTCGGCCATTGAGCCGCCGCGGGCGAGATGCCCCGATACATACACCGTCCTCCCCGCTCCACCGACCACCACCGCCTTGCTGAAGCTGGCGCCGCGCGCACCCGGAACACGTTCTATGCCCATGTCTGCTCCCTGTTCTAAATTGCAGGTCGGGGCAGTGTACGATGATACAGTCACGCCGGATACCGGGCGCTTCCCTCCCGGATCCCGGGAACGGTGAACCGGAGGAGGCCTTTCATGAAACGAGCACTGCCGATTGTGGTTTTGGCGTTCGCCACGGCGCACGCCTTCGCGGCTGAATATCCGACCAAGCCGGTCCGCATCATCTCGCCCTTCCCGCCGGGCGGCAGCGTCGATCTCGTCGCGCGCCTGGTGGGCGCGGAGTTGAGCAAGCCGCTCGGCCAGCAGGTCGTCATCGACAATCGCAGCGGCGCCTCGGGCATGATCGGCACCGAGCTCGCGAAGAACGCGGCGCCCGACGGCTACACGCTGCTCGTCAACACTTTACCCTTCGTGACGAACCAGTTCGCGTACAGCAAGACGCCATACGACCCGGTCAAAGACTTCGCGTCCGTTTCGCTGCTCGCTTCGGTGGCGTCCGTGCTGGTGTCGCATCCCTCGCTGCCGGTCAATTCCATGAAGGACCTGATCGCGCTCGCGCGAGCGAAACCCAACGCGATCACGTATGGCACGGCGGGCGCGGGCACGAATCCGCACATCGCCGGGGAACTCCTCAACAATCTCGCGAAGATCAAGCTCCTTGCCGTGCACTACAAAGGCGGCGGCCCGGCGACGATCGCGACCTTGAGCGGCGAGACGCAGTTGTACTTCGTCAATGCGATCCCGGAAGCGCTCCCGCACATCCAGGCCAGGAAGCTGAAGGCGCTCGGCATCACCGCGACCAAGCGCAACGCCGGCGCGCCGCAGATCCCGACGATGGCAGAAGCCGGCCTGCCCGGCTACGAATTCACGACCTGGCAGATCCTCGCGGCGCCCAGGGCAACGCCCGGGCCGGTCATCGCGACGCTCAACGAAAAGGTGCGGGTGGCGCTGAAGACGCCGGATGCGGTGAAGCGCTGGCAGGATCGCGGCTTCGACGTGATTGCGAGCACGCCCGAGGAGATGACCGCTCACTTGAATAGCGAAATCAACAAGTGGCGCGCCGTGTTCAAGGAACAGGGCATCAAGGCAGAGTAGCGCCGCATTTACACGGCATGAAATCCAGAGGAGCTATGGCCACGGTTAAGACGCGAGTCACCATCAAACGCCTGCATCCGCTCTTCGTCGCCGAGGTGACCGGCATCGATCTGACGGTGCCCGTATCCCGCGAAGACTTCCGCACGATCTGGGACGCGTTCAACGAGTACCAGATCATCGTCTTCCGCGACCAGACTTTCGACGACGAGTCGCAGATCGCGTTCAGCCGCAACTTCGGTGAGCTCGAGATGATGGTGGCGCACCCCGGGAACGACTGGAATCCGGGGCACATCTCGGTCATGACCAACCTCGGCAAGGACGGCAACATGCTGCCCCTCGACCACCCGGCGATGGAGCACCGTATGCGCAACGAGGCCTGGCACAGCGACAGCTCGTTCAAGACCATCCCGGCGCTCGCGTCGCTGCTGTCGGCGCGCATCGTGCCGCCGGTCGGCGGCAATACCGATTTCGCCAGCGCGCGTGCGGCTTACGAGGAGTTGCCCGCAGAGCGCAAGGCAGCGCTCGAACGGCTGACCGCCGTCCATCGCATCACGCACCCGGACATGGAAGAGGACAAGGGCTATGACGAGGAAGCCAAGAAGCGCCACACCGTCACCCACCCGCTGATTCGAACCAACCCGGTCAACGGCCGCAAGGCGCTCTATGTCGGCGCGCACGCGCAGGAGATCGTCGGGATGCCACAGCAGGAAGGGCGCAGGATACTCGACGAGCTGACCGCGTTCTGCACGCAGTCACAGTACGTGTACAGCCATCGCTGGCGCAACGGCGACGCGGTGATGTGGGACAACCGCTGCACGCTCCACCGGGCGACGCCGTTCGACAAGACCCAGTACAAGCGCAAGCTGCACCGCACGACCATCGCGGGCAAGGTACCGGACAGCGCTTTTGCGCGAATGCCGGAATCGCCTGTCGTTTAAGAATCAGAGATAACCCCCAACGGAGGAGAAAGCAGTGAACACGCACAACGCAACGCATTCACGCGCGGTGGAGCCCGCAGTCATATTCACGAGCTGCGAGCTGATGGCCGCGCACGAGACGCGACTTGCGGCAGCGGTACAAG
>JBQTHU010000142.1:0-30634 GCA_052389535.1 Betaproteobacteria bacterium | reverse complement strand
GCGCGCATCTCATCGACGGCCTTGGGGCCGCCGACCTCGCTCAGATATTCCAGAAAAACCGGGATCGGTTCCATCCAGTGCCCGTCGCCGTCGATCACGGGATGACCGAGCCGTGCCCGTATCTCCGCTGCGCGGTGAATCCTGGTCACGTTAGCACTCCTCCTGCGGGATCGTCGGCACTGAATTGGAATCGGGGTCCGGGCGATCAGGCCCATACCCGAGGCTATTATGCCGCGGTGGTGGCAATCGCGCGTCTGTAGCACAATCATGCCTCCGATTTCTTTCCGAGCCACTCCATGACCACAGCAACCGCATCCATTCCCCTCAACGGCATATGCGACCCGCGCTTCGACGCGGTGCGCGAAGAATTCGAGCGCAATTTCCACGAGCGTGGCGAAGTCGGCGCCGCTGTGTGCGTGTACAAGGATGGCAGGAAAGTCGTTGACTTGTGGGGCGGGCACAAGGACCTGGAGCGTACCGTGCCGTGGGCGGAAGACACGATCGTCATCATGAATTCGGTCGCCAAGAGCATGTGCGCGCTCTGTACGCATATCATCATCGACCTCGGTCTCGTCGATTTCGACGCACCGGTCGCGCGTTACTGGCCGGAGTTCGCAGCGGCGGGCAAGGAAAACGTGCTCGTCCATCACGTGTTGTCACACACCTGCGGCGTCATTTACTGCGATCATGCGCCGCCCGGCTCGTGGTTCGACTGGAAGACGCACATCCGCGCCATCGAACAGCAGGAACCGGCGTGGGCACCCGGCACCAAGGGCGCATACAACTCCATCAACATCGGCTATATCCTGGGTGAGATCGTGCGGCGCGTGACCGGGAAAACCGTCGGCACGTTCCTGCGCGAAGAAGTGAGCAACAGGCTCGGCGCCGATTACAACATCGGGCTCAGGCCCGAGGAGATCGGGCGCGTCTCCGACATGCATCCCAATCCGAAGAATACATTTTTCAAAATTGCCTCAGACGCCTCGACGCCGCTCGGGCGTGCGTTCCGCTCGGCACCCCAAACGGGTTATTTTCAGAACTGCCGGGAAATCCGTGAGCGGGAGGTCGCCTCGTTCGGCGGCCACGGGAATGCACGAGCCATGGCGCGCATCTATGCCATGCTCGCCGGAAACGGCGTGATCGATGGGAGCCGTCTGCTGAGCCCCGAAGCGGTGGAGCGGGCCGCAACCCTGGTATGGGAGGACGACTGCATCATGACCCAGCGCCGCATTCGCATGGGCTATGGTTTCATGCATAACGAGCGCAACACCGTGCCGATGGGAGAAAACGTGAAAGCGTTCGGACACACCGGCACCGGCGGCGCGTTCGCGTGGTGCGATCGCGAACGCAATCTGTCCTTCGCTTACTGCACCAACTTCCAGCGCGAGGGCCCCGGCATCGGCCCGCGCGGCGCGGCGCTCGGCGTCGCAGCAGGCGGCGGCAGCCCGCCCGACTGGCTCAAATGAACTGCTCGTCACACCGGTAAAAAACGGTGTCCATGCAGGACTCGATTCCGGCCTTTTCCGGAATGACGATATTCTTCAGATGGCGATGCGCCAGTAGTCGCGCGCGTACTCGGGGCTGGTGAGGTCGAACACCTGGCCGTTCGGGTCGCAGTACTTCCGCTCGGTCTCTTTGCCTGTGTCGGAATGGATGATCGAGCCGTGGCGGATCGCGCCGTTCTTTTCCACCGTGTTCGATTCGCCGTCCATGTCGTCCACGAGAAAACCGATGTGATGCAAACCGCGCCGATCGTCGCCTTTCATGTTCACGTTGGACGGATGAATGATCACCAGGCTCACGACACCATCAGACAAGCCGATTGCCGTGTCCGTCTGCCGCACGCGCTGCATCCCGAAAGACTGCTCGTAGAACTGCGCAGTCTTTTCCATCTCTTCAACCACCATTGCGATGTGGCGCAGCTTTGCCATAGGTATGCTCCTTTGGTTAGACTTGCCGCAAATATCCCTGCCTGAAAGAGACCATCATCATGCCAGATGCCAGCCTTGCTTTCGACCACGTCCACCTCGTTGCAAAAAATCCGCAGACTACCGCCGACTGGTACGTGGACAAGCTCGGCGGCAAGGTCGCGCGCAGCCTGGACGTCAAGGGCGCGCCGCAGATCTACGTGTCGCTCGGCGGGTTCATCGTCATCGTGCGGGGTCAGCGGCCCGCGGAATCGGCGAACGACAAGCCCGGCCTGCAATGGGGCGTGGACCACTTCGGCCTGCGGGTGACGGGCGACTTCGACGGCTTTTGCGAAGGCCTGCGCAAGAAAGGCGTGACCTTCAGCCTGACGCCCACCGACTTCAACCCGACCACCCGGATCGCCTTCATCAACGCGCCGGACGGCGTCAGCGTCGAGCTGCTCAACCGCAAGGACAACCTGTAGGAGGCTGGATTCCGGCGTTCGCCGGAATGGCGAGAGAATCGTCTTCCCAGCAAAAGCTGGGATCCAGAAAACGACCTACAGGCCCTCGACGATCCGCAGATCGCGTTCCGCGCCATCGCCCAACGCCTTGAGCGCCGCCTGATACCCCGGGCTGTCGTGCACCTCGATCGCACGCCGCACGCTTTCGAATTCGATCACCACCACGCGCTGCATGAGACCGGCTTCATAAACCTTCGCCGGATCGCCGCGCACGAGGAATTTGCCGCCGGAGGCCTGCATCACCGGCCCCGCCAGCTCGCGATACGCCTCGAATTTCTTCTGGTCGTTGATGGAATGGAACACGTTGATCCAGTAGCCCTTTGCCATAGCTCGTCTCCTCCTGGGTCGATTTCAGATCGCCGCGGCAGTATCACCCGAAAGCTGCGTCACGACAATCGAAGCGGCGTGCGCTCGTAAACCGGGGACAGACCACGTTTTCCGGGTAGCGTAAACCGGGGACAGACCACGTTTTCCAGCCGGTGACCGAACAACCCGGAAAACGTGGTCTGTCCCCGGTTTACGGTTCGACTTCGATTACCGCCTTAAGCACCAGCGGCAGGCCGCCGCGCAGCGAGCTTGCCCCGAGCACTGAGCGGGCGTGCACGCCCTGCTCGCCAAAAATTTCGACCAGAAGATCGGAGCACCCGTTCAGCACTTTGGCGTGGTCTTCGAACTCCGGCACCGCATTCAGAAAACCCTGGACTTCGACGATGCGCGCAACGCGGTCGAGCGAGCCCAGCTCGGCGCGCATGACCGCTATCAGATCGAGCGCCGCGGAGCGCGCAAACCGGTAGCCGTCCTCGGTCGAAAACTCGCGACCCAGCCGGCCCTTCGGAAGTTTTCCGTTCTCCGGCAGCGGCGCCTTCCCGGCGATGAACAGCAGGTTCCCCGTGCGCACCGCGTTGGCGTAGTTCGCAGCCGGTGCACTGCCGGAAGGCAGCTTGAGGCCCAAATCCTGGATTCTCTGTTCTGCACTCATGTCATCTCTCTCATTGCAAGCCCTATTCCGGGCCGACAAAACCGATGTATGCGCCGCATGCTTCTGCGGGAGTGGCGAGCATCGCTTGTTCGCCGGTGTTGCGCACGCCACGCGCGAGCGGCGGCAATCCCTGCTCCTGCATCCAGCGCGCTGCGGCGCCCATGCCGGTCGTGCGGTAGAGCGCCTGGAACGGTCCGGGGCCGCGCCGCTCGAGCGCCTCCGCCGCCGGCCCGGGCGCATAAGGCTGCACCACGCCGAGCCCCGTCGAACCGATCTGGAACACGGTCATGTTCGACATGATCACCGTGCCCTTGGTGATTGGCGGCTGCGTCATGCCCAGCACCCGGGCATACATCGCCGCCGCGCTCTCGACGTCGCGCGTGACGATGTAGGTGCGCTCCAGCGCATAAACGCCGTTGGGATGGAGCGTGCCTTCCATGGCGGGCGGCAGTTGCCTCCGCCGATCCGCCATCGGCGTGGCGTGCTCGATGAAGAATACCGGCAGCGGATTTTTCTCGCCCAGCACGGCGATCTTCCACCGCAGCACCATGCCGTTTGCGGTGACGCGGCTGCCGTCCATCGCATCGCCGACGTCCACGCCGCGGTGGCGCATCGCGGCAACGTCGGCGGCGAGATCGTCGCTCTGCACGACGATATAACGGATGCCGCCACCCGCAGCGATGAACTCCGCGAGTCCCGCAACCCAGCTTCCCGGGCGCGCGGCCGCCGCTTTCTGCTCGGCAGGATCGCGAATGGCGAGCAACTCGATGTAGTCTTCCTGGTTGAGCGCGATGGCGTTGTGCGTGCCCATCCCCGGATGCGCGCCTCCGGGATGCACGTCGAAACCGAGCGTGCGGTATTGCGCAATGGCCTGTGCAAGATCAGGCACCGCGATGACCACGTGATCGATGCGCGTAAACATGTGCTTTCGGTTAGACGAGTTCGATCAGTTTCCCGACGTAGGCGTGCAGGTCTTCGCGCTTCGCAACCGCGCGCCCGCCCCGCCCCTCGAGTTCCGGGCCTTCCAGCTCGATATGGAGCGAGTCCATGAAACGGTTCATGAGCCCCCGGAACGCCGCAACCGTCGTGATCTCCACGATCTCCGCGGCATCGAAGTGCTTTGCGAGTTCGGCATAGGCGGCCTCGTCATAGCGCGCCTTGTTCCAGTTCACGAGCTCCGCCCACCGGATGAGGGCCTTCTCGCGCTCGCCGAAGAGCGCGCTTTCCACGTAGCCCTCGCCGCTCAGGACATCGAGCTGCTCTTCGCTCCACCCTGCCGTTCGCCCGACCAGGCGATTGTGGCGTATTCAGTATTTGCACTCGTTGAGCGCGGACACCTTGATCATCGCCAGCGCGCGGGTCCGCGCATCGAGCTTGCAGCCGAGCCCGTCCTTCTGCAGCACTGCCTGCAGCGGCAGCAGAAATTTCAGTATCGCCGGCGAATGCGCGTAGACACGCATCGAGTTGGCCACCCGGCCGTTGAAGCTGCCGGCAGCGTCGAAGGCGGCGCGGACCTCTTCCGACGCGTTGTCATCCCGTACGAATGGCAGCCTTGCCATGCCCTGCTCCCCGGTGAAACGGTGAATGCAGTCTGAGTGAGCGCCGCGCGGGCGTCAAGCCGGCGGCGGGCCGCGATGGCCGAATCTCTTCAAGGCAAACATGCCGATGTCGACGCGCGCACGGCCCTCGAGCGCGAGTTCCGCCACGATTTCGCCGACCACGCTGCAGAATTTGAAACCGTGGCCCGAGCATGCGGACACGATGACGACCCGGGGATATGCGGGATGCGTATCGATGATGAAATGCTCATCGGGCGAATTGGTGAACATGCACGCCCTCATATCGGTCATCGCGCCGTCCGCCCCGGGAAAGCAGCGGCGGATCCCGGCGCGCAACACGGCTTCGTCGTCAGGATGGCAGCGACGGTCCATCCGGTCGGGATCTACGCGCTCGCGGCGGTGATGATACTTCCCGATCTTGAAGCCTGATTGTTCCCAGGCGGGAAAACCGTAAAACCGCCCCTCCGAAACCTCCATGTTGAATACCGGAAACGCGTCGGGCGTGAAGTAATCGCCTCGCAGCGGCCGTGTCCAGATCACGACCTGCCGTTCGGGGACGGCAAGGGCGTCGAGTTCGGGCACCAGCGTTGCGGCCCACGCGCCGGCCGTCACGACGAGACGGGCAGCGTGATACGTGGCGCGGTCGGTCTGTACCGCGACCTGCCCACCGGCCGCCTGCCAGTGCAGCACGCGCTCGTCCGTTCTTATTTCGGCGCCGTGTTTCCGTGCGGCATCCGCATGCGCGACGATGCACCGTTCCGAAAGGAGAAATCCGGCGTCCGGCTGCAGCACGCCGACCATGCCGGAAGGCAGGCGATAACCCGGAAACCGGGCGGCCAGCGCGGCGGCATCGAGCACTTCATGGGGCAGATTGTGAATCGCGCAGGACTCGAGCGAGCCCCTTACCGTCGCGCTGTCAGGGGTACCGGCATCGATGCCGCCGGTGATGAACAGCAACCGTTCTCCGGCCTGATCCTCCAGCTCGCGCCAGAGTTCGTAGGCCCGCCGCAACAGCGGCACGTAATCGGGATGTTCCGCGTAGGCGAGCCGGATGATTCTGCTCTCGCCGTGGGACGACCCCATCTCGTGCGGAATGTCGAACCGCTCGAGACCGAGAACTCTGGCGCCACGCCGCGCGAGATGGAACGCAGCCGCACTGCCCATGCCGCCGATACCGGCGACGATTGCATCGAAAATCACTGCCCGCTCCGCGCGCGACGCGAAGCGGCCATTATTCCATAGCGGCGTTTGCCGCTATGTGCAGATCGCGATGGGGAAAGGAAGGAACCTGATGCGCGGCTACCAGTGGCGGTCGAACTTGGAGCCTGCGCGGTCCGTCCAGCCGTAGATCAGGACGTTGTTGACGCACTCGCCGTAGGGTTCCTGGGTGTCGGCGGTGAGACCGTAACCACCCCAGTTGTCGGTCCTCAAGCGCCCTTCCGGCAGCTCGCCGCGATCCGCGGCATCCGCCATTTCGTTCAGCAGCTTTGCCAGCCTGCGCAGCCCCGACGCATCGCCGTGTATGTAGAGCTGTTCCTTGTCGGGGCCCAGCTCGAATGTCAGCAGGTCGTCGTTAGACCACATCATGGCCAAACCTCCCTGTTTGGAGGCGACCATCATGATCCCGGCGTTCGCGCTTTTCCATGACTTACTGCACACTCGGAGAACGCGACTGGCAGCGGAAGTGACAAAGGTCACGTTGCAGGCAGGTTGTTGCGCTGGTTAAAACAGCGACCGCACCATGCCGCCATCCGCGCGCGGCGCGCTGCCGTTGATCGCGGAGGCGAGCGGCGAACAGAGAAAAGCAACGACCGCGCCTATCTCTTCGGGCCGTGCCCACCGCTGCAGCAGCGACGTGCGCGCTTCGCCCTCCGCGAAGTACGAGCGGCTCATTTCCTCGGGCGTGGAATTGTCGATCGCAGCCATCTGCCGCATGAACGCGTTCACGCCGTCGGTCCACGTCGGCGCGACCTGCACCGTGTTGACCGTGACACCGGTGCCGCGCGTGCGCTCGGCGAGACTGCGTGCGATCGACACCAGTGCCGTCTTGGTCATCGCATAATGGGCCATCGACGGGTTCGGTTTCGAGCTTTGATCCGATCCGATGAACACGATGCGCCCCCAGCCACGCTCCAGCATCGCCGGCATCAGCGCGCGCGAAAGCCGCACGGCGCTCATCACGTTCAGCTCGAACATCGCCTGCCAGTCGGCGTCCTCGATGTCGAAGAACTCCTTGACCGTGAACGTCCCGGCATTGTTGACGAGGATGTCGATCGGTCCCTGTCTGATGGCTAAATCGCTGAGCTTTTCTGCACCGGCAGCGGTGGCGAGGTCCGCAGCGCAGCCGGTCACGACGCCAAGGCTCGAGATTTCCCGAACGGCGTTTTCGACGCGCTTCGGGTCACGGCCGTTGATTATGACGTGCGCGCCTTCAGCGGCGAGCGCTTCTGCAATCGCGCGGCCTATCCCGAGGGTCGACCCGCTCACGAGTGCGCGTTTTCCTTCCAGGCGGAGATCCATTGCCCTCTACTCCGAAAATGAGTGATTGATCCTTAGCGGCTGCGCCACGCGATCCGCAACCGAAGCAGTAGTTGTCCGGAATGTGGTCCTGAAAGGCGTGCCGTTCCATGTAGCCTCCGAGCTTCTGCGCGAAGGAGGCGACCCTACCGCCGGGCACAACACCGGTCAAGCATCAACCTGTGCTTTGCGCGACCCGTCGCCGCGTCGGCCCGTCCCTGCGCAAATGTCATGAACCGGGTTGACACCGTGCAGGCCCTCACCAATCATCCCTTTACTGTATGGCAGATCACCCGGGCGCACTCATGCCGACGCGTTTACTGATCCTCGCGATGATGTCTCTCTGGTCGAGCGGCGCGCCGGCGGCTGCGCGCGAGCTTATCGTCGAGGCCGAGGTCCTGCATATCGGCGGCCTGCTGAGCGCGACAGGACTCGAGTCGATGCTCGCCGACGAAGGACTCATCATCGAGGCGCATTACTCCCCGACGCGACTCATCGAGGGTGAAACCGCGACCCGCCAGCGCACGATGCCGTTCGGCTCGCGACTCTTCGCCATTCCGCATTACGTCAATCTGAAGGGCGGCCAGATCGAGCGGACGGCCCGATCCATGCGGTTCCGCGTGGCTGACGTTCCGCCCGAGAAGGATTACTACCGCCTGAGCCGGCTCGAATTGCGCACGCCGGTCGCGCCCGGCCGGGGACGCCCGCAGCCGCATCTCAGCCTGACTCTCGTGCAGACGCCGCCGCAGCCGGGCGCGCACGAAACGGTATCGCTCATCACACAAAGCATTTTTTCCCTGGGCATGAGGGTGCGTTCCCGGTGGAGCGATGCACAGACAACGCCCGCCCCACCGGCCCGTGGCTGCGGGCTGGATGTTCAGCGCCTGGACGATGGCCAGTATCGCTTCCGCCCCCACCACACCCTCGCCGGTTTCTACCGCGTGCTCGCTTCCGATGCCGCCAGCGATCCGCCGCAACGTCCGCCTCCCGGCCAGCGCAGCATGCGCCTGTCGGAACCGTACCCCGAGCCGCTCACGGGCTGGAGGCTGTCGCGCAATCATCTTCTGCAATTCCAGGTCGAGGGACATAGCGTGGAGCGCTTCTCGATCCATGCCGAACAAACCGGCTCGGGACAATGCCGTCGCACTCAGGGTTACGACGCGCTCTACGGCAACGGCCGTCTGGTGGAAATTCAGCGCTCCGCGCACCACTACGGCTGCGGCGCGGAGGAAAGCGGACCGAGCGAAACGGTTCAGGCGCGCTGGCTGGACGATGGCAGCCTTTCGTGGTACCTGGTCAGCACTTCGAAAGGCGCACGGAAGTGGGATGCCTTCTCTGCGTACGAGCCTGCGCTATGCCGTTCGGATTCGGATATCGCAGCGCCGCCCGACGATGTACTGGGGAAATTGACGAGCGAGTTCGACCGCATCCGCAAGGCTTTCCTCGGCCGCTGATCGCGTTCATGACTCCTTGCCGTAGGTAAGCGGGCTCAACTGATAAAGGCAACCGGCCGCTTCGAACCGCCGCTCCTCCGGCGCAATCCTGTCGATGCAGCGGATCGCATGATTGAGACGCCGATACCGCCGGTACATGAGGTTTGCTTCGCACCGCACGGCATAGGTCGAAGGCCACGTGCCGCCCGCGCCGCTGAGCGCGCCGATCAGCTCGCATTCGTGGACGAAATAGCTGCGCCACGCTTTGTGCAGAGACTCGATCGCGTTGACCAGACGCCGGTCCGTGTACTGCTTTCCGCCGCTTTCGAATGAGGCGGCCTTCGAGACGACATCGGTCAGCTCGGCTTGCTTGCGCTCCACCAGGCGCGCGTAGCGATCCCGCTCCTTGACGTATTCGGCGCCGACCGCCATCGCGCTGCCGGGCGGCCAGCCGCTTTCAGCACCCAGGGCACCGCAAGACATGCAGACAAGCAGCGTCACGAGCAGCGCCCGCTGCCTGACGCAGGATCTCGGAATGCTCATGTTTATCCCTTCAGCTTCGGGGAGAGGGTGCAAGAACTGGCGATTGCAAAGCTGCGGCGTCGTCACGGGGGCGTGGCGCGTCCGTACCCGGTGTTCGTGCGACGTCGAGCGTAAGCTTGGCGGTCACCGCGTCGCTGGAAGGCTCGGGTTCCTTTTCGCCCAGGTGCCCGGCTTCCAGACCCGCGCTGGCAAGCTGCTTCACGATGACGGCGCTGCGCTCGCGGGCAAGATGGGCGAGCGCCGCATCAGGCAACGGCTGCAGTTCGATCAAGCGCCGGTACATTGCCTCGTACAGTTCGAGATCCTGACTCGCCCGTCCCACGCGCCCCAGCAGCGGGTTGATGCGGCTCGCCTCCCGGCCGCGTTCCTTGCCGAACGCCGCGGCGAACTGCGCGGGTGCGCCCTCGCCGCTGCGGGCGACGAGCAGCGCTTCGAGCGCGCGTTGCGTGCGCGCGCTGCCGAACAGCACCGGCCCCGGGTCTTCGCCGGGCGCGAGTTTCATTTCGAGCTGCTCGGCAATGGCCCGGCGCAGGGCCGCCTCGCGCAGCGCGGCGCCGTCGCGGGCCGGATGGAAGCGGCCCTGGACGACGAGCTTGAGTTGCGGGCGCTGTTTCAGCGTCTCGGCGAGCTTCACGAGTTTCTCGCGCTCGGGCGGCAGCAGGCGTGCGCTGCCCGCGTCGAACGCGACGTCGTCGAGCGCTTCCGTTTCGCCGCCAAAAAGCGAGCCCAGCGCGCGGAACGGCGCGGTCACTACGCGCGTGATCAGCGTGCGGATCGCCTGCCATACCAGGTGGCCGTAGCTGAATTCCGGCTGGTCCACGTTGCCCTGCACCGGTACCGCGATGTCGATGCGTCCCTGCGAATCGGTGAGGATCGCAATGGCGAGATCGAGCGGGAGATTGACCGCCGTTGGGCTTTCCACGCGCTCGCCCAGGGTGAACTGCTCGAGCAGGATCTTGTTTTCCCCCAGGAGCTGGCTGTTGTTCAGCTTGTACTGCAGGTCGAGCGAGAGCCGGCCCGAGGCGATCCGGCGTCCGGCGAACGTGACGGAATAGGGGCTCAGCGGCGTCATGTGCACGTTGCGGAAGATGACGCTCAAATCGGTATGCGCCTTCGGCTCGAAGAGATTGATCGTGCCGTTGACGCGCGCCAGTCCATAATCCTCGACCTGGCCTTCAAGCTTGACGCCG
The DNA here is from genome assembly GCA_052389535.1 of Betaproteobacteria bacterium. Classification (GTDB taxonomy): domain Bacteria; phylum Pseudomonadota; class Gammaproteobacteria; order Burkholderiales; family SG8-41; genus DSOT01. The sequence continues at coordinate 19,982 of JBQTHU010000142.1, read as the reverse complement.
GCACGCGTCCCCGGCTCCGCCGACAGCCCGATGATGGAACCGCCCAGATCGCGGATCTGCGTCGCGAACGGAATCACCAGGCTCAGGTCGGCGAAATCGAGCGCGCCCTTTTCCACTCTAACCCGTCTCACTGCGACATTGAAACGCGGCTCGCCTTTCGCATCGGGAGGTGCCGCCGCGTCACCCGTCGCAGGTTTGGGGACAGCATCGCCCGCCGCAGGTTTGGGGGCCGGCTCGTCCGGCTGGCGGAATATATCGCCCACGTTGACGCTGCGATCCTTGTTGATGACCAGCTTCGCGCCCGGCTCCACCAGGCGCATGTCCTCGATCGCGTAGCGCCCTCTCCCGGAATCGAGCCGCATGCGAGTCGCCTCGAGCGTCGTCCACGAAAGAAAGCGCTCGCCATTCGGCTCGTTCAAACGCAGCCCCTCGATGGCCGCCGTGCCCACATAGCGCACCCCCGGCTCCTTGCCTTCCCCGCTCCAGGTGAAGCGGCCGTTTGCCGAGGCGGTGCCGGATGCCAGTTTCAGGATGACGCGGCGTGCGAGCAGCGGCTCGAGGGGCAGCAAGGCAAGACGCGAGACCTCCAGCTTTCCTTCCGCACGCACCCGCTCCCTGTCGAACGAGCCCGCCAGCCGCAGGCTACCGCCCTGCGTCATCTTCGAGTCCACATCGAACTTGATCGGTGCCTTGCCGGTCGCCGAAATGTCCTCCACCTTGAGCGCGGTTTCGACCAGGTCGTAACCGATCGCGGGCTCGGTGCCCTTGTCGCTCACGCTGATGGCATGTTGCGAGAGTTCCACCCGTCCGATCGAAAAATCGAACGGATCGCCCTCATCCGGCTTGCCGGTCTTCGCAGCGAACAATTCGGTGATCGGCAATGCGCCGCTCGCCTCGCGCTCGACGCGCGTCGCGCCACCGCTCATCTGTACGGCTTCGATCGAAGCGGATCGGGAGGCGAGTTCGAACCTTCCTCCGCTGACGCGCGCTGTATCGAACGCGATGTCGGGCGACGCCCCGTCGATCGTGCCGATGCGCGGCTTGGCAAGCTCCAGGCTGATCTTCTCCAGCGCAAGCCTCATCGCATCGCCGGTCTCGAGCGTCATGCCGAGTTCGAGCGTGGCGCCGTCCGTTTCCACGAGCAACGGACGCTGGCGCGAGGCGTCCGCATAGCGCAGCGCCAGATTTTCCACCCGTACCTGGTCGAGCGCGACTCGCCACGGCGCCTGTTTTACGCTCTCCGGTTTCTGCGTCGGTTTGGGTTTCGCTTCGTCGTCGCGGAGCACACCCTGCCAGTTCAACGCGCCGTCGGCATCGATGGCCAGCGCCAGATTTCCCCCGCGCAGCTTGAACGCCGGGAAATGCACCGATCGCTTCGCAACATCGATCGTGCCGTTGGGCAGATCGATCTCCGCAAGCGCAAGAATCGGAGATTTTTCGCCGCGCCGGGTGACGGAAAGCTCCTTCGCACGCAGCGTGACGGCGTTGGCCGCGGCCTGCAGCGCCCCGCCGCTATAGCTCATGTCGTAGCGCAGCCCGAGCGTCAGCGCGCCGCCCGGCTCTTCGACCGCAAGTTCGTCACGCAGAAAATTCCAGAGCGTGGCGAGTTTGAGATCCTTCACGCCGATCTCCCCGCTCGATGCAATCGGCTGCAGCGAGAGATTCCCGCGCCACGACAGTGTGGCGCCCGCCGGCAGGCGCGCTGTTAGCGTGTAGCTGCCCCGCTGGTCGGGCAAGGTCGAGATATCGTGCAGCTCGAACGCGATCGGATCGATCGCCGCGCGCGCCACTGTCGCGTCCGACCGATCGGTGAGCGTCATGCCCCCGCCTGCGATCGAGGCGCGGCGAATCACCACGCGTGGCGGGGCCTCCTTGCCTTCGGCTTGTTGCGGCGGCTTGGCGTCCTGCCTGCCGAGGCGCCCGATCACGCGAGCGAGGTTGAGCTCGCCTTGCGGGTCGATGTCGAGCGCGAGCACCGGGCGCTCGACGGCTATGTCGGCAAACGTCCATGCCCGGCGGAAAAGGCTGCCCGCCTCCAGATCGACGAAGAAACGGTCGAAAGCGAGGAGCGGCTGCTTCTCGCCCTCGGCCAGGCGAAAACCCTTGAGCTCAACGGTCAACAGGAACGGATTGACGCGCGCCTCCGCGAGCGCCGCCTGCGCACCCAGCTTTTCCTGCGCGAAGCGCGGGATTTCGCGCCTGATCAGGTACGGCGCGAGGAAAAAACCGGCGAGCGCGTACAGGACCAGCAATCCGGCAACGATCAGAAACGGCAGAGACAGGAAGAATCTGCGCAGCCTGGTCAGAATGTGGGCTCGGGTCGCCATCGAGTTGCACTCCAAGCCGGATTCTAACCCCTGCGGCGACGCTCAATCGTAACAGTAGGTAACGCGCCAACAACCGGCGCTACGACGGAATGCCGCTAAGGTAATATGCCGCATTGCCGATCAGCGGTACGCCTTGCAATGACCGGTTTTCTGCAGCGTTTTATCAACCTCCGACGCGATGAAGTCGCGCCGAGCCTGGTCGCCGCACTCTTCTTCTTTTGCGTGCTGACGGCGCTGATGGTGGTGCGGCCGGCGCGTGAGGCGCTCGGCATGCAGCGCGGCATCGAAGCGATCCGCTGGCTGTTCATCGGAACGGTCGTGGTCACGCTGCTGGTGAATCCGGTGTTCGGCCTGCTCGTGAGCCGGTTTCGCAGGCTGGTGTTCGTCAACGCGACTTACCTTTTCTTCGCGGCAGGCCTGATCGGCTTTTACGTGCTGCTCAAGCTCGCGCCCGCGGCAATCGGCGAGCGCACCGGGCAGGTGTTCTACGTCTGGTTCAGCGTGTTCAACCTGTTCGCGACCATGCTCTTCTGGGCGCTGATGGTGGACCGCTTTTCGCTCGAGCAGAGCAAGCGGCTCTTCGGCGCCATCGCGGTCGGCGGCACGCTGGGCGCGATCTTCGGCCCGTGGCTTGCGAGCATGCTCGCGAAGCCGCTCGGGACCGCGACGCTGCTGCCGATCGCGGCGGGATTTCTGCTGCTCGCGATCGGCGCCGCGTGGTGGTTTACGCGGCTGCGCACGGATCGTTCGGATGCCGGCGATCCCCGGCTGTCGAGCGACGCGCTGATCGGCGGCAGCGCGTGGGAAGGTTTTCGCGCGGTGTTCCAGTCACCCTACCTGCTCGGCATCTGCGCCTACGTGCTGATTCTCGCGGTGATGGCGACGTTCGTGTACTTCACGCGCCTGCAGATGGTGGCGGCGCTCAATCCCGATCTCGACGTGCGCACCGCGACGTTCGCGCAGATCGACATGATCTCGCAGATTGCCACGCTCGTCCTGCAGGCGATCGTGACGGGTCATCTCATGCGGCGGCTCGGCGTCGCCGTCACGCTCGCGATTCTGCCGGTCACCGTGGCGCTGGGCTTCATCGGGCTGGCGATCATGGGCACGCTGGCGGCGCTGATCGCGTTCGAAGCGTCGTTCCGCGCCGTGCAGCGCGGCATCATGCGCCCCGCCCGCGAGACGCTGTTCACCATCGTCCCCCGCAGCGACCGCTACAAGGCCAAAGCGTTCATCGACACCTTCGTGTATCGGGCGGGCGATGTGATCGGCGCGCAGGCGGAAGGCATGCTGGGACGGCTTGGCATGGGACTCGCCGCGCTCGCCTGGGTGCTGGTGCCGCTGGCGATGGTGTGGATGGCGCTCGGCCTGTGGCTGGGCCACGCGCAGCGCAACCGCGCGGTGCGCGAGCCCGAAGGCACGGCTGTCGGGGTCGCACCAAAAACCGCCTGAGCGCCAGGCCGGAAAAACGCAGGAATCGTGCACAACATGGGCGACGTCCGCACCCGGCTTCCGATACTCCGGGAATACAAGGAAAAAGGACGTGTTCGCTACATCGGCGTCACGAACACTTTCGAATGCCGGCTTCCGGACACTGCCATGAGGAAACGGATGATCGAACTGGTAGAGAGCCTTCCCGCCGCCTGACCACGACCCACTTATTCTCGGAGACCATCATGAAAGCGAATCGCACGAAACCACGGCGCAACTTTCTGAAAGCGGCCGGCGCCGCGGCGGCGCTCGCCGGTCTGAACGGATTGCCGTTCGCAGCGCGCATCGCGCATGCGGCGAGTGCAAAAATGAAGATCGGCGTCATCGGCTCGGGGAGAATCGGCGGCACGCTGGGCGGCGTGTGGGTGAAAGCGGGCCACGAAGTAATGTTCTCTTCGCGCACACTGGAAAACGACAAGAAACTCGCCGCGGACCTCGGGCCCAATGCCCGCGCGGGCACACCGCGCGAGGCTGCCGCATTCGGCGACGTGCTTTTGATGGCGGTGCCCTATCGCGCGCTTCCCGACGTAGGCAAGGAACTCGGCGAGCTGGTCAAGGGCAAGATCGTGATCGATGCTTCGAATCCGATTCTCGCGCGCGACGGCGACATCGCGAAGTGGGCCCGCGAAAAAGGCGCCGGCGTCGCTTCGCAGGAACTGCTCCCGGGGGCGCGGATAGTGCGCGCCTTCAACGCCGTCGGTTATGCACGGATGGGCGCGGCGCACGAGCAGCAGGGCGAGCGCATGGGCATGCCGGTCGCGAGCGATGATGCCAAGGCATTCGCCGTGGCGGCGCCGCTGATCCGCCAGATCGGCTACGAGCCGGTCCTCATCGGCGGGCTTGCCATGGGAAAACACCTCATGCCCGGCACGCCGCTCGCGGGCGAGCGCAAGCCCGAGGAGATCCGCCAGATCGCGGCAACACTGAAGTAACGCCGCAGACGATAGCCCAAGGAAAGGCGGACATACTGCGTCACATGCCGCACCGAGACCGAGGGAAGATCCCAGGTTCTGTCCCGAATGCGGACAGAAGTGCTGATTACTCGCGCGCGTCAGATCTCCCAACGGGGCCGCGGCACCGCCTTATAGCTGGATGTTGGCGGCCTTGACCACCCGCTTCCATTTCTCGATGTCCTGGATGAGAATCTTGCGCATCTGATCGGGCGTGCCGCCGGATACGTCGAGGCCGATCGAATCCATGCGCGCCTGGACGTCGGGCATCTTGAGGATGCGGTTGAGCTCGGTATTCCAGCGCGCGATGATGTGCTTGGGCGTCCCCTTCGGCACGAGGATGGCGGACCAGCTCACCGACTCGAAACCGGGAATGATTTCCGCCACGGCCGGAAGATCGGGCGCAGCCCGGTTCCGCTTCGCGCTGGTCACCGCGATGCCAAGCACGCGCTTCGCTTTGTGGTGCGCGAGCATCCCGGTGATGCCGCTGAAGATGAGCTGGATCTGGCCGCTCATGAGTTCGGTCACGCCGGCGGTGGAGCCCTTGTACGGCACGTGCGTCATCTTGATCCCGGCCATCTGGGCAAACTCCTCGGTGGAAAGATGATTACCGCTGCCGGTGCCGCCCGAGGCGAAATTGATCTTGCCGGGATTCGTCTTGGCGTAGTTGATCAGTTCCTTGACGCTTTTGAACGGACCCGATGGATTGACAGTCACCATGTTCGCGATTTCACCGATCATGATGACGGGCTCGACATCCTTCACCGGATCGTAAGCAAGCTTGTAGAGCGCGACGTTGGCCGCGTAGCTCGTCGAGATCTGCAGCATGGTGTAGCCGTCGGCGGCTGATTTGAGCGCCAGTTCCACGCCGATGCTGCCTGCCGCGCCCGGCCGGTTGTCCACGACCACCGATTGTCCGAACGCTTCGGCGAGCTTCAGTGAAATCGTGCGCGCCACGACGTCGGTCTGGCCGCCCGCCGGGAAGGGCACGATCAGCCGGATCGGCTTGGTCGGGTAGCTCTGCTGGGCGTGTCCGCCGCCTGCCGCCAGTGAAAGTCCAAGGATCACGGCTATCAGCCCGTACTTCTTCATGTCTCCTCCATCGGAATTGTGCATCGACCTCGGCGACCTCACGGGCGCCCACAAGCAACCGGCAATCTATGCGAACCCGGGACGCTTCGCAACAGTCTGATATGGAAGGCGCGGCCCCGGCTGCCGGGCGTTATACTACCGTCCTGCGGCGCTGGTCGAACCACACCAAGCTCCGTTGATGGCATGCCCGCACCACATTGAGGAGGTAAATCGTATGGATCAAGTCGAGGCCCCGGTTTCCGTAAAGCCGGCCCAGCGTCCCAGTCCGGTCCGCATCAGGAAGCTCGGTCACGTCGTTCTGCAGGTGCGCGACCTCGAGCGTTCGATGCGCTTCTACACAGAGGTGCTGAACTTCCGCGTTTCGGACAACGCGACCGCGGGCGGCGTGTTCCTGACGGCCGTGGGCGACCATCACACGATCGGCCTCTTTCCCTCCGACGGAGAAAAAGCGGAGATGCCGTCCAAGGGCGCGGTTCGCCTGCACCACTTCGCGTTCCAGGTCGAAACGCTCGATGAGCTGTTCGAAGTGCGCGCGTATCTCCAGGAACGCGGCATTCCGATCGTGTGGGAGGGGCGGCGCGCCATGGGCGGCCACACCAGCGTCGAGTTTCTCGATCCGGATGGCTACCACGTCGAGCTGTACCACGACATGGACCAGATTCCGCCCGGCGGCCGCTCGCGCCCGCGGGACCCCAACGCGCGCCACGATACGCTGGAGAAGTCGCGCGACAACCCCAAGCCGCCGACCTGGTGATTGTTACGGCCGGCGCGCTGCGAGAAATCTCGCGCCGAGGACGCTGACGGCGACCAGGGTCTCGGCGCCGTTCGGCCGGTACTCGAGGAAGCCGCGCTCGCTGGCATCCTCCCACACCGGCAGGCGCGGGCAGGATGTGCGCCAGGCGTCCATCACTTCGCGATAAGGTTTGGCCTGCGGGCCGATCCACTCGAGCAGATCGAGCACCAGCGCGTCGAGCGATGCCAACTCTTCGATCATGCCGCCCACTATGGCACCGCCCGTGCGATCACGCGCGGGCGCCGTGCTTGCCGATGGTCCAGCCGTGCGCGGCGATGTGTTTCGCCGCCACCTCGGCCGGCTCGTCCTCCAGCGGCGTCGCCATCGTGTCGTTGTAGCGGTTCATGAAACCGAAGAAGGCAATCAGCGACACGATCTCGACGATCTGACCTTCCGACCAATGCAGCTTCATGCGCTCGAACAGTTCGTCCGACACGTCGTTCGGCTGCGCCGCCGCAGCGATGGCGAACTCGATCGCGACGCGCTCGGCCTCCGTAAAGAGTGGACTTGTCCTGTATTCCCACACGGCGGCGAGCTTCTCGTCCTTGACACCGGCCCGGAGCGACCCTCCGGCGTTGTGCGCCATTCAGTAATGGCAGCCGTGGGTGCGTGAGGCGGCGTAGCCCAGTATGCGCTTCAGGCCCACGCCGACTTCGCCTTGCGGATCGAATACCGCGCTGCTCAGCGCGCGCAGCGCACGCAGGATTCTGGGCTTGCGCTGCAGGATGAGCTGGCTGTTCGGGATGTAATGTCCGGAAGCCTTGATGCCTTCAAAAATATCGTTGACTTCCGGGACAGCGTCGACCGGCAGAGGGGCGAGGCGAGGCATGGAAAACTCCTTTCTGGTAAATGATACCCGGGAATTCACGCGTCCAGGCACCGCAACATGACCTCGGCGATGCCCTTCAGCATCGCGCGATCCGAATTCGCCTTTCCGACGAGGCGCAGCCCCTGGATACCGGACACGAGGAAGCGGGCGAGCGCATCCTCATCGGCCGTCCGCGACAGCTCGCCGCGCGCACGGGCCCGGACCAGCGCATCGCGGAACAGGCCCTCGGCGCGCGCAAGGCTGCGCCGCACCCGTGCCGCGGTCGCCTGGTCGTTGCGGGCTAGCTCCGCGGCGCAATTCCCGATGAAGCAGCCACGCCGCCCCGGCCCTTCGGCGATGCGGTCGATCAGGTCATTCATGAATCCGGCGATCGCATCCCGCACCGGCCCCGGCCGGGCCAGCGCGGCCGAGATGCGGGCCGCGCCCTGTTCTTCATAACGGTCGAGCGAGCGGTGCAGCAGTGCCCGCTTGCCCCCGAATGCCGCGTAGAGGCTCGACCGGCTCAAGCCGGTCGCCGCACACAGGGCGTCGAGCGAGGTCGCGCGGTAGCCCTTCGCCCAGAACGCCTGCATCGCGCGTTCGAGCGCGTCGTCGGAATCGAATGCTCGGGGTCGGGCCATGGCTGCCTCAGCTACGAATTCGGGACTATACAGTCCAGAACGCCGCCATGGCAACCGCCTTGCGAGGCGACGTACAAAACGTATTACCTCCCGGCGTCGTTGAGGCGCCAGTCGTAGTCCAGGAATCGCAGCGGCGCGCGGCGATCGCGGATGAGGTTCTGCGGCGCCGGGTCGTCGGCGAGCAGATGGGCATAGCTGGCGAAGAACTGCTCGAGCGAGGTGTAGCCCTTCCAGCCCCGCCTGAAATCGCCGCCGTACCAGGGCGCCGAATCGAAGATCTTCGAGACCTCCAGCGCGCCCGCTTTCGCGCTGTAGCGGTTGCGCGAGCGATCCGAGAGAAAGCGCACCGTCTGCTCTTCGAGCTGCTTCTCCAGCCGATCCGCCACATACGCTTCCTCGCGCAGCATGGGACAGCTCACCGCGGCGCAGTTCACCGCGAAATGGATGCGCGGGTCCTCGTATGCGGCATCCGCGCGGATCGTGTCATGCTCGATGTTGTCCAGGCTCATCTCCCGCCCGAGCAGCCGGATGAACCGGTCCTTGAACGGATGCCCGAAGAGACGCCCGAAGTCCCAGATCGATTTGATGTCCGGGTAGCGCATCAGGATTTTTTCGACGGTCGCCGCGTTGTAGGCATTGATAAGGAACGCCAGTTGCTGGGGCTTGGTCCAGCTCCTGAATTCCTGCTCGGTAACTTTGGAGAGCGACTCCAGATATAGCTTCAGGGCGGCGCGTTCCCGCGCGAGCGCGTCATAACGAACCCGCGAGCCCTTGCCGCCGTCGATGAGCACTACGTGCCTGGCGAGCAGCCCGGTCCACCTGCCATGCTGATGGTCGAACTGCGCGAAGACGGGGATCGCGCCGACCGCCCCTGCCAACCCGGCCACGAGTACAACCAGGCCTCGGACCATCACGACCGCTTCAATGCGTCGGCAATCACTTCAATGCGCCGCTGACCAGCCCGCTCAGCGCCTTGCGCAGGCTTTCCACTACCGGGCCGCATTCCTTGCCGCCATGCCGGTCCGCCAGGAACTTCGGATCGTTATAGGAAAGCCATACCTGCCCGCCCGCATCTTCCCACGCCAGCACCTTGAGCGGCAGATCGATTCCCGCGGTCTGCGCGCACTCCATGAGCGGCGTGCCGCCCTGCGGATTGCCGAAGACCAGCAACTCCGTGGGGCGCAGCGTCTTGCCGACTTTCGTTGCGCCCACAGCATGATCCAGGCGCAGGAAGACGCTGAGTTTCCGTGACTTGGCAGCGGTTTCCATGCGATCGATGGTTTCCTTCACGCTGTGCGGGCTCCTGGCGGTGACCAGCCCTTCTGCCGCGTGCGCGCCGGCCGAGAGCCATAAAAAAGTGACAGGGACCAGACAACATAGCGCGCGCATATTGAAATCCTTCCGAAGGCTTACCAACGCAGCAGCTTTGGAGCAAGAAGTGCGCCCGCCGCTGCAGGAATGAGCATGCCGAGGAGATACCAGATACCCAGAAAAGGTGCGGCCATTTCGGGACAGTGCAGCGCGTAGGCGACGGCTCCCACCGCCCCGGCGAGGAGCCCCGCTGCGCCACCCGCGAGCGCGAGCCGCGTCGGCGCAAGTCCCCTGATCGCCCAGAGCACCGCGGCAAAGGCGGGGGCCGACAAGACCGTAATGCTGATCAGGCACTCGGTCCAGGTGTCGCCAAAAACGAGTTTGTCGCGCTCGCCCGGGGCAGCGCTTATCAGTGCGATGAAGGCGATCAGCCACATGACGGCCACGGGCCCGAGGAGCAGGGCCGTGGCACGGCCGAGCGGCGCGCCGGGCCGGGACAGTCGCGCCGTCGCCAGAAGGGCTCCTACGAGCAATGTCGCCGGAAAGGCGAGCTTCACCCAGAACATCGGCAACCGCGCGGCCGCGACGATATCGGGGCGCACGCCGAGCACTAGCGCCATCAACAGCGTTGCACCAAACGCGCCCCACCCGAGCGCGATCGCATACCGCCGCTCGACGGCACGCGGCTCCACCGCGGTTTCGCCGCTCGCCAGCAGGGATACGAGTTCATCCGTTCTCATCGTTCACCGCGTATCAGCGCCGCAAGCGCCTTCAGCCCCCGATGCACACCCACCTTCACCGCGGCCTCCGACATGCCCGTCAGGCGCGCCGTCTCGGTCACGGACAAACCTTCGAGCTTGACGTGAACGATCGGCAACCGATGCCGGTCCGGCAGCCGTTCCAGCAGTCTGGCGAGATCGCGCCGCGCATCGCTCGCTTCCATATCGGATGAAGCGAACAGTTGCGCCTCGTCATCCAGCGGGTCGTTGAGCGCATCGCGCGCCGCACGCCGCCGCAGCATGTCGATCAGCTTGTAGCGCGCGATCGCATGGGCCCACGCCGTCAGCGGCTGGCCGGCGTCGTAAGTATGGCGCTGGTTGTGTATGGCGAGCAATGTCTCCTGCACCAGGTCCTCCACTTCGTCGGGCAGCCGGATGAGCCGCGCGCGCAGGAAAGCACGCAGGTGCGCGCTCAGCTCGCGCAGGAAAACATGGTAGGCCCTGCCGTCACCGGCAAGCCCCTGCGCCAGCAAGTCCCTCAGCCGCTCTTCAACTGCCGCCACCCGGCCTGCTCTTTCCTATTCGATTGAGACGGCGCCGCGGTTACAGGCCCGGCGCGCATTATTTCGGTGCGCCGATTGTGCCCGACGCTGTAACCGTTTGTCATTCGGCTTCGAACTAGCTTACGACCGCGTGGGCAAGTCCGTCGCCAGTCGCGCGGCGTCCATCTCAATCGACAAAGGAGCCTGCTTATGAATTCCCGACACCTCACCGTCAGCGCCATCGCCCTCGCCGCCCTCGTCTCGGGTGCGGCGCTCGCACAGGACAAGGGTGCATCGATCAAGGGCGAAAAGGAGCGCTGCTACGGCGTCTCGCTCGCCGGCAAGAACGACTGCGCCGCGGGGCCGGGCACGAGTTGTGCCGGTACGTCCAAGGTCGACTATCAGGGCAACGCCTGGAAGTACGTCGCCAAGGGGACCTGCACCAAGATGGAAACGCCCAAGGGCACGGGATCGCTCACAACCGTCAAGAGCTGAGCGCTTCGCTTCGAAATCATGGCAACCGTCCTGACCGCCGGGTTGAGCCTCAAGCCTCAGCACTACGAGGCGGCGCTCAATCGCGCGGCGGACGGGCTGTGGTTCGAGGTTCATCCCGAAAATTATATGGTCGACGGTGGCCCGCGCCTGGCGTGGCTGGAAACGATCCGCGCGCGGCACCCCGTTTCGCTGCACGGCGTCGCGCTGTCGCTTGCAGCCGATTCCGACCCTGATGAGGCGCACCTTGCCCGGTTTGCGGAGCTGGTGCGCCGCCTGCAACCTGCGCTGGTCTCGGAGCATCTCGCCTGGTCTGCCTGGCGCGGCAGCTATTACCCTGACCTCCTGCCGTTTCCGCGCACCAGCGAGGCGCTGACGCGGATCACCGGCAACATCGCGCGCACCCAGGACGCGTTGCGCCGGACGATCGCGATAGAGAATCCGTCGCACTACGTCAGCATCGCAGGCCATGAGTGGGACGAGATCGCTTTTCTCTCCGAGATTGCGCGCCGCACCGGCTGCACGCTGCTGCTCGATGTCAACAACGTGCATGTGAGCGCGCACAACATGGGCTACTCGGCCGCGGATTATGTGGACGCCTTCCCGGCCGCGCTCATCTCGGAAATTCACCTCGCCGGTCACTCGCAGGACAGCCAACCGGGCGCCGGCCTGCTGATCGATTCGCACGATGCGCCGGTCGCACCCGCGGTCTGGGCCCTGTACCGGCGGCTGATCGCGCGCATCGGGTCGCGGCCGACGTTGATCGAGCGCGATGGGAACCTGCCGTCGTTCGAGACGCTGGCTGCGGAGCGCGAGTGCGCGGAGAACGTGCTGCGCCAGCCGATGGCGGAGGCGGCGTGATGCGCATCGCGCTCGGGCAGTTTCAGGACAACATGGCGCAGGCCTTGCTCGACACGCAGGCCTCGTCGCCTGAAATCGCCGCCGTGACCGGGCAGCCCGGCTTTGCCGTCTACCGCAATACCGTCATGAAGGGATGCATCGACGCGCTGCAGGCGAATTACCCGGCTGTTGCGCGGCTGGTCGGCGACGAGTGGTTCCGCGCCGCCGCCGCACATTACGTGCGAACGAGCCCGCCGCGCGCGCCGATGCTCCTGCGGTACGGCGAGGGCTTCCCCGATTTTCTGGCGGGCTTCGCGCCCGCCGCCGAATTGCCCTATCTCGCCGAGGTCGCCCGCCTGGACCGCTACTGGACCGAATCTCACTGCGCGCGCGACGCCAGGCCGCTCGATCCCGCAGCGCTCGCTTGCTACCCGGCAGACGAACTCGGCAAAGCCATCCTGTGTCCCCACCCGGCGGCGCGCTGGCGCTGGTTCGCGGAGGCCCCGGTTTACACGATATGGTCGCGCAATCGCGAAGCGCAGTTCGAAGCGCTGGAAATCGACTGGCGCGCTGAAGGCGCCCTGATCACGCGTCCGGACGACGGCGTTCGATGGATCGGGCTGGATGCTGCCGGATGCGCCTTTCTCGATGCCTGCGCCGCGGGCGATAGCATCGCCGTGGGGATCGAAGCGGCGCTCGGAGCAAACCGCGACATTGATTTGACGAGGCTGATGGCCTCGCTGCTCGAGGCGGGCGCCTTCGGCGCGCTGCAACGCGAAACCATGCCAACGATCAAGGAGAGCACGAGATGAATCCAGTCTCCGCACCCATCGCCAACGCGCCGGAAGCGGGCCTGCGCAGCACCTGGAACCGCGCGGCCGATGTGTTCAGCGCGCTCATCACTCACGGGCTGCTCGCGCTATCGGCACGGTTTGCGATCGCTGCGATCTTCTTCTATTCCGGCCGCACCAAGGTGGAAGGCCTCCTCACGCTCACGGACAACGCCTACGCGCTGTTCCGGGAGGAATACAAAGTGCCGCTGCTGCCGCCGGAACTCGCGGCGCATCTGGCGACTTACGCCGAGCATCTCTTTCCTTTGTTGCTGGTGCTCGGACTGTTCACGCGATTGTCGGCACTCGCCCTCCTCGGAATGACGGCGGTGATCCAGGTCTTCGTCTATCCGGATGCCTGGCCGACGCATCTCTCGTGGGCCGCGCTGATGCTCTATCTCATCGGCCGGGGCGCGGGCCCGCTCGCGCTGGATCACAAGCTGGGAATCAGGTAGTGCGTCACCGCTCCGATAGCGCATGGCTCGGGCCATCGCCGCTGAACTTCAGCGCTGTTTCGTGAATCGCGGCCCGCCAGTCGTGGTTGTGCGACGGATGGCACGCCGGGGAGCGGCACGCTTTATCCGGACGCCTCCTGAGCCACCATCGTTCCGGGTCTGGTCCTGCCTCGTCTGTGAGCGGGGAATCTCCGTGGAAGGGCACCACAGGATGTAAGTCGGGAGCGGCATCTGCGATCGTTCCTTTTCGCGTCCAATATAACGCCCGCCCGCTTCAGGATTTTTTCACGCGTGTAACGCTGAGTTTCAGCGGGCGGGCACATCGGGCGCACGGTACTCATCGCCTGGTCGAGTGGAACCGGGTGATTTCGACATCAACGGCCGACACGCCCGCAGTACAGTCGCTGCTCAGGTGCCGTTACGCCGCTGAAACAATTCGGTTAGTATCGGGCATCATCCCGAAACACGGACTCCATAGACTCGCATAGCGCCTACTGGAGCCTGTCGGAAGCCTGATGAACCTCAATTTGCGTGAACCTCAACGTGCGGACGCCCGGCCTGCGGGTGACATCTGCTACAAAGCGTTCAAGACCATTGCCGAGCAGCACGCGTTCCCGCCCGATTTCCCCGATCCGCAAACCGCCATCGGCCTGTTCGAGTACATGGCCTCGCGTCCCGACGTACACGGCGTAGTGGCGGAGGTGGACGGCCGTGTGGTAGGGAGCAATTTTCTATGGAAGGATTACCCCGTCGCGGGCGTCGGGCCGATCACCGTCGATCCGGCGGTGCAAAACAGCCGCATCGGCCGCAAGCTGATGGAAAGCGTGCTCGATCATGCGTTCAAGGAGGCGCTGCCTTCCGTCCGGCTGGTGCAGGCGGCTTATCACAACCGCTCGCTGTCGCTTTACACCCGGCTCGGATTCACGGCGCGCGAGCCGCTGTCGGTGATGCAAGGCGCGGTGCCGGACGTGCGCTTGGAAGGCCGGGCGGTGCGCAACGCTACGGCAGCCGACCTCGACGCCGCGAACGCGCTCTGCCGCGCGATACACGGCCACGCGCGCGCCGGCGCACTGCGCGCGGCTCTGGATGAAGGCACGGCGATGGTCGTCGTGCGCGGCTCGCGCCTCACCGGCTACAGCACCGGCATCGGTTTTTTCGGGCATGCCGTAGGCGAGACCGACGAAGACCTGCAGGCGCTGATCGCAGCGGCGCCTTCCTACGGCGGCCCGGGATTCCTGGTTCCCACGCGCAACGCGGCGCTCATGCGCTGGTGCCTGCAGCACGGATTGCGCATCGTCATGCCCATGACGCTGATGACCATGGGCCCGTATGAGGAACCGAAAGGGGCGTTCCTGCCCTCGATTCTTTACTGACGCGGGTTAGCGTTGCTGGTAGGCCTGCTCGAGACGCGCGATATCGAGCTTTTTCATCTGGAGCAGCGTCTTCATCACCCGGCCCGATCGCGCAGCGTCCTTGTCGGTCAGCATCTGCGGCAGCACCGAGGGAATGATCTGCCACGACATGCCGAACCGGTCCTTGAGCCAGCCGCATTGCTGCGCCTTCTCGTCTCCACCCTCGGATAACTTGTTCCAGATGCGATCGAGTTCTTCCTGTGTCTCACAATAGACCTGGAACGAAATCGCTTCGTTGAACTTGAACACCGGCCCGCCGTTGAGCGCGGTAAACGTCTGGCCGTTGATCTCGAACTCAATCGTCAGGACCGTTCCTTCGGGCTTCCCGTGTATCTCGAAGCCTTCCTTCCCATAACGGGAGATCTTGCCCATCTTCGAATCGGGGAAGATGGACGTGTAGAAGCGGGCGGCCTCTTCGGCCTCATCATCGAACCAGAGGCAGGGCGTGATGTTTTGCACGGTGGGCTCCTTGCTGGCGACTCAATCATTTTTCTTGCCGATCTCCGTCTCCCGAATGCGGGCGAGCGCCTCCGACTCCTTGCCGAGCGCGGGCTCGAAATCTTCCAGCTCGAAGAGCTGCCTGACTTCTATCTCGCAATCCTTGCCGCCGATGGCGGGATTCGGAAAGCGCCTGGTCCACTCGACTGCCTCTTGCCGCGACTTCGCCTGGATGAGCGTGTAGCCCGCAATCAGGTCCTTGGTCTCCGTAAAAGGTCCGTCAACCACGGTGCGCTTTCCCCCGCTGTACTTGACACGCCAACCCTTGGAGGTCGGCTGCAGTCCCGACCCGTCCAGCAGCATGCCGGCCTTCTGCAGCTCCTCGTGGTAGGCCGCCATGTCGGAGACCAGCTTCTCGTCCGGCATCACGCCGGCTTCCGAGTCCCGGGTTGCCTTGACAATGATCATGAATCTCATGCTTCAGTCTCCTTCTCCGGAAATATGAAGTGCAAAAAGCACGCCGCTCACTGCCTGGTCGAACGGGTAAGCGGGATATCGACAAGCCCGCGTTGAAATTTTCTGAATCGGCTACAAGCCGAGTTGTGTGAGCAGCGACAGCAGCGTTTCCCGCTGCCGGGCATCGCTCATGGGATAGGTTTGGAGCCAGCGCCTGGCGGTAAATTCCGGCTGAATCGCACGTATCTCCTCCGCCTCCCAGCGTGCAGCGAGCACATCTCCCGCGGCCACCATTGAAGCCGCCATGAAGACCCGTGCTTCAAGGTCGCCCGCATTGCGGTTGATCGCTTCCCGCAGATTGACCATTGCCTGCCCGGTATCGCCTTGAAACAGGTACGCGCGCCCTAGCACTACGAAGTAGATAAAACCGCTTTCAGGGTTCAAGCGCATCGCCGTTCGCAACAGTGCGATAGACTTATCAGGCTGGCCCATGTGCACGTAGAAAGCACCCAGGTAGGCATAGGCGTCGGCGTAGGAATGATCGAGTTCGATCGCCTTGGTCAGGACCTTGACCGCTTCCTTATAGTCAAGCCGCATTGCATGAACATAGCCCAGTACCGCATAGACGTCCGGGATGTCCGGATCCATGCGCAAAGCACTCTGCGCGAGCTGCAATGCCTTGGCGAGCGACTGCTGCCCGTCGTTCGTCCACTGATTCCGGTAGTCATCCGCATGCGTCAATGCCAAGCCGGCGTAGGCACGTGCAAATGTGGGGTCGAGATCGATGGCCTTCTGGTACATCTCGCGTGCAATCAGGTTCTCAGATGGCTGGCGTGCCAGGAATGCCGCCTTGCCGCGAAGGAAAAACTCGTACGCGTCCGGGTTGCGCGTGTAGCGGCGCGCCAGCCTCTGGCGCTCGGCTTCACTCACCTGGACCGGGAGTTCCTGCAGCAGACGGCTGATGATTTCCTCCTGCACCGTTTTGAGATCACTAACCGGTCTGTCGTAACGCTTAGCCCAAAGCTGTCTGTTAGAGCCGTTGTCGACCAGCCGCACGTTGATCCTCAGCGATTCCGAGACGCGTTGCACGGTTCCGGAAAGCGAGTAGCGAGCTATCGGCTCGCGCGTCGTCTCCAGTGAAAGCCCATGCCGCGGGAAGCTGATAACGCGTAGCCCGTTCAGGCGAGAAAGATCGGTCATCAGATCCGCTGCCAGCCCGCGAGCCAGATAGCTCTCCGCGCCATCGGCAGCCACTGTTTCAAATGGAGTTATGACGATGGTGGGAAGCGTGTTCCACGGGTCGGCCGCATCTTTCAGTATCGTGGCCTCGCTCTTGCCCACAGTGTCTTGAGGCGCTGAGATGTGAACGGCGATCCACGCGCTCACTACGAGCCCCAAGGAGACCGCGAGTGCTCCAGTCATCCAGCGCCGGACCGGTTCTTGCGTGAGCACAGCCGGACCCGTAGGTGCCGCCGTCTGCGGCTGACGCGATCCAAGGCGCTCCACCGGAGCAATCAGTCGATATCCCCGCTTTGAAATGGTTTCGATGTAGCGGGAAGCGCGCGCGGTGTCCTGCAGGGACTTCCGCAGTTTGATGACGGCCTGAGTCAGTGCATCGTCCCCGACCATGGTGTTCTGCCAGATGGCCGACAGCAGCGCTTCCCGGCTCACCACTTCGCCGGCATGCTCCGCCAAGAGCATGAGCACCTCCATGACCTTGGGCTCGAGTCGCAGAGTGTCGCCGTTCCTGCCGAGCTCGTTCGCGGCGGGACGCACCGACCATTCGCCGATGCGCGACACCGGCTGCGCCGCTGAAGCCTCGTGGCTGATCGTGGACGTGGACACTATGGTCGGTCTACCAAAACTGAGCAACGGATAGTAAACAAGGCTGGCCGCCATCTCAATCCCGCTTTCTACGGAAAACCATAGGCAAAGCGTAGCCGTTTCGTCGGGACCCGATCCGCCGAAACCCATAAATTGGGCAACGTGCCGACGCTCGTTGCGGCAGCGCAGGCACCGACCAGTTCGGTTGACCGGAAATTCGCCGCTGACACAAGGGGATACACCCCACAGGAGACGAATAATGAAGCGACTCACTCTGATTGTTGCCGCCATTGTTCTGGTTCATATGGCCGGCTTCGCATCCGCCCAGCAGAAAGTGGACCGCAAGGGCTCCAAATCGGCGATAAAACTGGATCGGGTGATTGCCGGACACCTCACTGACATCAATGGCAAGTACAAGCTCCAAGTAACCGAGACCGTCTACGAACCCGGCGGATACACGGGTGAGCATCACCACGCGGGGCCGGGAATTCGATACATTGCGTCCGGCGAACTGACGTTTATCGAAGAAGGCAAGACCATGGTCTACAAGACCGGGGATTACTTTTTCGAGGCAGGCCACATTACCAACGCAGCCTACAACAAGAGCAGCGCTCCGGTTCGAGTAATCATCTTCGAGATCGTGCCGGCGGATTGGAAGGGCGGAACAGCGATTCCCCCGAAATAACGCCAACGGAGGCATCCATGAGATCCATCCTCATTCTCTCCGTCGCCGCGGTTTCCTTCCTGTTTTCGACGAATGGGACGGCGCATTCGGGACAAGAAGGACTCGGCACGGTGCATTTCCCGGTGTCCTGCACGGCCGAAGCGCAGACACGGTTTAACACCGCGGCGGCTGCGCTGTACTCTTTTCATTGGCAGCGCGTGGAGCAGGCCCTCAATCACGTCCTGGAGGCCGATCCCGGCTGCGCCATGGTCTATTGGGCGACCGCCATCGCCAGAATGGACAACCCGCTCGGTGCCCGGCCCAGCAAGAAAAACGAGAAGGAAGGCTGGGCAGCCATCGAGAAAGCCAAGAGCCTTGCACCGAAGACTCAACGCGAGCGCGATTACATCGATGCGGCGGAGGCTTTCTACAGGGACCACGAGAAAGTTCCGTACGAAACGCGCGCCGCAGCTTACGAGAAGGCGATGGAGCAGCTGCACGGCCGCTATCCCGAAGATCAGGAAGGTGCCGTGCTTTACGCTTTCTGGCTGCAAGTGACCGCGGACCGCAACGACAAGACCTACACCAAACAGCTCCGCAGCGCGGAAATTCTGGAAGCACTCTTCGCTGCCCAGCCCGATCATCCGGGGACCGCCCACTTCCTGATACACGCGTACGATTTTCCGCCGATCGCCGCGCGAGGTCTCAACGCGGCGCGACGCTACGCGAAGATCGCCCCGGCGTCGCCGCACGCCCTGCACATGCCCTCACACATCTTCTCGCGAGCGGGTTACTGGCAGGAGTCCATCGATACGAATACAAAAGCCCGGGCAGCATCCCGGCTCGATCGGGACGTGTACCACTCGCTGGACTACATGGCCTACGCCGCGCTGCAATTGGGACGCGACGAAGAAGCGAAGCGGTATCTCAACTACGCCCTGAACAACCCCAAGCCAAACGAGCAGGTTCGCCAGGTTGCCTACGCATCCGCGGCGATGCCAGCCCGCTACGCGCTCGAGCGCGGGGACTGGGCCAGCGCTGCGCGGATCGCATTGCATCCTGCACGCGAGAGCTTCGCCTGGAACAACTTTCCAGAAGCCGAGGCCGTGAATGCATTTGCCCGCGGCGTAGGTGCCGCTCGAAGCGGCAATGCAGAAGCGGCGCGCAGTGAACTGGGGCGGTTTGATGCGCTTCGTGAAGCGATGATCGCGCAGAAAAAAGACTACTGGATCACGCAGCTCGATATTCAGACCAGAGCGGTATCGGCCTGGATCGCCCGGGCAGAGGGACGCGATCAGGAGGCGGTTCAGGGGCTGCGGGCAGCGGCCGATCTCGAAGATCGGACGGAGAAGCACATCATGATGCCGGGGCCTATCATCCCCGTGCGCGAGATGCTGGGTGAACTGCTGGTCGATCTCGGGCAGGCATCGGTCGCCTTGGCGCAGTTCGAACAGTCACACAAGGCCGATCCCAACCGCTTCCGTAGCATGTATGGAATGGCGAGAGCGGCGGAGCTCGCGGGCAATCGCGACAAAGCCCGCGAGTATTACGCTCAACTGATCAGGCAATGTGGCGACGCGGCTGCCAGCCGCTCTGAAATGCGGCGTGCAAAGCAGTTTGTCGCCACGCGCTAGCTTACGCAGCGGGTCGCTTTGCGGCGGCCCGCTACGTGCACTCAGCTACCGAAGCCGTCACAGCAGGCCGTGAAGGACGAAGCCGAGCGTGAGCGCGGTGAAACCGAACGCGAGGATCGCGAGCAGCCCGTCGTGTGCGACGAGGGCCAGCCCGAAAGCGGTGAGCGCGGCCCCTGCCCCGTTCGCCACGAAGGGCACCACCTCCATCACCGGCATGGCGCCGGCTATCACGACGCACACGCCCGCGATGACGTAAGTGCCGA